>USCR01000239.1 GCA_900553295.1 uncultured Eubacteriales bacterium | reverse complement strand
TGATTGGGAGCGGGTCCCTCCCGCGCCCCCAGCGCCGATCATTGCGGGGCGGGAACCCGCATTCCGCCGGAAACCATCGCCGGCGGCCGGCGTTTCCGTCACCCCCCACGCTTTTTACAGCCGGTTTTGATCGCCCCACTCACACATCCCGTCCAGAATGGGAATCAGGGATTTTCCCCTCTCTGTCAGACTGTATTCCACCTTTGGGGGAATCTGCGGATATTCCTCTCGATGGACCAGCTGGTCCGCCTCCAGCTCCTTCAAAGTCGTGCTCAGGGTCTTATAGGAGATTTCTCCGATATACTTTTTCATTTCATTGAAACGGACAACGCCGAATTCCATCAGCGTATAGAGAATGGTCATCTTGTATTTGCCGTTGATCAGCGAAAGCGTGTAGCTGAATCCGGTTGTTTCAAGGCATTCATTGGCAATGCACCGCCCGCTCATGTCATACTCTCCTTTTGGTAAGTACTGGACCTTTATGTTAGTATCACACTTTCATGTGCGTACTTGTCTTTTTCCCCGTGCTTGATAGAATGATAGCGTAAAGCATGGGAAAAGTCAATCCCAGGCCATAAGGAGGAACCACCATGAGCAAAAAGATCGTTGTGATAACCGGCAGTCCCCGCAAAGACGGCAACAGCTTCGCCATGACCGACGCATTCATCCGGGCCGCCCAGGCCAAGGGCCATACCGTTACCCGCTTTGACGCCGCCATGATGAAAATAGGCGGTTGCCACGCCTGTGAAACCTGCTTCAAAACCGGAAAGGCCTGCTCCTTTGACGATGATTTCAACCTCATCGCCCCGGCCGTTCTGGAAGCAGACGCCCTGGTGTTCACCATGCCGGTGTACTGGTACTCCATCCCCGCCCAGATCAAGGGGGTCATCGACCGCCTCTACTCCCTGGTGGTGGGCGGCAAGGACATCGCGGGAAAAGAATGTGCGCTCATCGCCTGCTGTGAGGAGGAGGACCGGTCCGTGCTGGATGGCGTTCGCATTCCCATGGAGCGCACGGCCGCCCTGAACAAGTGGAAGATGGTGGGCGAGGTGCTGATACCCGGCGTTCTGAACGTGGGCGACATCCACAAGACGGACGGCTGTGCTCAGGCAGCGGCGCTGGCCGACAGGATCTGACGCGCCGCCCGCAAAGGCCAGCCGCGGGGCAGCGGGCGGAAACCATGGATGCCGTCGGCGTCAGGAAACCCGCTCCCCCGGCAGGCCCCTGTCACTCACCCCAGCCCCTCAGAAAGGAAGGAATTTTGCATGAAAGAAATCACGTTGCCCAAGGCTTCCCAGCTTACTTCCCCCAACCCGGTGACCGTGGTGTGCACCCGGAAGCCGGACGGCTCCACCAACCTGGCCACAGTGTCCTGGTGGACCTATCTCTCGTATAACCCCGGCATGATTGCCTATGCCATGGCCAAACCCTCCTACAGCGGAGAGCGGGTGCGCGAAAGCGGTCAGGTGATTCTTACCATTCCCGGTGCAGCGATCGCGGATGCCGTGCTGGGCTGCGGCACTACCACGGGCCGCGATACCGACAAGGCCGCCCGGTTCCACATCGAGCTTGCGCCGGTCGAGGGCAGCGCCATCCGGATTCCGGCCCACAGCCGTGTGGCCATCGTGTGCCGCCTGAAGGAATACCACGAGGTCGGCGACCATTACCTCTATATCTGCAATGTGGAAAAGGTCTACGGCGACGAGGCGGAGGAAGCCCTGTTTGCCTGGAGCGGCTATGGGAAAATAGCCCCTGCAAAACAGGGCTGATCCCTGAGGGCGCAAGGCTCCCCCACGCTCATGCGGGACGCCGTTTCCAAATCAAACGGTGCCGGGACTCCGGCCTTCCCTCGGAGGGCTTCGGCCCTGCGGATCTCTCGGAAGGGGTTCGCCGCGCGCATCGAAAAAAGTCCGGCTGTGCCGGGCTCAGACCGTTGACAAAACCCTGGTTTTGGAAAGCACCGCGTTTCCTGCACCCCTCGCACGCTCGCAACGCTCACGAAAAATGCTCCTGCATAAGGTTTTGGGCTCAGCCCCAAACCCCGGCAGGCGCGA
>USCR01000238.1 GCA_900553295.1 uncultured Eubacteriales bacterium | reverse complement strand
GGCGCGCGGCGTGCCGTAAAAGTTCCCGCAGAATTGAGCATATTCCAACAGCCCGTCTGTCTCAATCAAATGGGAAAACGCTTCCTTCGTCACATAAAGGTAGCTCTCCCCCGGCACCTCGCCGGGCCGCGGGGCGCGCGTCGTCGCCGAAACCGAGAGGAATATGGAGGGATCCTGCTCTAAAAGCTGCTTGATAATCGTGCCCTTGCCGCATCCGGACGGCGCGCAGACGATGAAAATACGGCCCGTCTTACTCATCGCCGTCATCCCCGTCTTCGCTGTCGCGCTCTACCACGCGGTTTGCGACGGTCTCCGGCTGGATGGACGACAGCACGACATGGTCCGAATCCATGACGATCACCGCCCGCGTCCGCCTGCCGTATGTCGCGTCGATCAGCACGCCCTTGTCGCGCGCGTCCTGGATGATGCGCTTGATGGGCGCGGACTCCGGACTGACAATGGCGACCAGCTTGGACGCGGAAACCATATTTCCAAACCCAATATTAATCAGTTTCACACACAATCCTCCTGTTCATTCCACGTTTTGAATCTGTTCGCGTATTTTTTCGATTTCGGATTTCATCTCTACCACAAGGCGCGTGACCCGCACATCCTGGCACTTCGAGCCGATGGTATTGACCTCCCGGTTCATCTCCTGGGTCAGGAAATCCAGCCGGCGGCCCACGGCGCCATCCTCGTCCAGGCAGGCGCGCATCTGCGCGATATGGGATGCCAAGCGGGAAAGCTCCTCATCAATGGCGCATTTGTCCGCAAAGATAGCCACTTCCTGTGCCAGCCGCTGTGGCTCCACCGGCTCCACGGCCAGTTCCGCCAGGCGGGCATTCAGCCGTTCCCGGTAAGCCTGGGGCACCTGTGGTGCACGGGCCGCCATGCGCTCCCGTAACTGTGCCAGGGCATCCAGATGCTCGGTGAGATCCCTGCGCAGTGCGTCGCCCTCCCGGGCCCGCATGGCCCGCACCTGGGCGGTCACCTGCTCCAGGGCCAGTTTCGCCAGCTGTTCCACCGCCCCCTGATCCTCCTGTGCCTCGGTGATCTGCACCACATCCGGCAAGGCCATCAGCTGTGCTGCGCTGAGCGGTTCGCTCGCCCCGGCAATTTCCTGCACCTGGCGTGCCGCCTCCATATAGGCACCGGCCAGGGCGGCGTCCACCCGCACCTGACGCGCGTCGGAACGCGTATTGCGGTAGGCCACAAACACGTCCATATGCCCCCGCTGGAAGCCGCTTGTCAGCTCCCTGCGCAGCATTTCCTCCAAGAAACCCACGTTGCGGGGCAGCCGAAAGGACAGATCCAGGAAACGGTGGTTTACGGTCTTTACCTCCAGGGTCATTTCCCGGCCATCCAGCACTGCCTGGCAGCGGCCATAGCCCGTCATGCTCTGCATGGGCGCGGCCTCCCTTCGTGTAGTATGTTATTATAGCACATCCGCATCCGTATGAAAAGATTCATTTTTCCGGCAAAAAAGCAACCGTTTCCTCCCCGACAAAGGGGGGTACAGCAAAGCGGCGCGGCAGAAACGCCTTGCTTTTGCAAAAGCGTCTCCACCGCGCCGAATGCACGATCGTAAGATGAACTTTACAGGGTGATGGTGATCTCGGCCACCGCGCAGGCGGGCAGGGATACACGTACCTCGTCCCCCTGAATGGCAATATCCGCAAGGGGCTGAATCGCCACGGGAGAAGCGTCGAAGTCGTTCTTGGCGTGCATCTCCCCGGCCAGCATCCGCCCTTGGGCCGCCGCGGGCTTGGTGCCGCTAAGGGAGATTACCGCCTCGGTGCCCTCCGTGGCGGAGGTATTGGCCACCGTTACGGTGAGCACATTGTCCTTGCGGGAAGCGGAAGCGCTCAGGCGGCATACGCCGGGGGCGCTTTCATCCGTTTCCACATGGCTGGGCACCAGCAGCCCCTCCTGATGCGCCTTGTACAGGTCAAACACATAGTAGGTGGGGGTGAGTACCATCTTGTCCCCTTCGGTGAGGATAACGGCCTGAAGCACGTTTACCGTTTGCGCCAGGTTGGCCATGACCACCCGGGAGGCATGCCGGTTGAAGATGTTCAG
>USCR01000237.1 GCA_900553295.1 uncultured Eubacteriales bacterium | reverse complement strand
ATAGCCCACCGTGCCTGTGAAGGAAAAGGTACAGGCTTTTCCCACAATCATCTGCCGTCTCTCATCCCCCAGACGGAGGAGGCAGAAAAACATGCGGATGATGCAGACAAGGAGAAAGCCAAGGAAGAGGAGAAAAAAGGAAAGCGTGATCAGATCGAATGACATGGGGAAACCTCCAGGAATAAACTCATAATGTCAAAAACTCTTTACATTATGAGGATAGCATACTTCGATTAAAATGTCAAACATTTTTTACAGAATAGAGGGAGAAGGCAGCACCCGATTCGGGTACTGCCTTTCCGTAAGGGTTCCCAAGGGGATTGCTGGGGGATCACTGGGTACCCAGCCCCATGACGTCAATGGAGTGGTGCATGTGAATGGCCATGGCATGCCCTGCGCCGGCGGCGTCGCGCTTTCGGAAGAAGTCCATCAGCAGGGCATGGTCCTTGCGGGTGTCCTCCGCCAGCTGGTCCTTGTGCTGGCCAGAGGCAATGGCGGCGGCCACCGCCTGGTTGATCATGGGCAGCAGGCGCATCATGAAGCTGTTGTGGGTGGCCCGGACAATGGCGGCATGAAATTCCCGGTCCGCCTCGGTTCGGTCCTGCCCCAGGCGGATGCACCGGTCCACGTCCTCTCCCCGGGCCAGGATGTCCGCCATCTCCTCCTCCGTGGCCCGGAGGCAGGCCAGCCGGGCGGCGCTGGGCTCAAAGATGGCCCGCAGTTCAAAGAGGTCCTTCAGCTCCCCCCGGACCTGATCCAGGTGGGAAAAGCCATAGTCGTTGACCTGGGCTGCCTGGTCGGTGACAAAGGTGCCCCGCCCCCGGCGGGCCTCCAGGATTTTTTGGGAGACCAGGACATGGAGGGCCTCCCGCAGGGTGGTGCGGCTGACCCCCAGCTCCCGGGCCAGCTCCACCTCACTGGGCAGCTTCTCGCCGGGGGACAGGCGGTGCTCCACCACGATCATGGTGTACAGCCGGTCGGCGGTTTGTTGGGATAGACTTTTTTTCTCCATAGGGACCTCCTTTTGGGGAAAACCTGCGGATTTCCCTTGACATTGCTCTCTCTATCCTATAATATAATGTCAGACAATTCAAGAGAGGTCATACAATTTTGTATGAGTTTTTATAAGGAGGACAGCCTGATGCGTTCCGATCAAATCAAAAAAGGCGTGGAACGGGCCCCCAACCGGTCCCTGCTCTACGCCCTGGGCTATACCGAGGAGGAGCTGAACCGGCCCCTGGTGGGGGTGGTGAGCTCCTGGAATGAGATTGTACCCGGTCACATGGACCTGGATAAAATTGTGGAGGCGGTCAAGGCCGGCATCCGGGCGGCGGGGGGAACCCCGGTGACCTTCCCCGCCATCGCGGTCTGTGACGGCATTGCCATGGGCCATGTGGGGATGAAGTATTCCCTGGTCACCCGGGACCTCATTGCCGACTCCACCGAGGCCATGGCGCTCGCGCATCAGTTTGATGGGCTCGTGATGATCCCCAATTGCGATAAAAATGTGCCCGGCCTGCTCATGGCTGCGGCGCGCATCAATATTCCCACCATTCTTTGTTCGGGCGGCCCCATGCTCGCAGGGCATTTGAAAGACGGCCGGCGCACCTGCCTCAGCCATATGTTCGAGGCAGTCGGCGCCTACCACGCGGGTACGCTGGATGCAGACGGCGTGCGCGAATATGAAGAAAACGCATGCCCCACCTGCGGCTCCTGCTCGGGCATGTACACCGCAAATTCCATGAACTGCCTCGCTGAAGCCATCGGCATGGCGCTCCCTGGAAACGGCACCATTCCCGCCGTTTACTCCGCTCGTTTGCGCCTTGCTAAGCATGCCGGCATGCAGGTCATGGAACTCGTTAAGAAGAATATCCGCCCGCGCGATATCATGACGGAAGCCGCATTCCACAATGCGGAAACCGTGGATATGGCGCTGGGCTGCTCTACCAATACCATGCTGCATCTGCCCGCCATCGCGCATGAAGCGGGCGTGAAGATCAGCCTGGATGCCGCAAACGCCATCAGCGCAAAAACCCCCAACCTTTGCCATCTTGCACCTGCAGGCGATACCTTTATGGAGGATCTGTGCGAGAGTCA
>USCR01000236.1 GCA_900553295.1 uncultured Eubacteriales bacterium | reverse complement strand
CCTCCCTGTCCCAGGCGGTGAAGGAGCGGACCATTCTGGTGAGCGGTGCCTCCAAGACCTACGCCATGACCGGCTGGCGGATCGGATTCGCCGCGGCCGGGCGGGAGATTGTCCAGGTGATGAGCAACTACCTCAGCCACAGCCTGTCGGGGACCTGCTCCATCGCCCAAGCCGCCGCGGAGGAGGCCTTTGGGGGCTCCCAGGCGGAGATTGAGGCCATGCGGCGGGCGTTTGAGGTCCGCCGGGACTACCTCTACCAGCGCATGTCCGCCATCCCCGGGGTGCATCCGGTCCGGTCCGAGGCCACCTTCTACATGCTGATGAACCTGGAGGAGCTCATCGGCAGGACCCTCTACGGGGTGGAGATCCGTGACGCCGACGACTTTGCCAACGTCTTTCTCCGGGAGGGACTGGTGGCGGTGGTGCCCTGCACCGGGTTCGGCGCGCCCCACTATGTCCGGTGGTCCTTTGCCGTGTCCATGGAGAACATTCTGGAAGGCCTCAGCCGCATTGGCGAGTTTGTCGCCGAGCTGAGCTAAGGCGCGCCGTACCGTCTTTCCCGTCCTCCCGCACCATGCACGGGAGAACGTTTCAATGACGCAACGTTCAGGGAAAAGTAGAAAGGAGGACGCTTCTTATGCTGGAATTCGACAAAAGGCTTAACCTTATCAAGCAGGCGAAATACAAATATTCCCTGCAAAACGTGGCAGAGCCCAACCTGTACCGGGAGATTTATGACTACAAGCACATCCCCAAGATTGCCTTCAACATGCGGCATGTGCCCGAGGATATGCCCGACGAGATCTGGATTACCGACACCACCTTCCGGGACGGTCAGCAGTCCGTCAGCCCCTTTACCCCGGAACAGATCGTGCACCTGTTCAAGCTCATGAGCCGCCTCAGCGGCCCCAAGGGCGTGGTCCGGCAGAGCGAATTCTTCCTTTATACCGATAAGGACAAGGAAGCCCTGCGCCGCTGCCAGGACCTGGGCCTGCGCTTCCCGGAGATCACCACCTGGATTCGCGCCAATGAAAAGGACTTTGAGCTGGTCAAGGCCGCGGGCGTGCAGGAGACGGGCATCCTGGTTTCCTGCAGCGACTACCACATTTTCAAAAAGATGCACCTGAACCGTGCCCAGGCCATGGAGAAGTATCTGGGCATCGTCAAGGCGGCCCTGGACCAGGGGATTACCCCCCGCTGCCACTTTGAGGACATCACCCGGGCGGATTTCTACGGCTTTGTGGTCCCCTTTGCGGAGGAATTGATGCTCCTGTCCCAGGAGAGCGGCCTGCCCATCAAGATCCGCGCCTGCGACACCATGGGCTATGGCGTCACCTATTACGGTGCCGCCCTGCCCCGGAGCGTCCCGGGCATCATCTATGGCCTGCGCCACTATGCGGAGGTACCCTCCTCCCAGCTGGAGTGGCACGGGCATAACGATTTTTACAAGGTGGTGTCCAATGCCGGCGCGGCCTGGATGTACGGCTGCTCCAGCGTGAACTGCTCCCTGCTGGGCATTGGCGAGCGCACGGGCAACTGCCCCCTGGAGGCCATGGCCATTGAGTACCAGGGCCTGCGCGGCACCGACGACGGCATGGACCTGAGCGCCATCACGGAAATCGCCGATTACATGGAGCGGGAGATCGGCATCGAGATCAGCCCCCGCCAGCCCTTTGTGGGCCGCCACTTCAACGTGACCCGCGCGGGCATCCATGCCGACGGCATGCTCAAGGATGAGGAGATTTACAACATCTTTGACACCACCGCCATCCTCAACCGCCCCGCCACCGTGGCCGTGGACTCCCACAGCGGCCTGGCCGGCGTGGCCCACTGGATGAATGGTTATTTCCGCCTGAAGGGTGAGAATATCATTCCCAAGGACGACCCCCTGGTGCAGGCCGTCCGTGCCCAGGTGGATGAGCTTTACGCCCAGGGCCGCAACACCGTCATGGGTGACGAGGAACTGGAGATCATGGTCCGCAACGCGGACGTGGACCGTTACGAGCGGCTGCTCTTCCATAAGAGCAAGTAACATGCGGCGTGTTGCGAGAGGCGGCTTTTCTGAGAAAAGCCCCTCTCGCGCTCTCCCGAAAAGCAG
>USCR01000235.1 GCA_900553295.1 uncultured Eubacteriales bacterium | reverse complement strand
CCAACTTTGCCAAGGAGATCGCCGCCCTGCTGCGGGAGACCTACGGCAGCAAAATTAAGGTGTTCGGCACCGAGATTCCCCATTCGGTCCGAGCAAAGGAAATCAGCGCCGAGGGCAAGAGCATCTTCGCACATGACCCCGGCGGCAAGGTGGCGGAAGCCTATAAAAATCTGACACGGGAGGTGATAAAACTTGAAAAGCAGCGCGAAAAAAGTAGAGCTGGCCTCGGTCGATGACCTGTTTTCCACCGAGGAAAGCCGCGCCGACGCCCAGCGGGAGAAGGTTCTGGAAATTCCCTTGTCGGAGCTGCACCCGTTCAAGGACCACCCCTTCAAGGTCAAGGATGACGATGCCATGATGGAGACCGCAGACAGCATCCGGCAGTACGGCGTGCTGGTCCCGGCCATTGCCCGCCCGGACCCCAACGGTGGCTATGAACTGGTAGCCGGGCACCGGCGGCACCGGGCCAGCGAACTGGCGGGCAAGGACACCATGCCGGTCATTGTCCGCGACCTGGACGACGATCAGGCCACCATTATTATGGTTGACAGCAATTTGCAGCGAGAAAGCCTGCTCCCCAGTGAGCGGGCTTTTGCTTATAAGATGAAGCTGGAGGCCATGAAAAGGCAGGCCGGACGTCCTTCTAAAAATTCCGCCCAACTTGGGCGGAATTTCGATGGCAAGGAATCCAGAGAAATTTTGGCAGAGCAGGTTGGGCAGATCCGCAACCAGATTTCACGATACATCCGCCTCACCGAGCTGATCCCCGAACTGCTGGACATGGTGGACGAGAAGAAAATCGCCTTCAACCCGGCCTACGAGCTGTCCTTCCTCAAAAAAGAGGAACAGGTGGATTTGCTGGACGCGATAGACAGCGAACAGGCCACGCCATCGCTTTCCCAGGCCCAGCGGCTGAAAAAGTACAGCCAGGAGGGGCACCTGACCCTCGACATGATGCGGGTCATCATGGGGGAAGAAAAGAAAAGCGACCTGGACAAGATCACCTTCACCAGCGACACCCTGCGCAAATATTTTCCCCGGAGCTATACGCCCCAGCGGATGCAGGAGACCATCATCAAGCTGCTGGAACAGTGGCAGCGCAAGCGCCAGCAACAGCACGAACGCTGAGAGAGGAGTTGCCTATGAGGGATATTTCAGCCCGCGAGCTGAAAGGACATAACATTTTGGCTGTGGAGCGTTTTCGGGACAATACCCGCTGGATGATTGAGTTTTCCGTCCTGCGCCCCGGCTCCTACGGCAGCCCCGGCGATGAAATGCGGCTGTTTCTCACCGAGGACGGCTATCAGGCCGCCTTACTCAGCCAGCAGCGCCGGGAAATCAAAATCAAAAAGTGCGCCCATGTGATTGAGGGCCACGTCCTGTATGTAAAGAAAAAGCGGAGGAAATGAGATGTTCAGAGAAAAAGAAATCTGTGATGCCATTCGCACGGCGTATCTGCACCTGTTTCCTGATAAAAAGGAACGGAAACGTGCGCTCTCCAGGCTGGACCTGGAGCTTGTGGCGCAGGGTGTGCGCTATCGTGGGGAAAACGTCCTTGCCTACCAGACTTCCGGCAGCCATGAGCGCGCCCTGGACTATTACGGGCCGGAGCTGTTTCCCCAGCGGGGATGCTGTATTTACCAAAAAACAATCCAAAGTCATTCCACCCAGGTGGATGCCGCCTGTATCCGGGAACTGTGGCTTCTGGAGGATGGGCGGTTTGTGGAGGTGTCCGGCGTAACCACAAAATACCGTTCGGCATACGAGCGGTTTTCTACCTGCTACCGCACACTCCACCATATCGTCAAGAGCCGGGACTGGCAGGACTATCCGCCAGAAGAAATTGCCGATGCCTTTGAGGACATCAACGACCATCCCTTTGACGGGATGCTCGGAGTTTTCTATGAAGTTTGAGCCGCGTCATAACTGACAGCGGCTTTTTTCATGCCATGAATACCGAGAGGAGTGATGAAATGGCCGTTTTTCGCATTGAACGGACCCGTGATTATACCGTGATGAGCAACCACCACCTGCGCGATAAGGGGCTGTCGCTGAAATCCAAGGGACTGCTTTCCATGATGCTGTCCTTGCCGGAGGAC
>USCR01000234.1 GCA_900553295.1 uncultured Eubacteriales bacterium | reverse complement strand
GAATTGCCCTCCACGGTGTAGACCCGGCTGCCGTCTGTGCCGACCACAAGGCCCACATGGTCGGCGCTGCCATCCAGGTCCCAGTCAAAGAAGATGGCGTCGCCGGGGGCGATATTGGCGTAATCACGCCCGCCCCATTGTCCGTGAGACTGGAACCACGGAATACCCTGGGATTGACAGCCCGCAAAGCGCGGTTCAGACAGCCCCATCTGGCCGTAGCACCAGGACACGAAGCAGGCGCACCATTCCACACGGGAATTGAAGCCGTACCAGCTCCAGTAGGGCTGACCGCCCACATTGCCCACCTGACTTTTGGCTATGTCCACCACGGCCTGATTGCCGGGGCGGGTGCCGTTGACGAATACCACGCCGGTCAGGTCCTCGGAGTTGCTCGTATCCGGGGAGCCGCCGCCGAAGATCAGCGGCTTGTTGCCCAGCGTCTGCCGGTACACCTGGTACATTTCCAGCTGTTCCGGGGTTAGCAGCTCCGAAGCCACGGAAGATATGGGCTTGCTGGTGAGCTTCACATTCAGAATGTAATACTCATACGGGACTTCCTCGGTGGTCGTCTCGCCGGTCACGGGGTCCGTGGAAGTTTCGGTGCGGTATCGTATCTCCACTTCCTCGGTAAGCGTCAGTTCATACTGTGCGTCGAACACGCGCTCCAGCTCGGCCTGGGCGCTCTGCCGGGTATAGCCTTGCAGCACGGCGGACAGGTAGGCTGCCAGCTCATGGGGGTCATGCCCGATCATATCCAGGTCATAGCGGTACTCGTCATACCCCGGATGGCTGCTTTCGATGTTGTCGATCTCGGCTTGCAGCGCCGTTTCTTTGGCAGCGTAGTCGGCCTCCACCGCCACCAGCTCAGGATCATCCGACGGGTAGGTGGTGCCGGACACCACGGAACCGATACTCTGCGCCATCATGGAGCAGGAGGACATGGTGTTGAGCAGCATACAGACCAGCAGGAAGATCGCACCCGCAATCAAAAAGCCCTTTTTGTGGCGCATGACAAACGCGCCCGCTTGCTGGGCTTTCTCCTTGACCGCCTTGGCCGCCATGCCGGTGGCCTCCGCAGTCTTGGCGGTGTTCCCGACAGCTTGACCGGCGCGCTTGGCGGCAGCGTATTCCTTTTTGATGGCCTGTTTCTGCTGCCAGCGGGAGATGGGGTTGCTGGCAAGCTGGGGATTTTCCCGCAGGGACTTCTGATACAAGGCGTTCACATTGGCCTTCTCCAGCTTCTGCTCGGCCTGGGCCGCCTTGCGGTAGGGCTTCAACTTGTGGCTGCGGTAGCCTTCCCGTGCAAGCCTAACGCCGGTCTCGGCAGCCTCCTCGGACTTGTGGGCGCTCTCCACGCCCACATTGTCCTGTTCGGTCTCCCGGATTTCCTTGTGGAGCTTCCCCAGAGCGGCATTGGCGGGGGTATCCCGCACCGCATGGGACAATTTGGAGGGCGGCTTCTTCTTGTCCTCCAGCACCAGCTTGGTGGTCACTTTGCCGGTCTCCGGGTCCACCGTCTTTTGCCGGACCTGCTTTTTGGGGATTTTGGCCTGCGCCTTGTCTGCTTTGGCGGCG
Organism: uncultured Eubacteriales bacterium; assembly: GCA_900553295.1. Lineage (GTDB taxonomy): Bacteria > Bacillota > Clostridia > Christensenellales > Aristaeellaceae > Egerieenecus > Egerieenecus merdigallinarum. Next base: position 529 of record USCR01000234.1, on the reverse strand, counting down.
GCCTTTTCCGCCTTGCGGATGGGCTTCTCCAGCGCCGGGTCAGCCCGTTCCTCGTCTGTAAAGCGCAGGCGCGGTTCCTTATTCAAACCATTCCCCCAACATGAGGGAGGCCGTCATGTAGCGCAGCTCCACATAGACGGCCAGCCCCACAGGGTCACGGGAGGGGTGCTGAAGCAGATGGGCGTAGATCTGCGCCACCACATTGGCCAGCAGCTCGGACTGCCCGCCCTCGAAGATGACGATGGCCGGGACGCCGTTCATGGCGCACCAGATTTCCGTCAGGCGCAGCAGGCCCGCTTCGCCGTCCTCGTTCAGCTCCGCAGCCTGATCCGCCGCCGTGCGGGTCTCGCTGACGGCATCGGCCAGCTCGGTGAGCAGCTGGGTGCGCTCACCCTCCAGGGCATCGTCAAAAAACATCATGGTATTCAGTTCGGTGTTGGGTTTCATGGTCATTCATCCTCCTTTTTCAGTTCCTGGGGTTTGGTGGTCATAATGCGGTACAGCTCGGTGTTCTTGGGGAAATGGTCCA
>USCR01000233.1 GCA_900553295.1 uncultured Eubacteriales bacterium | reverse complement strand
CTATCGAGCCGAGTTTCATGCTTTCCACGGCGGATGGGCTGGAGCCGTTGAGCGTCCCGCTGCGCCTGGCGGCGCATCTCACCGGCCAGGCGGGAAGCCTCCGGGAAGCCGGCGGTATCCGCCAGGATCACCGTACGCTCCCCGCGGTGACGGGCGGCCTTTTCATGGCCCCATTCCACCTCCATCCCCGCGGCCACCAGCGCGTCGGCCAGGGCCTTCATGGCTTCGCTGCCCTGGCTGAAGATCAGGGCGTGGTGAATCTGACGGTTATATAGTGCTTCGCACAGTTGGGCGGCAGCGCTTTCTCCCTGCCACCAGGTGATCGCTCCATGGGTTGCGGGCTTAGGCGCCAGCAGCCGGGTTAGCCATGCGTCCATGTGCATACTCCTTTCTTTTGGGGGGATGGTTATCCGCCTGTATTATATCACAGGGGCGTGGGCGGAACAAGCCACGGCCCGGGCCTCGGGGCACGGTGTTCACTTCCTACATGTAAAAAAGTATTTCTGAACATTGACAAAGGGGAAAAACCGGCGTATCCTGTTGATATTACCACCAAGGACAATGGAGGCATCCTTTCATGATGAACACGCCTGTCAAGCGTAACATATTGCTGAACCCTGGCCCGGCCACCACCACCGATACAGTGAAGTATGCCCAGGTCGTCCCCGATATTTGCCCCCGGGAAAAGGAATTCGGGAATGTCATGCGCGCGCTTTCCGCGGACCTGGTGCGTGTGGTCCACGGAGACCCTGAAAAGTTCACCGCGGTGCTCTTCTGCGGCAGCGGCACCATCAACATTGACGCCTGCATTTCCTCCCTGACTCCGCCGGACAAGAAAATCCTCATCGTGAACAACGGTTCTTACAGCGACCGGGGCCGTGAGGTATGCGACGCCTATCACATGGAGTACGAAAACCTGCTCCTGCCCTATGACAAGCCCGCCTCTCCCCAGGCGCTGGAGCAGGCCCTGGCGGCGCACCCGGAGGTGGGCGTGGTGTATGCCTGCCACCATGAGACGGGCACGGGACTGCTCAACCCCATCCGGGAGCTGGGCGCGGTGGCCCACCGGCACGGATGCGTGTTCGTTGTGGATACCACCTCTTCCTATGCCATGCTGCCCATCCACATGGAGGAGGACAACCTGGACTTCATCATGGCATCGGCCCAGAAGGGGCTTATGGCCATGACCGGGCTGAGCTTTGTCATTGGCCGCACGGAGATCCTGGAGGCCTCCCGCCATTATCCCACCCGGAGCTATTACACCAACCTGTACATGCAATATGCCTTCCTACGGGATAAGGGCGAAATGCACTTCACCCCGCCGGTGCAAACCATTTATGCCGCCGTACAGGGCATGAAGGAATACTGGCAGGAGGGAGAAGCGGCCAAGTATGCCCGTCACCGGGCGGTATACACGGTGCTCCGGGAGGGCATGGAGGAGCTGGGCTTCCGCACCACTACCCGCCGGGAGGACGAGGCCGGGCTGGTGGTCAGCCTGCTTTATCCCGATGATCCGGCGTGGGACTTTGAGAAAATCCACGACTATTGCTATGCCCGGGGGTATACTATTTACCCGGGCAAACTGGCGCGCAAGGGTGCATTCCGCCTGTGCTCCCTGGGTGCATTGCAGCCCCAGGATGCCCGGGATTTCCTGGCGGTATTCCGGGAAGCTCTGGCGCATTTTGGCGTGCGCACGCCCATGTATTATCGTGCGTGAAGAGAAAAGAACGGTTTGCCGCAGGGAGTGAGCCTGCGGCAGTCCGTTTTTTGCTAGTTAAAAATGCAGTTGATGCACAATTAAAAAGTGATTTTCTTTGGCGCAAGGTTCCGCCGACCAGGGGGAGATTCTGCTGCACGGTGTTCCTGCCGTGGCGGTCCCTTGTCATCACTCCAAGGATAACCCGGTGCCGATGAGCCGGGGGAGGGATCAGCTGCGCCAGGCCGCGTTTTCGCCAAAGGCGAATACGCGGGTCGCGAAGCGACTTGGCTTTCACGAAGTGAAAGCCAACCTTGAAGGCGACAGTGGCCCTCCCAGGGACGGACGTGAACCTAGCTGGGCGCGCCCCTGCGAGGCTAGCGGTGCACTGTTCCTTAGCAACGGGGGGT
>USCR01000232.1 GCA_900553295.1 uncultured Eubacteriales bacterium | reverse complement strand
GGACCCCTTCGGCGGGCTATCTTTTCTTGCGGTGATTTTTCTGTTTCATTTAAGAAAACATCAATGGCCGCCCCTTTTCACGGAGCGGCCACAGGTCCTCAGCCCATCGCTTTGGACACCTCGCGCTGCTTTTCCACGCGTTTCATCAACCCTTCCACCAGGAGCATCAGCCCCAGCGCCAGGACGCACAGCCCCAGGGTGATCCACACGGCCGTTCCCTGCAAAGGCACCAGGAAGAAAACCTTCCCAGCCAGGGTCACCCCGCAGACCAGCCCCGCGGTCATCACCGCCAGCAACGCCCCCCGTGCGGGATTCAGCGGCACACATACCCGCAGGAGCACCAGCAATCCCACCAGCGCCGTTACCAGACAGGCGATGGTGTTATCCACATCCATGGTCAATCCGAAAACCTGTCCGCTGGCCATGGCCAGGGCGGAGCATACGGCCACCGCCACCGCGCCGGGCAGCGCCCCGCGAAGCACCGTTTCCAAAAAGCTCCCCCGCACCCGCTCCTGGTTGGGCTCCAGGGCCAGGAAAAAGGAAGGAATGCCCACGGTCAGGGAGCTGATGAGCGTCAACTGCACCGGCTGGAAGGGATAGGCCAGGGGCAGGAACAGCATCAGCACTGACAGCAGGAAGGAATACAGCGTTTTTACCAGGAACAGGGACGCGGCCCGGGTGATATTGTTGATCACCCGCCGGCCTTCGCCCACAATGGCCGGCATGGCGGCAAAGTCCGCGTTCATCAGGGTCAGCTGGGCGGCATTCTTGGCCGCGTCGGAACCGCCGGCCATGGCGATGGAGCAGTCCGCCGCCTTCAGGGCGGGAATGTCGTTCACGCCGTCGCCGGTCATGGCCACGCTGTGCCCGGCAGCCTTCATGGCCTCCACCAGCTCCCGCTTTTGCGCGGGGGTCACCCGGCCAAAGATGGTGTAGCGCTCCGCAGCCTCGGCCAGGGCCGCGCCCTCCCCCACGGTTGTGGCGTCCACGGCGTTTTCCCAGCCTTCCAGGCCCACCCGGCGGGCAATGTGCGCCACCGTGCGGGGATCATCCCCGCTGATGACCTTCACGGTCACCCCTTGACGGCGGAAATAGGCCAGGGTATCCGCGGCGTTCCCCCGGATCACGTCAGAGAGGCAGCACAGGCCCAGCACCTCCAGGGGCGCGGAAATGCTTTCCCCCTCCAGGGCGCCTTTTGCCCGGGCCAGGAGCAGCACCCGCAGGCCTTCCCCGGCGGCGGCCTCCATGCGCTGACGCACCGGGGCGGACAGCTTGCCCTCCATAACAAAGGAGGGCGCGCCCAGCACCAGCACCGTGCCGTCATCAAAGGCGACGGCGGATTTCTTCCGGGCGGAGGAGAAGGGCAGCGTCCCCGTCACCACCCCGTCCACGGGGGGAATGGCCCGCCGCAGGGCCTCCAGCGTGGGGGTGGGATCGTCAAAGGCGCTGAGGAACCGGCCCAGCTCCCGGCGCATGTCCGCCTCCGTGCATCCCACAGGGTCCAGGCGCTCCACGGCCATTTCCCCCTTGGTGAGGGTGCCGGTCTTGTCCAGGCAAAGGGTGTCCACCCGGGCCAGGGTCTCAATGCCGTACAGCTCCTGCACCAGGGTGCCTTTGCCGCCCAGGCGCACCACGCCCACGGCCAGGGCCACGCTGGTCAGGAGAATCAGCCCCTCCGGGATCATGCCGATCATGGCGGCCACGGTGGTGGGTACCGCCTCGGTGAGGGCAATATGGGACAGGTAAAATTGCTTGAGAAACAGCAGCAGGCCCAGGGGGCACAGCAGCATGCTCACCAGGCGCACCAGGCGGTTCAGGTCGGTCATGAGCACGGACTTGGGGGGCTTGATGGCCTTGGCCTCCCGGATCAGGCGGCCCGCGTAACTCTCCGCGCCCACCCGGGTCAGGCGGTAGACCAGTCGGCCCTCCATGAGATAGCTGCCGGAGAGCAGCTCGTCCCCGGGAGATTTGCCAATGGCGTCGCTCTCCCCGGTGAGCAGGGATTCATTGGCCGCGCCCTGCCCTTCCACCACCTGGCCATCGGCCAGGATCTGATCCCCCGCCCGGGCCACCACCAGGTCGCCCAGCACCAGCTGTTCCATGTGGCAGGT
>USCR01000231.1 GCA_900553295.1 uncultured Eubacteriales bacterium | reverse complement strand
GGTCGCGGATGGCGCCGCCGATGCAGGTGGCCGCGCCGCCGAAGGGCTCGATCTCCGTGGGATGGTTATGGGTCTCATTCTTGAACATGAACAGCCAGGGTTCCTTCACCCCGTCCACGTCCACGTCAATTTTGATGGAGCAGGCGTTGATCTCCTCGCTCTCGTCCAGGTTGGGCAGGCAGCCGGCCTTTTTCAGCGCCTTGCCGCCCATGGTGGCCACGTCCATGAGGTTGATGGGCTTTTGCCGGTCCCCGTACACGGCCTTGCGTGCCTTCAGGTACCGTTGAAATGCCTTCTCCACCTGGGGCTTGAGGATCTCCGCGCCGTCGATGGTGGTCAGGAAGGTGGTATGCCGGCAGTGATCGGACCAGTAGGTGTCGATCATGCGGATCTCCGTCAGCGTGGGGTCCCGGTGCTCGGAGGCGAAGTAATCCCGGCAGAAGGCCAGATCATCGTCATCCATGGCCAGGCCGTACTTCTTGACGAAGGCGTCCACTTCCTCCGCGTTCATGGCGGTGAAGCCGTGGAGGGTTTCCACGGTGTCGGGGGTGGCGTACTGCTGGCGCAGGGTGTCCTTCTCCCCCAGGTCGGCTTCCCGGCTTTCCACGGGGTTGATAACGTGCTTTTTGATCCGCGCCACCTCATCAGCGGAGGGCGTGCCCGTGAGCAGGTACACCCGGGCGGTGCGCACGGTGGGGCGGTCGCACTGGCCCACCAGCTGGATGCACTCCTCGCAGGAGGCCGCCCGCTGGTCATACTGCCCGGGGAGGTATTCCGCGGCAAAGGTCACATCCGCGTCCGTGGGCAGGGTATCATAATGCTCGTCCAGCTGCGGCTCGAAAAACACAATGGGCATGCACCGGTCGAAAAGCTCATCGCTGACGCCTTCCACGTCATAGCGGTTGAGCAACCGCAAACCGGTAACGCTCTTGATTTGCAAAATATGCCGGATCTCCCACAGCAGCTGCTTGGCCTCCACCGCATAGGGAGCCTTTTTTTCCACATAGATGCGCTTGACGCTCATCCGTTTCTTCCTCCTTTATTGCAGCGCGGCCAGGGCGCGCTGGCCGATGTCCCGGCGCATGTGCATATCCGTAAAGGAAATCTTCTCCGCCGCTTCATAGGCTGCGGCAATGGCCTGGGGCAGCGTATCCGCCCGGGCCGTTACGCCCAGCACACGCCCACCGCTGGTGAGGATCTCTCCCTGTTCCCCCAGCTTGGTGCCCGCGTGGAACACATGGGCCGTTTTCGCGGCTTCCGCCAGCCCGGCAATGGGATAGCCCGTCTCATAGTGCTGGGGATATCCGCCGGATGCCAGCACCACGCAGCAGGCCGCGCCGGAGGAGAACTTCACTTCCGTCTCCGCCAGTGTCCCCTGCACGGTACTTTCCATAATGGTCAGCAGGTCGCTTTCCAGCAGGGGCAGCACCACCTGCGTCTCCGGGTCGCCGAAGCGGCAGTTGTACTCGATGACCTTGGGGCCCTGGGGCGTGAGCATCAGCCCGAAATATAGGCAACCGCGGAAGGTGCGTCCCTCGGCGTTCATGGCCGCGATGGTAGGCAGGAAAATCTCCTTCATGCAGCGCTGGGCCACCTCCGCGGTATAGTAGGGATTGGGGGCAATGGTGCCCATGCCGCCGGTGTTGGGCCCGGTGTCCCCATCCCCAATGCGTTTATGGTCCATGGAGGAGACCATGGGAACGACCACCTTGCCATCGGTAAAGGAGAGAACCGAGACCTCGGGGCCCGTCAGGAACTCCTCGATGACAATGTGGCTGCCGCTCTCTCCAAAGATTTTGTCCTCCATGCAGGCGCGCACTGCCGCCACCGCCTCCTGGCGTGTCATGGCCACGGTGACGCCTTTGCCCAGGGCCAGGCCATCGGCCTTAACCACAGTGGGGATGGGGGCGGTCTTTAGATAGTCCAGCGCCTCGTCCATGTTGTCAAAAACCCGGTATTCGGCGGTGGGAATGTGATACTTCTTCATCAGGTCCTTGGAAAAGACCTTGCTCCCCTCCAGAATGGCAGCCGCTTTGTTGGGGCCAAAGCAGGCAATTCCCGCCTCTTCCAGCAGATCCACTGCCCCCAGGACCAGGGGATCGTCCGGGGCCACCACCGCAAAATCAATGGCGTTGTCCTTGGCAAAGGTTGTGATGCCCGCCAGGTCTTTCGCCCCAATGCCGGTGCAGATGGCATCGGCGGCGATGCCGCCATTGCCGGGAGCGGCGTAAATCTCCGTCACCCGAGGGCTTTTTT
>USCR01000230.1 GCA_900553295.1 uncultured Eubacteriales bacterium | reverse complement strand
TCGCCTCTGCGGAGGCGACCAAAGGGCTTTCCGATCGCCCTTTGGAAACCTTCGGGGTCCCTTTGCCGCGGGGTGGATGCATCCTTAATCGATTTCTTGGGGATGGCAGGGGAAGGGGGAACCCTTGCTCCAGCTACCTTAGCGATGCGTAGATCTTCCTGATCTCCTCCAAAACCTCGGGATGGTGAAAATCATCCTGGGAAACAATGTTGATCTCCCGGATCATCCGCATGCCCTCAATGGGCACAGCCACCAGCCGCCCCGCGGCTGTCTCCTCCCTGCAGGCCGTGTGCGCCATAATGCTCACCCCCATGCCCTCCGCCACCAGCTCCTTGATGGTGTTGATGTTGTCCATCTCCAGCCGAACGTCAAAATTGCGGATGCTCTCCATGTGCCCGGTGAGGGCGCTCTCAAACAGCCGCCGGGTCCCGGCTTCCTCCCGGCGGAGAATCAGGCTCTCCTTTTTCAGCTCCTGCAGGGTGATGGCGCTTCGGTGCGCCAGGGGATGCCTGGGGGACATCACCACGCACAGGTAGTCCATGTCCAGCAGCTCCGTATGGCAGTGCTTCAGCGCCACCGAACCCTCCACAATGGCAAAATCCAGCTCATAGCTGCCCAGCCGGTCGCAGATCTCCTCCAGGGTGCCCGTTACCAGGCTGATGTTCGTGTGCGGATGCGCCCCGCAGTAGCTGGTGAATACCCGCCCCACCAGGGACTCCCCACAGGTGGGCGTGATCCCTACGGTAAAATGCCGCAGCTGCTGCTTGATGTCCATCAGCGCCCGCCGGGCGTTCTCGCTGATGTTCTCCAGCCGCCGGGCGTACTTCACCAGCACTTCCCCTTCCGGGGTAAGCGTAAGTTTTTGAGGGGTGCGATAGAAAATTTTTATGGCGTATTCTGCCTCCAGCTGTCGGATGTGATAGCTCACCGCCGGCTGGGACAGGGCGAGCACCTCCGCGGCACGGGTGAAACTGCCTTCTTTTACAACGCTTAGCAGCGTTTTCAGCTTGGGATCAATCATGGATACTCTCCTTTCCCTGACCGTGGCATGAACGGGCATTATAAAAAATATTAATGTCCCGATTGATTTCCATCACTTGCATTTATGACCCCCGGCTGTTAGAATCACTGCACCTTCAGCGAAGGAACAGCAAACAGGGGGCGATCAGCATGCAGAACGTATTTCTTTCCATGAGCCCGACAGCCCAGGTGCTGGCGGCGGTGTCCATTTTGTGGTTGGCCGGGTTTATCGCGTCCCGGGCCACAAAGGTGCTTCACTTGCCCAATGTGACCGGGTATATCCTGGCGGGCGTGGTGGTGGGCCCCTTTGCCCTGAACCTGGTCCCGCAAAACCTGGTGGACGGCATGGGCTTCCTGACGGATGTGGCGCTGTCCTTCATCGCCTTTGGGGTGGGGCGTTACCTGCGGCTGGACCGGCTGCGGCAGCAGGGACCGCGGGTGATTGTCCTCACGCTGATGGAGGCGCTGGTGACGGCGGCGGTGGTGACGGTGTTCATGATTACGGTGTTTCACCTGTCGGTGCCCTTCTCGCTGCTGCTGGGGGCCATCGGTTCGGCCACGGCGCCCGCGTCCAGCCTGATGACCATCCGGCAATATCACGCCAAGGGCAACTTTGTCAACACGCTGATTCAGGTGGTGGCCATGGATGACGCCGTGGCGCTGCTGGCCTTCAGCGCCTGCGCGGCGGTGGCCGCGGGCATGGAGAGCACCACGACGTTCTCCTGGGAAAGCACGCTGCTGCCCCTGGCCATCAATCTGGGGGTGCTCCTGGGGGCGTACCTGCTGGGGCGGCTGCTGTGCGTGCTGCTCCAGGGGCGGTCCTCGGACCATCGGCTGGTGCTCACCTGCGCGTTCATTTTCTGCATCGCGGCCTTCTGCGCGGCCATGGATGTCTCGCCGCTGCTGGGCTGCATGATGCTGGGCGCCACCTATGCCAACGTGAGCAAGGACAAAATCCTCTTCAAGCAGCTTAACCGGGTTACCCCGCCCATCAATGTGTTGTTCTTCGTGCTGTCCGGCATGCGGCTGGATCTGGCCGCGTTGAGCACGGTGGGCATCATTGGGGTGAGCTACTTCGCGGTGCGCATTGTGGGCAAGTTCCTGGGCAGCTGGCTGGGTGCGCGGATGACGGGCTGCACCCCGGAGGTACGGCGTTACCTGGGTCTGGCGCTGATTCCCCAGGCGGGGCTGAGCATTGCCCTGGTGGTGCTGGGTACCTGTACGGCGTTCTGTGATTTGCTG
>USCR01000229.1 GCA_900553295.1 uncultured Eubacteriales bacterium | reverse complement strand
AAGTCAGAGGGGCTGCGGCCCCTCCGACACCTCCTGAAGGTTTTTTGACAGTCTGAAGCAAGGCTCCCTTGCCTTCCACAAAATCCACTTTTCCCTTTTGCCTTTTCTTCCTTGCCCTAGGGGGTGTTTTTTCCCCCTGCGCTTGTGTTACCGCCCAAAAAAAGATATAATTCCATGTATGGGCTTTTCCGCCACGTACGGCAAGCCCTCCTTACGAATTTTCGTCCCCTGGGGGGAGGTGAAGACATGCTGGCCCAGGTGATCGTGGATATTGTGCATGAAAACGTGGCCCATACCTTCACCTATACCGTACCCCCGGGCATGGAACTTTCCCTGGGCCAGCGGGTGGAGGTGCCCTTCGGTCCCCGGAGCAAGGAAGGCATCGTCGTGGCCTTTTCGGAGGTCAGCGACCTGCCCCCGGAGCGCCTGCGCCCCATCCGCCGCCCCCTGGAGCCTTACCCCGCGGTGCTGCCCCAGCTGTTGACCCTGGCCCAGTGGCTGGCGGAAACCAACCACTGCCCCCTGGCGGAGACCCTTCGCCTGATGCTCCCGGCGGAAATGCGCGGAGGCCGGGTGCAGGTGAAAACCCAGCTCACCGCCCGCTATACCGCCGGGGCGGGCGCGCTGCCCCAGGCCCTGGAACGTCAGGGCCGCTCGGACAAGCGCCGCATGCTCCTCACCCTGCTCAAGGATGGCCAGCCCCACCCGGTGGCGGAGCTGCGCATGCTGGTGCGGGACCCCCTGGAAGCCCTGCATAACCTGGAAGCCCAGGGCCTGGTGGCCCTGTCCCAGGAGGAGGTACTTCGCCGCCCCGGGGGCGACGGGGAAGAGGAGCCCGCCCCCGACCCGCCCCTGATGCCCGCCCAGCAGGAGGCCCTGGACGTGATCCTGCCCCATCTGGAGCGGGGAGACGGACGCTTTCTGCTCCACGGGGTCACGGGCAGCGGCAAGACGGAGGTCTTTATCCGCCTGGTGCGCCATACGCTGCGCCGCGGCCGCTCCGCCATTATCCTGGTGCCGGAGATTGCCCTCACCCCGCAGATGGTCCGCTGGTTTCGCGGGCGCTTCGGCCCGGTGGCGGCGGTGCTGCACTCCCGGCTCTCCGCCGGGGAGCGCTTCGACGAGTGGCGGCGCATCCGCCGGGGAGATGCCCGGGTGGTGATCGGCGCCCGCTCGGCCATCTTTGCCCCGGTGGAAAAGCTGGGGCTGGTGGTGGTGGACGAGGAGCACGAGCAGACCTACCTCAGCGACCGGCATCCCCGCTACGACGCCCGGGAGGTGGCCGCCTTCCGCTGCGGGGAGGAGGGCGCTACCCTGCTGCTCAGCAGCGCCACCCCCAGCATCCTTTCCTTTGCCAAGGCCCGCCGGGGGGACTATACCCTGCTGGAAATGCCCCACCGGGTGATGAACCGCCCCCTGCCCACGGTGGAGGTGGTGGACATGCGCGCCGAGCTGGCCCAGGGGAACCGCTCCGTTTTCAGCGCCCCGCTGCTCAGCGCCCTGCGCGCCTGCATGGAGCGTGGGGAGCAGGCCATGCTGCTGATGAACCGCCGGGGCTACCATGCCTTCGTCAGCTGCCGCGCCTGCGGCCATGTGATGAAGTGCCCCAACTGCGACGTAGCCATGACCTACCACGTCTCCGGGGGAGACGGGCAGCTCCACTGCCACTACTGCGGCTGTCAGCTCCCGCCCCCGGAAAAGTGTCCCGCCTGCGGCAGCGCCTATATCCGCTACTTTGGCGCCGGTACCCAACAGGTGGAGGAAGCCCTGCACAAGCTCCTTCCCGGCGTGCCCGTGGGGCGCATGGACATCGACACCACCTCCGGCAAGGATGGCCACCAGCGCCTCCTGGACGATTTCCGTTCCGGGCGCACCCGCATCCTGGTGGGCACGCAGATGATCGCCAAGGGCCTGGATTTCCCCCGGGTGACCCTGGTGGGGGTGGTGGCCGCGGACATGACCCTGAACCTCCCCGATTACCGGGCCCGGGAGCGCACCTTTCAGCTGCTCACCCAGGTGGCCGGGCGGGCGGGCCGGGGCAATCTCCCCGGTCAGGTGTTCATTCAGACCTACAAGCCCGAGGACCCCGTCATCCAGGCCGCCGCACGGCAGGATTACCGCTCCTTTTTCGAGGAGGAGTTCAGCCGCCGCCGCACGGGGCTGTATCCGCCCTTTACGCTGCTGGCCCGCCTGCTGGTGGAGGGCCGGGAGGACCAGCGGACCCAGGAGCGGGCCCGGGCGCTGTACAACGCCTGCCGCGCCCTCTCAAATTACTATGTCGATAAAGCCTTTATATCCTGCCGGTCTGTCAGC
>USCR01000228.1 GCA_900553295.1 uncultured Eubacteriales bacterium | reverse complement strand
GACCTACGACGGCGACGAGGCCGGGCAGAACGCTACCCAGCGTGCCATCCCCATGCTGGAGCGGACGGGTCTGCGGGTAAAGGTAATTCCCGTGACGGAGGAGGCCTATTGCCAACCTTTTGACCTGTGCGAAGGGCTATCCCCCGAGGCGTTCCTTGGCTACCTGGCGGAGGCAGCGATAGTATGCACGGATTCGTTCCATGGAACCGTGTTTTCCACGCTGCTGCAAAAGCAGTTCGAAGTGTTCCGGCGCTATCGGGAGGAGGACCCCGCTTCCCGAAACAGCAGAATTGATCACCTGCTGCGCACGCTGGAATTGGACCGCGACGAGGCTGAGATCCCCTGGGAGCGCGTATCTGCCCACTTGGGCGCAATGCGGCAGGAGGGCATGGCCTTCCTGCGGACATTGGTGGAGGAGAAAGCATGAACGTGGTGCTGGTTTACCCTGAAATTCCGCAGAACACGGGCAACATTGCCCGTACCTGCGCCGCCACGGGGGCGGAACTGCATTTGATCCGGCCGCTGGGCTTTTCCCTGGACGATAAATATATGAAGCGGGCGGGCCTGGATTATTGGTTTATGACAAAGATTACCGTATACGATAGCCTGGAGCAGTTTTTCCAGACCCATGCGGGCGCGTCCATGCACTTTGCCAGTACCAAAGCCCCGCGAAGCTATACGGAGGCAACCTATCAGCCGGCGGACTTTCTGGTATTTGGCCAGGAGACCCGGGGATTGCCGGAAAATTTGCTGGAAAAAGTCTACGACCGCTGTGTGCGCATTCCCATGCGCGCCCAGGCCCGTAGCTTGAACCTGAGCAATTCTGTGGCCATTGTGCTGTATGAGGCACTGCGGCAGCAGGGATTCCCGGGCCTGACCGAGATGGGCAGCCTCACCGGCCGGAAAGAAGCCGCTGGGCCATGGCTGGACTATGTGTGAATGAAAGCGGCCTCCTTGCGCGTTTGCTAAGGGAGAAGGTCAGAATGGAGGCGAAATCGCATGGCGTATTTTCAGCATAAAAACGAGCAAAATGATCCTGTGGATTATTTGCCCGAGGATCAGGACCTCCAGCAGGATACCTGGGAAGAGGACGAATACCCGGAGGATGAGCAGTGGGAAGATGATCTGGAAGCAGAGGACCGCGAGGAACGCCGGGCGCGACGGCGGGACAAAATGCGCGTGGCGGCCGGGGTGAGCGATTTTTTTGGCGTGATCCTGGGAGCGGTGTGCATTCTGGTGCTGATTGCCCTGCTGGTGAGCCTGCTGAACTGGCTGCACGCGGACATTGCCCAGAACTTTGCCCTGTGGCAAAATAAACTGTAACAAAAGCTGCAATGCGGGGAGATGGAACCATGGCCGAAATTTCCTGGGAATTGATGGAGCGGCAGGTGGCGGCTTGCCAGATGTGTGACCTGTGCCAGGGAATTCACCACAAGGTGCCTGGGCAAGGGGACCATCACAGCCCGCTGATGTTTATCGGGGAAGGACCGGGACAGGTGGAGGATGAGCAGGGGCTGGCCTTTGTGGGTCCGGCGGGGCAGCTGCTGACGCGCATGCTGCTGGCCATTGATTTGCCACGGGACCGCGTGTATATCTGCAACGTGGTGAAGTGCCGCCCGCCGAACAACCGCGTGCCCTTGCCGGAGGAGGCTGCGGCCTGTATGCTGCATTTGCGGATGCAGGTGGCGCTGCTGCGCCCCCGGGTGATTGTGCTGCTGGGCTCCACGGCGGCAAAGAATACCCTGGGCGAAGAGATTCGCATTACCCGGGACAGGGGCAAGTGGTTTGAGCGCAAGGGGGTATGGATGATGCCCACCTATCATCCGTCGGCGCTGCTGCGGGATGCCTCCAAGAAGCGGGATGCCTGGGAGGATATGCAATCCCTGCGGGACAAGCTCATGGAACTGGGGCTGTACCCCGACATCTATCAAGGCTGAGGAGGGCTGCACACCGTGGATGCCATGGAGAAGTTTCGGGAGGAAGTGCGCCGCTTTTTTGAATCCCTGTGGCCGGCGGAGGAAAAACCCCTGGTCTTTGGGGAAGGCAACTGGCAATCGCCGCCGGTAATGCTCATCGGCGAAGCCCCCGGGGAGCAGGAGACCCTCCAGGGGCGCCCCTTTGTGGGGAAAGCGGGGAAGAACCTGGAAGGCTTTTTGCAGGCACTTTCATTGCGGCGGGAGGAAATTTATATTTCCAACGTGGTCAAGGTGCGCCCGGTGAAGGTCAGCGCCCGGGGAAGCGTGTCCAATCGCCCGCCAAACCGGGAGGAGATTCTTCTTTTTACTCCCTGGCTGTACCGGGAAATTCTTCTGGTGCGGCCACGCATGC
>USCR01000227.1 GCA_900553295.1 uncultured Eubacteriales bacterium | reverse complement strand
GTCCCACCGCCAGATGTTCCCGTCCCGCAGCCACATTCATATCACCCCCAGCGCCATGGCCGCCAGGCCCGCCAGGGACATGCCCCCCAGCAGCGACATCACCAGCACGTCCCGGCCCCGTACCGCCCAGGGGTCATGCAGCAGCGGCCTTTTGTATTTCGCCCCCCGCCGGTGGCGGATCGTTCCGCTTTCCATGGTTGCCTCCTTCAAATGCACCGCGCCACTTCTGCGTCCGTTAGCCGCAGCACGGTTTGCAGCTTCCGCAGTTCACCCAGGGTCAACTGCGATGGATTTTTCATCCGCCGGCTGAATGTGGGGCATGTCATCCCGATGCGCTGGGCAATGTCCGCCTGTTTTAACCCGTCCCGCATCATGCGTGTTGCCACCACGATCCGCAGAGCGTCATCCCCGCTTTGTGCCTGCGCCGCTTCCCGCTGCGCGGCTGTCAGATAGACCTTGGGCATATGCGCCCTCCCTTCGCATGTACATCAATGCTATACCTGTATAGCTCGCGTCAACCCCTGTCCTTTTGCCTTTCCTGAATGATTTCCGCCAGCGCCAGCAGGTACCCCGCTATTTCCTCCATCCAGAAGAACGTCTGTTCCCTGCTCAGTTTCGTGCCCATGATCGTCTCCACGCCCTGATGCAGTTGATCGTCCCTGACCCACGAGATTCTGTGCACAATGCTTTGCATGGAGCGAGCTAATCCCTCCGCGTCCTTGCCCGTCCGCATGCTCTCCTTAACCCATTCCCTAGCGCTTTTCCGCAGCTCTTCCCGGTTCAGTCCCATGCCCATCCCTCCCTTCGCTTGGCTGCCGTTCTCTTTTCTGTTCGCTTTCTGTTTCTGTACAATGTTGTCATATCATCCGCAAGGGAGGTTCCCCCATGACCGCTGCCGAAGAAGACCTGTTTCGCCGTCTCCTATCCCAGTGCGACGCGCGAAACCGTTTTACCCCTTCCATTCCTTCCGAGGATGTCCGCGCCTTTGAAGCGCTCGCCTTTGAGCTGCATTATATTCAGCAGGCAAACGCTCAGGGCGCTTACATGCTTACCCCCGCCGGCCAGGCCGCACGCCGCACGCTCATCATGCAGGATGAACAGCACGCCCGGGAAGAAGCGCTTCAGGCTCAGGTGGAATCCTTCCGCCAACAGTTGATTCAGGTGCAGCAGCAATCCGCGGATGCCCTAGAGCGGATGCGAAAAGACTTCGCTGAATACCAGCGCGAACAGAACCGCCAGAATCAACAGAACAGCCTTGACCACGCGAAAATGGAGAAAAAGAATCGCCGCAGTACGTGGCTTCAAATCATCTCTACAGCTGTATTCAGCCCGCTGGCGGCCCTGTGCGTCGAACACTTTCAAGACATAGTGACTTTCTTTCAGTCGCTCTTGCATGAATGATTTCCCCGTTCCCTAAAATAGTTGAGAAAGCAGTTTGTATACGACCTGACCGAACATGAACGCCAGTACGTGCATGGCTATTCTGAATACCCGAAAACTGACCAGCAGGTCGGTCATTGTGTGAAAGCTGAAATTATTCTTTCCGCTGTACTCACACCATACATTGCCTTCTTCGTCCATCTCTGTCAGGACATAGCGGTCTATTTCTGGTCGATTATTCATGACTGACCGTCCTTTCCTTCCGCATCTTCCACCGTCCTCGCCGCTTGCCTCCCTATCGCCGCGGCTTTACGCCGTTTGCTTGCCCTCGGCCTTGCCCAGCTCATAGCCGGTACGCATGGCCAGCACCACCAGCGTTGCTTCCTTGGTCTGTTCTTCTGTCAGCTGCTTTACCATGTCCATGATCTGCTGGATCTTGTCGTTGCGGTCCATGGTGCTTGCCCCCCTTTCAACGTTTCTCTGTTTGCATTATATTGCAACTGTGTAACTTTGTCAACACTTTTTGTTGACTGTGTTTCCTTGTTGTGGTATTCTTCTAAAGAAAGGAGGTTTGACTATGTCCATTGCAAGTCGTATCAAAGCCGTTCGTAATGAATCTGGTTTGAATCAGCTGGAATTTTCTAAATGTATCGGCATTACCCGGCAATACCTATCTCTCATTGAAAGCGGTGATCGCACTCCCTCCGATCTAGTGAAAAATGCAATCTGCCGCGAATATAACATCTGCCGCGAATGGCTGGAAGATGGAATTGAACCCATGCACCCCACCCAGGAGCTCAGCGATATTGCGCTGATCACCCGCGCCATGGAAGGGCAAAGCGAAAACAAAAAGGAGCTCATCCGTATGCTTGCCAGCATGCCAGATGAACTCCTGAATCAATTTGTGGAATATCTCAAGACTTATCTGCTATGACCGCCGCAGCTCGGCGGTTTTT
>USCR01000226.1 GCA_900553295.1 uncultured Eubacteriales bacterium | reverse complement strand
GGAGCCGCGCTCCCAAAGGAAAGTCACGCTGCAACCCCCAAAAGTTGTTTTTTTCACCGGTGAATCCTCCCCGGCAACCCCTTCTCCAAAACAATACCTCTCTCGCCGCCGCTGGTTGCGAACACCGGGGCGCACTTGCGCTTTCCGCGGCTTTCATTTATAATTGGGGCGAATGCCGTAAAGCTGAAAGGAGCCACCTATGCAAGGGAAAGGCAAATCCATTTATATGAATCGGGCGCAGCATGACCTGAAGCGCCGCCGCCAGTTGCGAAACTGGGCCATCCTGATTGCGGTGGTGGTGGCGGTATTCGTGGCCCTGCGCCTGTTGCAAAGCGTGGGCACCACACGGGAAATCACCGTGACCCAGCTGCCCTGCTATGCCACCCAGTCCATCACGCCCTTTGGGCAGGATGTGCTGTATTACGATGGGGCTTCCATCCATTGCCTGTCCGGTTCGGGCGGCATTCGCTGGAGCTATCCGGTGGGGGGCAGCGCGTCGTTCACCGTGTCGGATACGCATTTGGTCATCTGGCAGGGATCGCAGCTGTACATCGTGGACAAAAACGGCAATCCCACCTACAATGAGAGCCTGGCCGCGGAGATTCAGTTTGCCCGGGTGGGCAGCCGCTATGTGGCCGTGATTATCGGGGAGGATACCGCCCCCGAGCTCCTGGTGAAGGATCTGACCGGCGCGCAGGTGGATGAGGAATCCGACGCCTTCCAAACCCTGCTCATGCTGGACTGCGGCTTTTATGGGGACGATGGCCAGTATCTGTGGACGCTGGCCATGGACGTTTTCGGCACCAAGGCCAATACCATTCTGAATACCTTCCAGGTGGGCAAAATGAATACCGGCGAAGTTTCCCTGGGAGACTCCATTACCTATAAGGTGCTCTTTGAAAACAACAAGCTGCGGGTGTTCAATACCCGCCAGCTCTATACCTACGACTATAAGCTGGTGCAGGATACCAACGCCACCATGCTGGTGTATGGCTGGAAGCTCATTGACGATTATATTCCCGCCAAGGGCGACGCCCGGCTGCTCATGGCGCCCACGGCCCAGACCAACACCGGCAGCGCCATCAGCGAGCTGCGCCTGCTCAGCGGCAGCCTGGACCGCCGCTATACCCTGCCCTCGGATTGCGTGGGCGCGGCGGTGTATGAAAACGCCATCTATGCGTTCTCCGACACCTACCTGTACAAGACCGACATCAATACCCAGCAGTTCTACGCCTATGAAATCCCCGTGGCCAAGGAATCCCCGGTGACGCAATTCCTGGGCCTGCTGGGCGGTGAACAGGCTGTGATTGCCTGCGGCGAATCCGTGTACTCGGTGACGCTGCCCAACTGACCTGATGTTTTTTTCTTCGCCTGGCAGGATATGCCGTCCGGCGTTCGTTTTCCTAATAGGGTGACTGTGTCCCGGATGCGGAAGGAGGTTTCTGGTCGCAGATGAATGTGGTGGACTATGTAATCATCGGCCTGATTGGCTTGAGCGTGCTCTTTGGTATTTACCGGGGGTTTGTTTCCTCTGTGCTCAATACGGGCGGATGCTTGATTTCCTTTGCGCTGTCGTTCTGGCTTTATCCCAAGGTGGCGGCGGTAATCCAGAACAATCAGGAGCTGGTGCGCACGCTGATGCACTACACCGACGCGTCCTCGCGCATTGGCGACCTGGAACTGGCCATTTCCAACGTGGCGCAGCTGACCCAGGAGAAAATTGCCGAGGTGCTGGGCAAGGTGCAGCTCCCCGCGCCGCTGGATACCCTGCTGGAAGTGAATCTCACCAACCATGTGTTCAGCCAGGCGGGCATATCCACCGTATCCGACTATGTGAGCCAGACCATCATCGGCGCGTGCATCAACATTATTTGCTTCCTGCTGTGCTTTATCGTGCTGTTCCTGGTGGTCTCCATCCTGCTGAACGTGATCCGGGCGGTGTTCCGCTTCCCGCTGCTCAAGCAGCTGGACTGGCTGGCGGGGGGCGCCTTTGGGTTTGCACGGGGGCTGGTGTTTTGCTACGCGCTGTTTGCCCTGGTGCCCCTGGTGCTCACGGTGGTGCCCTTCGACGGCATTTCCCAGATGATTGACGAAAGCCAGCTGGCCGCCTTTTTCAACAACGGGAACCTGATTCTTTCCATTATGAATCAGAAACTGCTGTAGCGCGCCCCGGGAGCCCTTCGCCCCCTGCCGGCGCTTGCAATGTGGATGATTCTATGTGGCCCGTCGTGAAGAAATTTTTTTTGACAGCGGAGCCACATTTTGCATATTGTGTGGGAATGTTTCCAGCATTTTCACCGTTTATTCATCAGAAAGGAGATTGTGATGCCAATGTTGCGTCGTTTGCTTGCGTGCG
>USCR01000225.1 GCA_900553295.1 uncultured Eubacteriales bacterium | reverse complement strand
AAAAACCGCCGAGCTGCGGCGGTCATAGCAGATAAGTCTTGAGATATTCCACAAACTTATCCAGGAGTTCATCCGGCATGTTGGCAAGCATGCGGATGAGCTCCTTTTTATGTTCGTTTTGCCCTTCCATGGCGCGGGTAATCAGCGCAATATCGCTGAGCTCCTGGGTGGGGTGCATGGGTTCGATACCGTCCTCCAGCCACTCCCGGCAGATATTGAATTCGTGGCAAATGGAGCGCTTGGCGGTTTCGGTGGGTTCGCGCTGGCCATTTAACCACATGCTTACGGTGGACTGCTGTACACCCAGACGCTGTGCAAAAGAAACCTGAGTCAATGAAAACTCATCCAGAATTTGGCGCAATCGATCCTTCAAGCGGCTTCCCTCCTTCAAAAACAAGTATATCACACAAATATCATTTTGTGAAGAAAAACTATTGACAAATATCATATTGTGAATTATATTTATCACAGAAAGATTGAAGGAGGGACAATCATCATGGAGCGCGGCGACAAGATGCAGGCGATCATGGACATGGTAAAGCAGCTGACAGAAGAGCAGACCAAGGAAGCAACGCTGGTGGTGCTGGCCATGCGTACCGGCTATGAGCTGGGCAAGGCCGAAGGCAAGCAAACGGCGTAAAGCCGCCAGGGAGGGACGGGCATGGGACTGAACCGGGAAGAGCTGCGGAAAGCGGTTCGGGAAGAGATCGAGCAGGTTATGCGGACGGGAAAAGGCGCGGAAGAGTGCGCGCACTATGTGAAAAGCGTAGCGCGATGCATCACGCGGGCAAGTGATGAGACGCTGCAACGGGCAACGGAGACGCTGATGGGACGGCCGGTCCTGCAAAGGGAATCTGCGCTCATTTGGATGGAAGATGTTGCGGGGTACCTGCTGGCGCTGGCGGAGATCATTCAGGAAAGGCAAAAGGACAGGGGAAAAACTGCTGCCGATGGGTAAAGGCCCAGTGGTCAACGAGGTCTTTACAGGCGGTGCAGGCAGGATGATCAAAGCAAAAGTCGCATCCGTTGCAAGGACTGAAAAGGGTGAAGCCCTCAGGAGAAGTCACTTTCCGAAGCCTCATTGAATAGGCCTTGCCGGGATCACGTAGACAGGCAACACGGAAAGAGATAGATTCACGCTTGTACATTGCAGAGAACTCCTTTCAAAAGGTTAAAACCACTGTGCAAGAGCTGAAAACGAACAGAAAAGAGAACGATGTAAAGCCGCCAGGGAGGGACGGGCATGGAACTGAACCGGGAAGAGCTGCGGAAAAGCGCCAGGGAATGGGTTAAGGAGAGCATGCGGACGGGCAAGGACGCGGAGGGATTAGCTCGCTCCATGCAAAGCATTGTGCACAGAATCTCGTGGGTCAGGGACGATCAACTGCATCAGGGCGTGGAGACGATCATGGGCACGAAACTGAGCAGGGAACAGACGTTCTTCTGGATGGAGGAAATAGCGGGGTACCTGCTGGCGCTGGCGGACATCATTCAGGAGAGGCAAAAGGACAGGGGAAAAATTGCTGGCGCTGATGGTCAGCCGACCACTGGTTGACGCGAGCTATACAGGCATAGCAATCAGAATTCTCACAGGAAAAGTCACAGCCGTTGCAGAGACCATAATAGATGGCGCCATCGGGAGCCACGGCCACGTCAAGCTCCATCCGGTAGGACATGCCAAAGTCGCGGAGGCAGGCGACACGGAAGCGGATGCGAGAATTGGGGTACATGAAAATACGCTCCTTTCAAAGACCATTGTACAAGCGCGAGGAGCGAACGGAAAAGAGAACGGCAGCCAAGCAAACGGCGTAAGCGTGCTGCATAAGGTAGCACAAAGGAGGGAGAGCCATGAAGGAAAGAACCATCAGCGCGACCATCACGCTGCCGGCGGAGCAGCTGGCGGAGCTATTGGCGTCCCGGGTGGTGGATCGGCATGCGGCCATGGTGGAGAAGCACGGGGAGGCATGCACCAAGAGCCAGGCGGCGCGGATTATCAGTTGCAGCCCCACCACCATCACGGCCATGCTGGAGGATGGGCGGCTGAAAAGCGCCTGCGAGGGCACGCGGGTGGATGTGCGGTCCCTGGCGGACTACATCGAGAACCGGGGAGAAATGGACCACGCGGCCAGGATGCGCCGGAAGGGATACAGGCACTACGTATAGGAGGCAACCATGGAAAGCGGAACGATCCGCCACCGGCGGGGCGCGAAGTACAAAAGGCCGCTGCTGCGGGACCCCTGGGCGGTACGGGGCCGGGACGTACTGGTGATGTCGCTGCTGTGGGGGCTATTGATGGGCGGCATGACGGCGGCGGCGCTGGGGGTGATATGAATGTGGCTGCGGGACGGGAACATCTGGCGGTGGGAC
>USCR01000224.1 GCA_900553295.1 uncultured Eubacteriales bacterium | reverse complement strand
TGACTTTAGTATATCAGAAAAGGCCGCATGATGCGACCTTTTTTGACAGGCTGAGGCGGCGGAACCGCTCCCCTGGGAGCGTTCCACCGCCTGTCTTCTTTTATTCCGCTTTGGTCAGTTCCAATCCCGCCGCTTCTTCAGGATGCTTCTTGATGTAATCCTCCACCGCGGCATGAATGGCCTGCTCCGCCAGCATGGAGCAGTGCATCTTCACGGGAGGCAGCCCATCCAGGGCCTCCGCCACGGCCTTGTTGGTCAGCTGCAATGCCTCGGATACCCGCTTGCCCTTGACCATCTCCGTGGCCATGGAGCTGGTGGCAATAGCCGCGCCGCAGCCGAAGGTCTTGAACTTCACATCGGTAATGACGCCGTTCTCCACCTGAATGTCCATCTTCATGATGTCGCCGCACTTGGCGTTGCCCACCGTGCCGGTGCCGCTGGGGTTTTCCAGCTCGCCCACGTTGCGGGGATTGGAGAAATGATCCATGACTTTTTCACTGTACATACGAAATCGGAACCTCCTTCATGGCTTGTCCGGAAATTATTTCATGAACGGGCAGTTGGCGCCCAGGGTGCTTGTCTCGGCGTTGAGTACGCTCATGGCCCGCAGATCCTTTACAATGCCGGGCAGAACCCGCAGCACTTCGTCCACCTCGGCCTCGGTGCTGTCCGTGCCCAGGGACAGGCGCAGGGAACCGTGAGCAATCTCGTGGGGCAGGCCGATGGCCAGCAGCACATGGCTGGGATCCAGGCTGCCGCTGGTGCAGGCGGAGCCGCTGGAACCGGCAATGCCCGCCAGGTCCAGGCGCAGCAGCAGCGCTTCGCCCTCAATGTAGCGGATGGAAACGTTCACGTTGTTGGGCAGGCGCTCCGTGCGGTGGCCGTTGAGCCGTACTTCGGGAATCTCCGCCAGAATGCCGTCGATGAGCTTGTCCCGCAGGCGGGTCATCCGCGCCGCGTTGGCCTCCAGGTTCTGGGTGGCCAGCTCAATGGCCTTGCCCATGCCCACAATGCCGGCCAGGTTCTCGGTGCCTGCACGCTGCGCCCGCTCCTGCGCGCCGCCGTGCATGAACACGTCCGGCCGTACGCCCTTGCGGATGTACAGCGCGCCGATGCCCTTGGGGCCGTGGAACTTGTGGCCGCTCATGGACAGCATGTCGATGTTCATGGCATTCACATCCAGGGGAATAGCCCCCACGGCCTGCACCGCGTCGGTGTGGAACAGGATGCCCTTCTCGTGGGCCAGCTTGCCAATCTCCGCAATGGGCTCAAGGGTGCCGATTTCATTGTTGGCCGCCATGATGGAGATCAGGATGGTCTTGTCCGTAATGGCCTTTTCCACGTCCTCCACCCGCACCCGGCCATACTCGTCCACGGGCAGGTAGGTCACCTGGAAGCCCTGCTTTTCCAGCCACTGGCAGGTATGCAGCACCGCGTGATGCTCAATGGCGGTGGTGATGATGTGGTTGCCCTTGTCCCGCTTGGCAAAGGCTGTGCCCTTGATGGCCCAGTTGTCGCTCTCGCTGCCCCCGGCGGTGAAGTAAATCTCCGTGGGCTGCGCGCCGATGGCCTGTGCCACCTGCTTGCGGGCTGCGTCCACGGCCCGGCGGGCGTCCCGGCCGGTGGAGTGGATGCTGGAGGGATTGCCGTAGATTTCGCTGAAATAGGGAAGCATGGTCTGGAGCACTTCCGGCGATACGGCGGTGGTGGCGGCGTTGTCCATATAGATGCGATCCATGGTGTTTTACTCCTTTGCTGCGCCCTGGTCGGGGAGGTCGAAGCGCTCCTGCTCCAGCATATCCCGCAGGGTAATGGATTGTAAAATTTGATTGATTCTGCCCGAGACGTACTCCCATACCCGGCGGGTTTTGCACTGGCCGCTCTTATGGCAGCAGCTTTCGTCCGCCAGGCATTCGGAGAGGTTCAGCGGGCCTTCCGTGGCGTCGATGATGTCCCCCACGGTGATCTCCTGGGGTTCCTTTCCCAGCAGGTAACCACCCTGGGCTCCACGTACGGTGGTCACCAGCCCCGCCCGGCGCAGGTTGCCCAGCAGCTGTTCCAGATAGTCCTCCGAAACGCCGATGGCGCTTACCGCCTTGAGGGGCTGCGGACCATCACCGGTGTGCTGCGCCAGGTAGTACATGGCGTACAGCCCGTACTTTCCCTTGGTGGATAGTTTCATGATGTCCTCCTTGGAGAAACCCGATACATTCGCTCGGGATTTCCTGCGCAAGCATAGCATATCCGACTCTTTTTGTCAACATTCTATGACAAAATTTTTGCCATAAAAACCCACTTACTTTTGGGGCTGCGGCGAGCCGCGAAGGGATGGGTTCCCGAAGCCGAAGGGGTCCAGGGGGCGATCGGAAAGCCCTTTGGTCGCCTCCGCAGAGGCGAAATCCCCTGTGA
>USCR01000223.1 GCA_900553295.1 uncultured Eubacteriales bacterium | reverse complement strand
GAGCATGCCTCCTCCGGCATGATGCCGCTGCAGGGCATCCCCCAGGAAGCGTTCCTCGGTCACATTGGCCACGATGAGGCCCACCTCATCCATGTGCGCCGAGAGCATCACGCGCTTGGCGTCCTTGCCCTGGGTCCCGGGCTTTACAACCACCACGTTGCCCAGGCGGTCCAGCTTGGGTTCCAGCCCCATGCCCTTGATTTCCTCCAGCAAGGCCCGGCGCAAGGGCTGCTCATTGCCGCTGGGGGCACGCAATTCCGTCAGCGTTTTCAGATCCATAGGTCATCCTCCCATTCCGCGTCCAGCTCGCTGAGGAAATGGGACAGCAAGCGGCTGCCCTCCTTCAGCGCCTGAATATCCAGGGTCTCCACGGTGGTATGCATATATTTCAGCGGCAGGGACAGCAGCACCATGGGGACGCCATCCCGGGCCAGGGCCACGGCGTCGCCGTCGGTAAAGGTGTTGCGCTCGGCCACGGTGGTCTGCAGCTTTACATGATGCGCTGCCGCGCAGTCTATCAGGCGCTTCAGCAGCTTCGGTTGCAGGAAGGGACCGATGCTGGCGCACAGGCTATCCAGATCCACGGTGGTATTGGGCCGGCTGCCGGGGATGGTGGCATGGTCCACGTCAATGGCGATGGCCAGATCGGGGTCCAGGGCATAAGCGGCGGTTTTCGCCCCCCGGGAACCCACTTCCTCCTGGGTGGAGCCCACGAAATAAACATCTGCGTCGCATTGCAGCTTGCGCAGGCGCTCCGCCGTTTCCACCAGCATGGTTACGCAAGCCCGGTCGTCCATGGTCTTGGCGGCAAACTGGCCATTCAGCAGGGGCGTGGAAGGAACATTGAAGGTAACGATGTCCCCCACGCGAACCAGCTCCCGCACCTTCTCCGCAGGCAAGCCCACATCCACATACAGGTCCTCACGCCGGTAATTTTGCTTCTGGTCTTCTGCCTTCATCAAATGCGGCGGCAAGGCACCAATGGTGCCGAAAAGTTTTTCCTTGCCGTGCACCCACACCCGGCAGGCAGGCAAAATACGCGGATCCACGCCGCCCACATTGCCCAGGCGGAGGCTTCCGTCCTCTTCAATGGCCACGACCATCAGGCCGATTTCGTCCATGTGCGCAAAAAGCGCCACCTTGGGCCCGGTGCCCTTTTTATGGGCGATCACGTTGAACATACTGTCCACGGTTACTTCGTCCACAAAAGGCCGGAACTGTTCGGCAAAATACTCCGCCACTTCCATTTCCTGACCGCTGGGGCCAACCTTCGCTGCCGCGTCGGTCAGGATCTTTTGCACGTCCATGGCTGAACCTCCTTTATTGTGTACTGGGCTTATTATATCACATTTACCCCTGTGTGCAAGGGGAAGGGCCCGCTGTACCCGCCTGCGAACATATGAGAAAAAAGACCATTTGGGGCGAAGCATCCTCCAGGGTGCAAGCCGGGGCATCCACGCCCAGCCGTGCGGCTTCCTTTTGCACGCGCAGCCCCGCTGTACGCGCCAGCAGGCGGATTTCCCGTGGAAAATACCAGGTTAGGGTTTCGTGGGTTTCCGCCCTGCGAACCAGCGTGTCCCCTTGATACTCCTCCAGGATGATCCGGTCCTCTTCCACCTGACGCACAAAGTCATACCGGGCTAAAAAGTAATCCTTGATAACCGTCCCCCGGGAAGTGGGAAAGGTAAATGCTTCTTCCTGACCATGGGTTTTCACCATAAAACGAACATCGGGCGTAGAGCAGTCCATGACGATTACGCCCTCCGGCGCAAGATGCTCCCGGCAGCGCTCCAGCACTGCCAATGCATCCGCTGCCTCCACAAAGTGATTCATAAAATTGCAGGAAAGCAAGATGGCGTCAAACTGGCTTTCCAGGTGGAACGACCTGGCATCTGCCTGGACAATTTTCAGCCGTTCTCTGGGGTATTGTTTTTGCTCCAGGCGTGCCAGCATATCCGGCTCCGCCTCGATCCCTGTAACGTCATAGCCCGCCTCCGCAAGAGGAATAGCCACTCGCCCGGTTCCGCATCCCAGCTCAAGTACCCGCCTGCCATAGGGTTTCAGCAGTTCAGGGTATATGGCCTGGTCTCCACATCCGGCATGCAGCATATCGTAAAATTCCGCAAAAAAGCCTTGAAACTCCGTAGTGCACTGTTCCGTCACGCGCTTGTCCTCCCTGTTTGTTCATGCTGCTTCGATTCTCTGACAGGTTCATGATAAAAATATGTTACCACGCATGCATCCCATCGTCAAGAAAACATATCCGCCTTTTTCCCTTCCTGGCTACCCATGACAAGCATAGTCCATGAAAGCAACCGTTTTTTCCGAGCTATGCCAAAACAAAAATATTTTCCAAAAATGTAGGTTTGTCAAACATATTGGACAGTAAAGGAAGAGAGGACATCTCTGG
>USCR01000222.1 GCA_900553295.1 uncultured Eubacteriales bacterium | reverse complement strand
CTGGGAGGGCATCACCGTGGCCGGCGCCGCCTGGACGGGCCGCAGGGCGCGGGCACGGCTGCCGGGACAGCCGCAGGGCTGCGGGGCAGCCGCCTGGGCCTTGGCAGCCCGCACAGCCGCCTCATCATAGGCCGCGGCTTCTCGCTCCACAAAGGTAATGGCGCCCTGGGGGCATGCCGGCAGACAATCCCCCAGGCCGTCGCAATAATCCTCCCGCAGCAGCTTCGCCTTGCCGTTGACCATACCAATGGCGCCCTCGTGGCAGGCCTGGGCGCACAGGCCGCAACCGTCGCACTTGCTCTCGTCAATGTGAATGATTTTCCGAAGCATGGAACAACCTCCTGATGGCCGCCATGGGCGGCTTGACTTTACGTGGCGAGTATACTACCATGAAGCGTATCTGTCTGTTGGAATTACAACATGAGGTGAGAAAAATGCGCTGGGAAAGCTGGATGGATTCGCCACTGTTTGCGGGCATGGGCCGGGACGCGCTGTGCTCCCTGCTTCGCCGCCTGCCCTGGACCCGGCGGCACTACGCCCGGGGGGATACGGTATGCGAGGCGGGCGCCGGTGTGGAGGCCCTGGGCCTGGTGGCCGCCGGGAGCGTATATATCGAGAGCTGCGACGCCTGGGGCGAGCGCAGCCTGCTGGGCGCGGTGGAGGCGGGGCAGATTTTTGCCGAGGCATACGCCTGCCTGCCCGGGGAGCCGCTCATGGTGCGGGTAGTGGCCGCCGGAGACGCGGAGGTGATCTTCCTCAAGGCGGAGGCGTTGCTGAGGGAGCCGCCCCTGGCCCGGAACCTGGTGGAGCTGCTGGCCCGGAAGAATTTGCAGCTTTCCCGGCGCATGCGCTGCACCGCGCCGCGCACCATCCGCCGGCGGCTGATGGTCTACCTGTCCGAGGAGGCGGCGCAGCAGGGCAGCCGGAGCTTTGCCATTCCCTTCAACCGGCAGGAGCTGGCGGACTACCTGGAGGTGGACCGCAGCGCGCTGTCCACGGAAATCAGCAAAATGCGCCGGGAGGGCTGGTTGCGCGCCCAGGGAAACAACTTTGTGCTCACCGGGCCGGAGGCGTGATTTTTCCGCATGCCCCGGGGGCTTTTGCGGCATACTAGGCAGCGAAAGCAAAGGGAACGGGGGCGGCGTATGCTGACGGTTTTTGTGCGGGCGGTGATCCTTTTCCTTACCTCCGTGCTGGCCATGCGCATGATGGGCAAGCGGCAGGTGGGCCAGCTGCAACCCTTCGAGCTGGTGGTGGCCATTATGATTGCCGAGCTGGCCGCCACGCCCATGGGCAGCGTGGGCGTGCCCCTGCTCTATGGGCTGCTGCCCATGGCGGCGCTGATCATTTGCCATGGAGTATTGAGCTTTGTGGGCATGAAGAGCGAGCGCTTCCGGGCCTGGCTGTGCGGGCGGCCCACGGTGCTCATCCGCAATGGGGTCATCTGTGAAAAGCAGCTGCGCAAGTCCAGCTTCACCCTGAACGACCTGATGGAGGAGCTGCGCATGGGCGGCATGCTGGACCCGGCGGAGGTGGGCACCGCCGTGCTGGAAACCAGCGGCGCGGTGAGCGTTTTCCCCAAGGCCCAGTGCAGGCCGGTCTCCCCCCAGGACCTGGGCCTGAAGGTATCGCCCCAGGGGCTTCCCCTGCCCCTGGTGATGGATGGCAAGGTGAACCGGCCCAACCTGCAGCGTGGGGGGCTCACGGAAAGCTGGCTGGCCAAGGAGCTGCAATGCCTGGGCTACCCCTCTGCTGAGCCGGTGCTCTTCTGTTGCCTGAACACCCAGGGCCAGCTCATGGTGCAGGGCAAGGGCAAGGACAGCATGCAGATGCTCCAGGCCCTGGAAGAAGGACAGGCAGGATGGTGATACCGTGCGTACCAATTGGGTGATTACCCTGGCGCTGCTGGCAGCGGTGCTGGCGGGGAGCCTGTGGCTCTCCCAGCGGGCGGAGGATGTGTCCCAGCGCTTTACCGGCGCCGCGGCGGAAATGCGTCAGCTCACCGAGGCCCAGGACTGGGAAGCCGCCGCCCACCGGCTCACCGCCCTTCAACAGGAGTGGGAGGATACGCTTCCCGGGCTGCAAATGCAGCTGAATCACGAGGACACCGACGAGTTGACCCTGGCCATGCGCACCCTGGAGGCGGGCATCCGCACCCAAAGCGCCCCCCTGTGCGCCCTGGGCTGCACGCAGATGGAGGAAAGCGCCCAGCACCTGTCCCACCGGGACGCCTTCAACTGGGCCAATATTCTGTAACGCGCGGCATGTAGCGCTTCTGGCTATCAAAAAAATCAGAGGGGCTGCGGCCCCTCCGACACCTCTTTTGACAATATATGGGGGAAGCATCCGCCTGGATGCTTTCCCCAGCGTGTCGCAAAAGTGGTGGAACCACTTTTGCGAGGAAGCAAATTCGGCCAACCAGAGGTCGTCCG
>USCR01000221.1 GCA_900553295.1 uncultured Eubacteriales bacterium | reverse complement strand
TGCTGCGCTGGAGGTAAAAAGGCGTGTCGAAGGTCTCGTACATGAATTGCTGGATATACTCCTTGTCGATCCACGTTGCCCCCAGCCGCACCTCGATCTCGGAAGCGTCCAGGTCCTTGGGCTGGGCGGCGGTCAGTGCCTCCACGTTGACCGCAAAGGACGGGTCGGTTTCGGCTACCCGCTGTGCCTGACGCAGCTTCCGGCGCACGTTGCCGGACAGGTACTCGTCCGACGTGACATAGTGGGGCCGCCCATCCGGCTCGGCCTGGCCGGGAACGCGGAAAATGACGCCTTGCAGTTCAGCGGCCAGCTCCTCACTGGTCTTGCCGGTCAGTTGCTCCATGTAAGCCATATCCACACAGGCTTTCTCCGAAATGGATACCGCAAGTGCTTCGCTGGCCGTGTCCACCGTGGTGACGGCTTCATGGGGTTTGATGGTCCGTTTTGAAAACATATCCGCCTTGCGTTCCAGCTTCCCATCCTCGTCCAGCACCTCCAGGGCGCAGAGCAGATAGTAGCTGCTGTCATCGGCAAAGGCCAGCCGGTTGGCCCGGTCGTTGATAAGGCCATACTTGGCGGAAAAATCGTCATAGAGCCGGTTCAGTTCGGCCATCTGTCCCTGGATGGCGGCCTCCGGCGCGGCGGCGTCCATTTCCAGGTCGATGAGCCGCTGCACACAGTCCCGCAGCCCTACCAGCCCTTTGACACGGGCTTCGGCGGTGGCATTCAAGTCAGGGCGCACCATGCGGCTGTTTTCCCGGAAGTACACCGCGCCGTCCACCACCGTGTAGGAGTAGTTCTTCACATTGGGGTCAGCCGGGAGGGATTCGTCGATGTCCTCGCCCTCGCCCAGCTCCGGCAGCGCGGCCTCCTGATAGGTTCCCTGGATGTACTTCACGGCATCGTGCAGCTGGTCGGCCAGCTCCAGCCCTTCGATGGGGGCCACGGTGTAGTCCTGCTTGCCATATTGGGTGCTTTCAGCGGTAGGCCGCCCTAACACCATCTCCGGGTGGTCCAGAAAATATTGGTTGACCGTGAAGCCGTCCTCGGTCCGGCCCACCTGGGTCCAGTCCGGCGCAATGTCCAGCGGGCGGTCCCGTTTTTGCAGAAAGAGAATGTCCGAAACAACCTCAGTTCCGGCATTCTTTTTGAAAGCGTCATTGGGCAGACGAATGGCTCCCAGCAGTTCGGCCCGCTGGGCCAGATACCGGCGCACGGTGGAATCCTTGGCGTCCATCGTATAGCGGCTGGTGACAAAAGCCACCACGCCGCCGGGGCGTACCTGGTCCAATGCCTTGGCGAAAAAGTAATTGTGGATGTTGAAGCCCAGCTTGTTGTAGGCTTTGTCGTTCACCTGATACTGGCCGAAAGGCACGTTGCCGATGGCAAGGTCGTAAAAGTCCCGCCGGTCGGTGGTCTCGAAACCTGCCACGGTGATGTTAGCCTTGGGGTAAAGCTGCTTTGCGATCCGGCCGCTGATGGAATCCAGCTCCACGCCGTACAGTCGGCTGCCCTCCATACTCTCCGGCAGCATCCCGAAGAAATTGCCCACACCCATAGACGGCTCCAAAATGTTGCCGGTACGGAAGCCCATGCGCTCTACGGCCTCATAGATGGCGCGGATCACGGTGGGGCTGGTGTAGTGGGCGTTGAGGGTGGAGGCCCTGGCCGCAGCGTATTCCTCCGGGGTCAGCAGCTCCTTCAGTTCGGAATACTCCGCACTCCATGCAGGTTTATCCGCGTCAAAGGCATCCGCCAGACCGCCCCAGCCAACATACTGTGAGAGCAAATGCTGTTCTTCCGGGGTAGCATAACGGTTCTCCTGCTCAATCTGCTTCAGCGTGGCAATCGCCTTGATGTTGCGCCAGAACTTTTCTTTCGGTCCGCCGATTCCCAGATCGTCGTCCAGGATGCGGAAGTTTTCAGGCGGATGCGACTGGGGCGGCGTGGGTTCCGGTTCATCCACGCGCAGCCGCTCCACCACCACATCATAGGGCAGGCCGTTCTTGTCGCCGGGATAGACCGTCACTGGCTCGGAGGTGATTTTCGGCGCAGAGGTTTCTCTTGTGTCCGGCGTGAACAGTCCGGCATTGCGCTCATCCTGGCGCAGCCAGGTTTCAAACTGTTCCCGGCTGACCACATCGTAACTCCAGGCATAAGGCCCGGTGTAAATGCGGACGGAGTTATCTTCAATGGCATCAATCGTGCCGGTGATAGGGTGGTCAGGTGCGGGGAGCGTCACCTGATCGCCCACCTGGTAAGACAGAGTTCCTTCTAAGGGCGGGGTGTGCCGGTCCGCGAAGCCTTCCGGGGCCTGAAAGAAGCCGTCCTGCTCCTTTACATACAGTCCCCGCAGAAGCGGTGTGAGTTCACCCCAGCGATATGCCAGGGTTGCCAGCTTTCTTTCGTCATGGTCCAGAACCTCAATCTCAATGCTGGTAGTGAAAGTGCGGTAGTCCGCTATATCGCCGGTTGCAAGATCCATCGTCTCCACACGACC
>USCR01000220.1 GCA_900553295.1 uncultured Eubacteriales bacterium | reverse complement strand
CAGGGGCCACAGGAGCCACGGGAGCCACGGGAGCCGCCGGACGTACAGGAGCAGCAGTGGGGGCGCCGCCGATTTCTTCCACATCCACTTCGTAGCTGGCGCCATTGACGGTAATCATAAACTTACGCATGATGTTGTCCTCCTCAAAATCATTTCAAAAGCTTTTCCGTTCCTTAGAAGCGGCTGTAAACCTGTTCCTCGCGCCCAGCCTTCTGCCAGGCCGGAGCATTGGAAATCCGGCGCACATGGCGCACCACAAAGCCCTTGTCTTCCCCCATCACCGCAGCAATGGCCGCGGTGATTACTGCGATCAGCGCATCGTCCTGCGGTGCCGCCACAGGGGCAGGCTCCACCGGCGCTACGGGCACTGGAGCAGGCGTAGGCGCAGGGGTAGCGGTTTCCTTATGGTGCTTTTCGCCGCTGGTCATCACGGTGACCAGCTTAATCAAGCCAATCAGAATGATCAGCCCGAAGAAAACGATCAGCATGCCCACAACCGTTACGCTCAGGCCAAATATCAGCATATCCATGTCTTCACACGTTCCTTTCCGTTACAGCGGCAGGTTGCCGTGCTTCTTCGGCGGATTCGAGTCCCGCTTGGAGGACAGCATCTCCAGAGCCGCAAGGACCAGCTTCCGCGTCTGCGCAGGATCGCATACGTCATCGATCATGCCGTCCCGGGCCGCAGCCACGCCATCTGCCACCTCCGCGGCATATTTGGCCTCCAGCTCCGCCCGGCTCTCCAGGGCAGGCTTGGTATCATTTTTCAGTTCGTCCACGTACAGCAACTGTACCGCAGCATCAGGCGTCAAGGCGGAGATCACCGCGCCCGGCCAGGCATAGCATACATCGGCGTTGGCTTTGCCGCCCATGGCCGCATACGCTTGACCAATGGCATTGCCCACCACCACGGACACCTTGGGGCAGGTGGCCTCAGCATAAGCATACAGCAACTGGCTGGAGGTAATCATGGTCCAGGACTGCGTCTTTGCGGAGGGAACGGCAACACCCTTGCTGTTAATCAGGCTGACCACAGGCAGAGAGTAGCAGTCGCACAGGCGGATGAACCGCGCGGCTTTCGCAGCGGCAGCAGGAGAGATCATGCCTTCGTTCTCCTTGGCATTGCCGCAGACCAGGCCAACACTGCGGCCACCCATGCGGCACAGGGCTACGCGCAGCTCCTTGCCCCAATCCCGATACAGCTCAATAAAGCTCGCGCCGTCCGCCATGGCAGACATCAGCGCCTCGCTGTCATCCGGAGCGATTGCCGGGAGCAGCCGGTTCATATCGTCGGTATCCACCAAGGGCGCATCTTCGGCGTTGGAACCGGGCAACAGATCCAGAACGCGCACAGCCAGCGCAATGGCTTCGTCCTCATCAGCGGCTGTCAGTGCCACGCCGCCCTGAGCTGCCATGGTCTTGGCACCGCCCAGTGTCTCCCCGGTTAACGTTTCACCGTTGACCGCGCTCATCACCTGCGGGCCATAGACCATCAGTTGGCCCACTTTTTCAGCAAGGATGCTCACATCGGCAATCTGGCTGATCATGGCCGCGCCACCGGCGCAGGGGCCCAACACCAGCGCAATCATGGGGCACACACCGGAGAGCCGCGTCATTTTCGCAAAAACCTCCGCATAGGCGTTCATGGCTGCGGCACCTTCATCCAGGCGCACACCGTTGCTGTCGCACATGGCTACCACCGGTGCGCCAGTCTTCTGCGCCAAATCAAGCACCTTCAGGATTTTCTTTGCCTGCGCACGTCCCATTGCGCCGCCGTGGACAGTAAAATCCTGGGCAAACAAATACACGGGACGATCCTGTACCGTGCCATAACCGGTCACGACACCTGCGCCACCGTCTTTTTCGCTAACCAGGACATCCATTTCCACAAAGCTGCCTTGATCCACAAGCTTGGCTACCCGTTCCCGAGCAGTCAGTTTCCCCTGGGCGCGCTGCTTGGCCACGCGCTCAGCATTCCCCTGCAGGATTTCCTGCTTCTTCTGCAGCACCTGCTTCAGGTCTTGTGTGTTGTTCATGTCCGCTCTCCTTCCATGAATCCTGCGGTCTATGCCACATGGCATGAGGATATTTGAAGGGTTCAAACTTTACCCAATTTCTTATTTTCTCCATTATCCTCCTATTTCCTGCCAGGGCATGAAATTTTTTGTCAAGTCTGTAACAATACCATTATGAACCACAAAACGTTTTTCAAACGGATGCTCCCCTCCTGATTTGCGCATTCTGCCACGTGCTTTCGCACCATCAAATTCAAAGGAGAAATAGCTTCCACCTTTTCACAATGGTTCCCTGCGATTCATAAAAAAAGCACCATGATTTTTTACAAATCACAGTGCTTATGGTGCGGAGAGTTAGGGATTTGAACCCTAGGTGGGGTATAAGCCCACACACGATTTCCAGTCGTGCGCCTTAGACCACTCAGCCAACTCTCCAAGTGTCCGCCATCAAGCGGCAGGAATGATCATAGCACACTTCTATCCCGTTGTCAA
>USCR01000219.1 GCA_900553295.1 uncultured Eubacteriales bacterium | reverse complement strand
GCCTCTGCGGAGGCGACCAAAGGGCTTTCCGATCGCCCTTTGGAAACCTTCGGGGGAGAACTTCTCCCTTGCTGCAAAGGGAGGCTTGCAACAGCGCAAGGAAAAATTCCTTGTTCCCCAAAATGCTTTTTTCAAAAAAGCCCGCAGTTCTTTTGAACCGCGGGCCTTTCCATAGCGAGGGAACCCATTCCTTGTACAAATCTTTTCCTTTGCGTTCTTCCCCAGCCGGGGGCGGCTGATACCCCCTGGCCGGACGTTTGCTTCCCCCCTTTCCATTGAACCTCGGTCAGCGAACCCGGATGCTCCTGGACAGATCAAAGGACCCGGTATGATCGTCATAGAGCGCCAGGTATAGCTCCGACGGAAATTCTGAAATAGCCGGGAAGGTAAACCATGCCTGGCTGTCGGATGTTCCGCTATGGCACTGGCCTATGTAAGAGAGCGTATACATAGAGTTCCCTTCGCCGTCCACTAAAGACAAATTGCTTATCCAGGGCACCAGGTACATGGGCGTATATTGTAGCCATTTCTCCTCGGGCTGACCGCCTTGGGCCTCCACATAGGCATCCATGAGTGCCTGGGGTACCGTATAATCCACGGTTAGATAAACCTGCACGGGCGTGTATACCACCTCGCTGACCCAGAGGGTAACGCCTTCGATTTCGCTGCGGATGCCGGGCCGCTCCACAAAGACGTCATCCCGGATGGAGGCATCCAGGGTAAAGGTTATCACGCCTTCCTCCGGCGGGCGCGTCCATCCCCGCTCGTCCCGGGCCAGATCTTGCCGGGACTGGCGCTTGCCCAGGGGCAGGGTGATTTCCACCTGCCCGTCCAGGTAAATGCCCAGCTGGTCCAGCCGCCAAAGCTGGTAGCACAGCATTTCCCCGGGGGTATCCGTGCCGAATTCGTTCCATACGGACATGTTGGGCACGTCTATTTCCGAGCCGTTTATCCACAGTCCGTCAATCCACCAGCTCACATTGTCCGCCTGCATGCCGGGGGTGTAGGGCTCCTGCATGTATCTCTCCCCGGTGCGTGGGTCCAGCATGCCCAGGGGCTGGGTGGCGTCCCGGTCCTGCACGGCGTAGAGGATGTACAGGCTCATGCCGTCATAGGCGGCTTCCCGGATGGTGATGTCGCAGTGGTCAAAGGAAGCGTGAGCCAGGTTTTTTTGAATCATTCGCTGGCTGTCCGTTACGTTGCCCATGGTGAAGAAATCAATGACGTTCCGGCCCCAGGCTACGGCCACCGCCATCGAAAGGATCAGCAGCGCCGCCACCACCACCGCCGCCACCTGCCGCCGGGTAAGCCGCCGCCGGGAGGGATGTTCCTCCTCCCGGGCAATGCGCTCCAGGGCTTGTTCCATGGCCTGGGTGAACTGCGGAGTGGGTTCCGGGGCATGTTCTCTGATGCGTCGGGTAAAGCGAAGCTCCGTCATACGCTCACCTCCGTTTCCTGGCACAGCAGCTGCTCCAGGTTGCGCCGGGCATACAGGAGGCGGGATTTCACCGTGCCCTTGGGAATGCCCAGGGCGCGGCTGACCTCCTCCACGGAAAGCCCGTCAAAGTAGTGCAGGGCCACGGCGGCGCGCTGCTGGGGGGAGAGCCGTTCCATGGCCTGACGCAGGGCCAGGCCATCCTCGTCATAGGGGGCGGCGGCCAGGTTTTCCGACAGGGGCACCATCTGCCGCCGGTGCTGCCGGCGCAGCATGTCCTTGCACACGTTGGCCGTGATCCGGCACAGCCAGGGGCGGAAGGCTTCCGCGTCCCGCAGGCTCTCCCGGCGCTGCCAGGCGCGCAGCAAGGCTTCCTGCACCGCGTCGGCGCAGTCCGCCTCGTTGTGCATCATGGCCCAGCAGATATGGTACAGCAGCCGTTGGCATGCCGTTGCCTCCCGGCTGAAGGTCGCCGCATCCATACGATTGTTCCTCCTTGACGCGTCCCGGCGCCTTGGCCGGTGAAGGGGTGGTGGACCCGCCGCGGCTTTCTGGGCGGGCTGAGGAGCTCCATCTATTGATAAGGACGTTCGCCGGGATGAAAAAGGTTCAGGCGAAAAAGATTTTTTTCCGTCAGCGCTGCGCACACTGAAGGAGGAAACAGGCAAAATATAAAACATTTGTTCGTGTTCGCCTTGCGCGGGGGATGGGTTTGTGGTACACTGTCAAGGCTGGCAAAAAGCAGGAATCAACGGAAAAAAGGTAGAGGATTGCGATGCGGAACAATGAAAATCTGGTGATCCGGGGCGCCCGGGAGCATAACCTGCAAAACGTGAGCCTGACCGTCCCCCGGGACAAGCTGGTGGTGTTCACGGGGCTGAGCGGCTCGGGAAAAAGCTCCCTGGCCTTCGATACCATCTACGCGGAGGGGCAGCGGCGGTACGTGGAGAGCCTCTCCTCCTATGCCCGGCAATTTCTGGGGCAGATGGAAAAGCCGGACGTGGACGCCATCGAGGGGCTGTCCCCGGCCATTTCCATCGACCAAAAGACCACCAGCAAGAACCCCCGCTCCA
>USCR01000218.1 GCA_900553295.1 uncultured Eubacteriales bacterium | reverse complement strand
CCGCACCTTTGGTGTGGCAGCCCCCTTTGCCACCATGGCTGAAGGTAAGGAGAGAGATACATGGCAAGCATCACATTGAGCTTCCATTCCGAGGCGCTGGAGCGGACGGTACCCTTGCGGGCGCTGGTGCCCCTGGAAGACGCCCCTCGCGTACCCATGCCGGCGATGTACCTGCTTCACGGGCTGTATGGCAGTGAGCAGGATTGGTTTCAATATACCCGGGTGATGCTGTGGGCACGCGCCAAGGGATTGGCCGTGTTCTGCCCCGCTGGTGAAAATGGGTTCTATGTGAATCAGGCGGATACCGGCGAGGCGTACATGCGTTATGTGGGGGAAGAACTGCCCGCCTTTACCCGGCGGCTGTTTCCGCTGTCCTCCCGGCGGGAGGATACCTTTATTGCGGGGCTTTCCATGGGTGGCTATGGCGCGCTGAATGCCGGCTTGACCTATCCGGAAATCTTCGGCAAGGTGGCGGCGCTTTCCGCCGCGCTCCGTCCCTGGAAACGCATGGACAAGCCGCAGGGCGGCTGCGTGCAGCGCCCGGCATATGCCAGGGCGCTGTTTGGACAGGATACGGAGCCGTGGAATACGCTTACCCTGGCCCGGCAGTGCGGCGCGCGTGCCCCGGAACTGTGGCTTTCCTGCGGCGCCCAGGATGACCTGCTGGAGGAAAACATCGCCCTGGTAGACGGACTGCGCCAGGCGGGCATCCCGGCGCATTTCGATCAGCCGCCGGGAGCGCACAACTGGGATTTCTGGGATCGGGAGATCCAGCGGGTCATTGACTGGCTGATGCCCTGAGCCGGGCCTACTGCGGGAAAGCCATCAGCGCCTGCACCGCGTCGTATGCGGCCTTTAAGGCGGCTTCGTCATAGAGATTTACCTCCGCTTGGTAGATTGGGTCCCCGGAGACGACGCCATCGGAATAATCCTGTACGCGGATGGTCACCACATTCTGATATTCGGTGGTGATGAGCTTGCTGTCCACCACCTGAATTTCTGTTTTGGGCTGGGACGCAGCCCGGCGAACGACTTCCAGGTCTGTGCCGGACCATGTGTAGAGGTAGTTGTCAAACAGGGCGCCGGCCATACCGTTGTTGCTGTTGGTGGCAATGTATTGTCCATCGGCGGAACGGACGTGGTTGTAAAAAGCTTCCTCTCCGGAGCCCAGGCGATTCACCGGGACATACGCGTCACCGCTACGCAGGAAAAATTCCTGCCCAAGGTTGGAGGCGCCCATACGGGTGGTTACAGCCAGATCCGGCAGGCCGTCGCCGTTCAGGTCCACCCGCAGCACGGAGGATACCGGCTCCATGGACGTGAAGTAAAGTTCCTGCCCGTTTTCGGGCGTCAGGCGCAGAATGTGGAGATCTCCAGTTTTTCCCACCAGTACGGGTTCCGGGACGCTTTCGCCCAGCGCAGGTGCCATGCAGAGCCAAAAGGCTGCGCAATACAAAAGCAAACGGCGCAGGAAGCGGCAGGTTTCGTGCCTGTTCATGAACATCATCCTTTCCAGAAGACTTCGAAAGATACCTTTATCATAGAAACGCGGGAAAACCGGGGTTTCTTGCAGGAAGATAGAATTGCAAATTTCCTCACTTTGTGCTATTATGGTAAATAATGAGACGAAAGCATCATAGAGAGGAGGATTCCATGCGAATCCTGAAATCGTCGGAAGATTATCTGGAAGCGATGCTGGTAATGTCGGAACGGCACGGCTATATTCGTTCCATTGATATTGCCGCAGAACTGGGCGTGACCAAGCCCAGCGTTAGTTATGCCGTGAAGCGCCTGCGGGAAAATGGCTATATTACCATGAACCGTGATGGATTGATTACCCTGACCGAAAAGGGCCTGGAGATTGCCAACCGGATTTATGAACGGCATAAGGTGCTTACACAGATGCTCATCTTTTTGGGCGTAGACCCGAAAACCGCCCGGGAGGATGCCTGCAAAATGGAGCACGACATCAGCGATGAAACCTTTGAGGCCATGAAGCGTCACCAGGCGCAGAGCCTGGAAAAAACTTGACAGGTACGGCGGCAGCCCTTATGCTGATAGCGTAAACGGCTGACCCAAACTCCTTCCAGCCGATGGCGGAAGGAGTTTTCTTTACCCTAACCTTTTCATCCAAGAAGGAGCGTCATACATGCGTATATCGGATATACTTCGGGACGGACGGGTACATTTTTCCTGCGAGGTTTTTCCGCCCAAGGCCTTTGCGGACATGGAGCAGGCCGCCGCGGTGACCCGGGAAATCGCTGCCCTGGAGCCGGACTTCATTTCCGTGACCTATGGCGCGGCCGGAAAAACCCCAGCCCATACCCTGGAGCTGGCCCGGGTGGTGGAACAGTGCGGCCGGACGTCCCTGTGCCACCTGACTTGCCTGCAATCCACCCGCGCCCAGGTGGAGGATGTGCTGACCCGCATGCAGGCCGCAGGGCTGGAAAACGTGCTGGCCCTGCGGGGCGATCCACCCAAGGACGGCCCGGCGGCGGGGGACTTTCCCTATGCGGCG
>USCR01000217.1 GCA_900553295.1 uncultured Eubacteriales bacterium | reverse complement strand
ATGGGGCTGCACCCTCCCCGGAGGTATCCTGTCAGTCCCAGGAGCTCCTTTTGCGGGAGCATGCTCACCCGCTTGTTGCCGGTAACGCGGGCCACGGCCTTCAGGTCCAGCTCCTTGTCCACAGGCAGGCAGCACACCAGGTGCGGCAGCTTGTCGCCGGTGAGCACCAGGGTCTTGAATACCATGGCGGGGTCCATGCCCAGCTTGCGCGCCGTGAGCAGGCCGTCAAACTGCTCGTCCT
Organism: uncultured Eubacteriales bacterium; assembly: GCA_900553295.1. GTDB lineage: Bacteria > Bacillota > Clostridia > Christensenellales > Aristaeellaceae > Egerieenecus > Egerieenecus merdigallinarum. The sequence continues at coordinate 2,344 of USCR01000217.1, read as the reverse complement.
CCACGGTATACTCCCGGGTTTCATAGGGAATTTTCAGCGCGTCCAGATGACGCAGCACGTTTGTTTTGATGGCCTTGGCCATAGATACACGCCTCCGTTGCGTATCGCGCCTCCAGAGCGCGAAAGAAAGTCATTCATTTCTCCGCTGCAATCCACTGCTCCCACACCTCGGGGCAGTATCCCACCGTTACCTTGTTTCCGTTGCGGACAATGGGGCTGCGCATGAGCCAGGGAGCCTCCAACATGGCGTCCAGGATCATCCCATCCTGGTTGTAATAGCAGGCGGGATGCTCCTTGACCTTTTTGTCCTCCTTGTCCAGCAGGCCCTGAGCACCCACCGCCCGGGCAAAGGTCTCCAATTCCCGGCGGCCCAGCTTGTGCTTTTTCATATCCATGAGCTGCACGGGGATGCGCCGCTCCTTGAAAAAGCGCTCGGCTTTCTGCTGGTCAAAATTTTTCTTCACCGCGTAAAGCTGAATATTCATGATTTCCTCCTGCGAATGTCGCTGCCCATGAATTGCAGTAGCGTGCATTGACGGGGATCCATCAGCCGGGAAACGATACGCTCCGTGTATCGCGCCTGCAATTCCCCCACGGTGAGATTGGTGCTGAGCACCGTTCCCCTTCCCGCGGTCTGCCGCTCGTTAATCAGGTTAAACAGCTGCACAATGGTAATATTCTCCATCAGCGGTTCGCTGCCCAGGTCATCCAGCATCAGCACATCGGTTTCCATCAGGGTGTCCATTTCCCCACCATCATGGGAAAAGTATGCCTTGCGGGCCAGGTCCAGAAAGCGGTAGGCGCTGAGCATCAGCACATTGAGGCCCCGGTCCAGCAGGCGTTTGGCCATGGCGTGCATCAGGAAGGTTTTCCCCAGGCCGCTGGGCCCCGTAAGCAGCAGGTCCGGCGTGGGCGAATGGGGATAGGTATCCGCATATTCCTGGCAGATATCCCGAAGCAAAGCCATGCATTCCCGCTGGCTGATGCGCTGATTGGGCAACAGGTCCGTGGAGAACAGGTTTTCGTTATACGTTTCGAAGGATTGCGCACCCTTTTCCGATAGGCCCACCTGGCGGTACAGCCGGGCATAATACCGGCTTTTCATGCAGTCGCACATGTCTCGCACCGTTTCCCCCACATAGCCCGTATCCTTGCACCGGGCGCAACGGTAGACCGGGTCCAGGTAGGTAGCCGGGTAGCCATTCTCCTGCAACAGGTGCTCCAGGCGCGCCGTAAGCACCTCCATTTGCTGCGGGAGGTTTTCCGCGCTCCCCTGGCCATCCAGCACGTTGCGCACCCCCTGAAAAATCAGCTGTTGACGCTGCTCCAGAATGGCAGCAATCTCCGGGCACCGGCGGGAAACCTCTTCCCGGCGGCGCAGCTCTTCCCGGGCGTTGGCGGCCCGGAGCTGTTCGTACTCCGTCATCAGCTCCCGCAGTATGGCATTACGCATCGCCCTTCAGCTCCTTAATTTTACGCTGCATCCACTCGGGCAGCTCGTTGGTTTCCTCATATTTTCGCTGGGTATACTGCTGCTCCCGCACCACCTTACCGGTGCGCGGCGCAGGGGGAGCGGCATGCTCCGTCTGGCGGGCTGCCTGAATCTGCTCGGGAGTGGTCAGCCCCTGGGCATGGTAAGCGGTCAGCAGCTTATCCAGGTAGGGCATGGGCTTGTCCGCGTCCCGGGCAAAGGCCGCGCTAAACAGGATGGTTTCCTCGCCAAAGCCCAGCTCCCGCTCCCAGCGGTTCACCAGGGCGCGATCCCCGGCGGAAGGACGATGGGGACGGCCCCACAGCTCGTACAGCGCACCCAGGAAGGCATTCTGCTGCTCCACCTGTTTGAGGCTTTCCCGCACCTGGGCGGCGTTTTGCAGACCCATGCGCTTCCAGGCCCGCAGGGTGGTCATCACGTCATCCAGCTTGCCGCCCGCCTTCGCGCAGGCCTGGCCTGCCAGCAGAATGATTTCGTCGGGATACAGCTCCCGCATCTGCTCATAGGAGGCCAGGGTACCTTCATTCACGGACACCCCCTGAATGTTCATCACCCGCAGCAGGGCCTTCAGCGGCGCGAAGCGGTCCTGCTCGCTCTTGCGCAGGCGCTCCACCTGTCCCTGGGTGGTCAGTGCTTCCCCGGCCCGCTCCCGCATGCCTTTGAGAATGCCATCCAGGTATTTCATGGTCGGTTCCCCGTTAAGGGTCTCCACGCAGGCGGCCTCAATGGCTTCAGGGGTATAGCCCCATTCCTTTACCCATTTGGTATACATGCTGCGCTCGTCGGCGCTGGCCGGGCGTGGGCGTCCAAAGCGGCGAAGCAGCCGCTTGAGCCCCTCTTCAATCTTCTTTT
>USCR01000216.1 GCA_900553295.1 uncultured Eubacteriales bacterium | reverse complement strand
CAGCCGGTCCCCCACCAGGGAGAAGGTCTCCACAATTTTAGAGATGTCGCTGTTGGCCTCCTTGATGGCGGCGATGTTGGGATGCTCCGCCAGCTTGACATAGGTGGCCGGTTCAATGCCAATGCCCGTGCGGGAAGGGACATTGTAGAGGATCACCGGCTTGGTGCTGGCATCGGCAATGGTGTTGTACATGGTCACCAGGCCCCGCTGGGTGGTCTTGTTGTAATAGGGCGTGACCACCAGGACCGCGTCGGCCCCGTCGGCACAGGCGCTTTTGGTGAGCTCCACCGCATAGTCGGTCTCGTTGGAGCCCGTGCCGGCAATAACCGGCACCCGTCCATTCACCCGCTCACAGGCAAAGGCAATGGCCCGGCGGTGCTCCGCGTCGGTCAGGGTGGAGCTCTCCCCCGTGGTGCCGCAGATGACCAGGGCGTTGATCCCCTGCTGAATCTGCCAGTCAATCAGTCTGCCAAAGCGGTCATAGTCGATCCCGGTGGGGGTGGTGGGGGTGATCAGTGCGGTGGCAATGCCGCGGAAGATGGGATGGTTCTGTTTCATGATAGGTTCCTCCTGCATATTGAAATGTCCTGCCCGATCTCCCTGCGGCCCAAAAAAGCAACAAAAAAATCAAGCAAGCTATGCGGGGATAGCTGCTTGATAACATAAGGCAGACCGCTGACGGTCGTCAGAGGTCTTGATATCAAGGATAGCCCTCCGCAAATTTACCATTTGCGACAGTCGGGTAACTCTTAGTTCACCCGCCCAGTTCGGCCCTCTTTGCAGCGAAGACCGCCTTCGGCGTCCACCCCTTTCCCCGGCCCTGCCCTGCAAGGCATTGGCACCGGGTACTCTTGATGCAACGCGCCTCTATCTCTGGTTTGTCTTATGGTATGTGATTTCTCCCGGTTTGTCAAGAGGAAATCCCTGTTTTTTTCCACAAAATCTCCCGCGCTTCTCACCATAATCACAAATTTCGTGACAAAAAAACCATCTTATGATACAATAAAGCCGCTCATTTTTTGTAGTATGCGACGACACAGGAGGTGTTTCCCATGGATCAATTTTCGAAGGACTTTGGCGGCCTGCACTCCCCCGACGATTTCGACCTGCTCTCCCTGGGCCTGGTTCCCGGCCAGGAGGAGCAGGCAGAGACAGCGGACCAGGACGAGCCGCGGATCAACCCCCTCCACGATATGGACAGTCTGGAGTTCCTCCTCTGGGTGGAGCAGGAGGCGGAGCGGGAGATGGCCCGCCGCAAAGGACAGGCGGCGGAACCCGCCCCGGCGCAATCCCCAGAAAAAACCGGCACGGTCTAAACAGGCCGTGCCGGTTTCTCTTTCTTCTTCGTGATGACTATTATAGCCTCTTCACAAACAGTGCCCGGATGGCGTTGAGCACCGCGAGAATCATAACCCCCACGTCGGCAAATATGGCCAGCCACATGTTGGCGATACCCAGGGCGCCCAGGATCAGGCACAGCCCCTTGATGCCCAGGGCAAAGGCAATGTTCTCATAGACAATCCGCAGGCACTTGCGGGAGATGCGGATGGCCTTGGCGATCTTCATGGGGTCGTCGTCCATCAGAACCACATCGGCGGCCTCAATGGCCGCGTCCGACCCCATGGCCCCCATGGCAATGCCGATATCCGCCCGGGAGAGAACCGGGGCGTCGTTGATGCCATCCCCCACAAAGGCCAGCTTCTTTTTTGCCGGCTTCTGCTGCAGCATCTCCTCCACCTTGGCCACCTTGTCCCCGGGCAGCAGTTCGCTATACACCTGGTCCACTCCAAGCTCCTCCGCCACCTGCTGGGCCACCGTGCGGACATCCCCGGTGAGCATGACCGTCTTTTCCACCCCCGCTCCGCGCAGGGCTTCCATCGCCGCCTTGGCGGTGGGCTTTACCACATCCGCAATCAGAATATGTCCGGCGTACGCCCCGTCCACCGCCAGGTGAATCACCGTCCCCACCTGATGGCAGGGCACAGCCGCAATTCCCAGGCGCGCCATGAGCTTGTCGTTGCCCGCGGCCACCGAGATTCCGTCCACCTTGGCCAAAACCCCGTGGCCGGAAATCTCTTGCACCTCCGTGACCCGGCTCCGGTCCAGTTCCTTGCCATAGGCCTTCTGCAGGCTCTTGCTGATGGGATGGGAGGAGGCGCTCTCCGCCAGCGCAGCATACTCCAAAAGCTTGCGCTCCTCCATGGCGGCGTGGTGAATCCCCACCACTTCAAAGACCCCCTGGGTCAGGGTCCCGGTTTTGTCAAAGACCACATAGCCGGTCTGGGACAGGGTCTCCAAATAGTTGGACCCTTTGACCAGCACGCCGGCCTTGCTGGCCCCCCCAATGCCCGCGAAAAAGCTCAGAGGAATGCTGATGACCAGCGCGCAGGGGCAGCTGATGACCAGGAAGGTCAGGGCCCGGTAAATCCAGTCCCCCCATGCGGGGGCCAGCCCCAGGCCCAGCATCCGCACCAAGGGCGGCAGAACGGCCAGGGCCAAGGCACTGTAACACACCGCCGGGGTGTAGACCCGGGCAAACTTGGCAATGAAATCCTCAGACCGGGACTTCCGGGAGCTGGCGTTCTCCACCAGGTCCAAAATCTTGGAGACCGTGGACTCCCGGAAGTC
>USCR01000215.1 GCA_900553295.1 uncultured Eubacteriales bacterium | reverse complement strand
ATCCAGGACGGGGCCAGCTGCCGGGAAACCCGCCTGTCCCTGCCCGAGGATACGGGATACAATCCCCGGTTTACCCTGTGCCCCCTCACCGGCCGGGACCGAATGGATATCCTGACCTCCGTGGACAGCGGGGGCAGCGGCGGTACGGGGTATTATACGGTGTTCGGCTGGCTGAACCGGGGCTTCAGGCGGCTGTTTGAAACCGCGGCCTACAACGCGGCTTATCAGTACGACGTGACCTATGCGGACGGGTACACGGTGCAGGTGTACAGCCGGGCCAATCAGGCGGAGTACCGCCTCTGCCTGCGCAACCCTGAAGCCATTGCCGGGCTGTACGATCAGGAAGGCAAGCTGACCACGCCCCGCCAGGGCATGGCCGATCCCCTGGGACTGGTGGTGCCCCTTTCCTTGCAGGGGGATGGACGCTGGGAGCTGCTGGCGGCCCAGGAGCTCAGCGGGCTGTATCACGCGGACCGGCTGGGCACCATGTTCAACCTGCTGCGCTGGAACGGCCTGCGCTTTGCCCTGGAAAGCCAGTATCTGGGCTTGCAGGGCTCATGAACCGGCGGACAGGTTCAGCGCGCGTTTCCAGCGCGACCCCAGGAACCGCGCGCCCAGCAGCGCCGCCCGGGAAATGTTGTCCAGGGCCATGCAGACCCACACCGCCGGGAGGCCCAGGTGGAACACATGCACGCACAGGGCGGTCAGCAGAATGCGCACTCCCCAGGTGGTCCCCATGGAGATCACAAAGGGCGCCCGGGTGTCGCCCACGCCGTTGAACACGCCCTCCCAGATAATGCCCGCGGCATAGATGGGCTCGGTAACGGCAATGATGCGCAGCACCACCGCTCCCTGGGCGATGACCGCCTGGTCCGGGGTGAACAGGGAGAGTATAACCCCCGGGAACAGGAACAGCAGCGCTCCCGTGCAGGTCATCAGCAGCACCGCCACCAGCAGAATCAGCCGGCTTACGCCCATGAGCTTGGCTTCGCTGCCTTCGCCCACGGCGTTGCCCGCCAGGGTGGAGGCGGCGGCCTGCATGCCGTACCCGGGGAGATAGACCGCCTCCTCCGTGGTGAGGGCCAGGGAATGTGCCGCCAGGGACACCGTGCCCAGCACCGATACCTGGGAGAGGAATACCACATGCCCCAGGCTTACCCCAATGCGGGTAAACACCACCGGCACGCCCACCCGGGCGCACTGGCCCATGACCGCCCGGTCCCAGCGCAGGGGCTGCCCCTTGGGAGAGAGCGCCGGACTGCGCCACAGGGCGCGGAACATCATCAGCCCGCTGGCCACGTAGGATACCGCCGTGGCAATGGCCGCGCCGACGACACCCAGCCCCGCGCCGGGCATGAAAAAGCGCGCACCCAGCAGCGAGATCTCCCGCCCGGGGAAAATCAGCAGGAAGTTCAGCACCACGTTAATGGCGTTCATGGCCAGGCTTACCAGCATGGGGGTGCGGGTATTTCCTGAGGCCCGCAGGGCCGACGCAAAGATGATGCTGGAGGCGCGGAACAGCATGGGCAGGGACACAATGGCGAAGTACTGTCCCGCGGTATCCCGTATCTCCGGGGCCGCGTTCAGCCAGCCGGGAATCAGCGGGCTGAGCCCCACGGTAATGATCCCCATCACCGTGCCTAAAATCAGCACCGCGAAGATGGACTGGCCCGCCGCCGCCCGGGCGGTGCGGTCGTCCCGGGCGCCCAAGGCACGGGAGATGCACGCCAGAAAGCCCACACCCATGGCAAACATGGGGGAGTTGACCAGCCAGTTCACCGGTGTGGTCAGCCCCACTGCCGCGGTGGCCTGTGCGCCCAGCTGTCCCACCATGGCCGAGTCCGCATACTGCACCACCGTTTGCAGCAGTTGTTCCAGCATGGCCGGCCAGGCCAGGGTGAAAATGGCGCCCAGCAGGGCACGGTTCTTCCGCAGGTAGGTTTTCAGCCGTTGCATTCCATCCGCCTCTTTTGTTTTTTCACTATAAGACCTATGATACCCAAGGCGGCCGGGGATGTCAATCCGCCCGCAAAGAAAAGGCCCGGGAAAAAGGAAAAATCCCTTCCGGGAACGAATGCATAGGGAGTCCGGCCATCGCCGGGCAAAGCATAGCATAGGTGGTGTAGAACAATGGGAAATCCTTCCCCTTCCATGGATGCATGGCTTAAAGAAGCCAAGGCGGACCCTTCCGCGCCCAAGATTGGCATGTACCTGACCCATAACGGCGTGGTGCGGCAGAGCCCCAAGGCGCTGGTGCGCCAGGGCGACACCTCCGCGCTGCCGGTGAAAGGCATGCGTTTTTCCTACGACCGGGCCGGGGTGGAGGCCGCCATTGCCGAGACATACCGCTTGCCCGGGGTTTACTATGTCCGGGTATGGCTCAACGAGGGTGAATTGCAGGTGGGGGACGACATCATGTATGTGCTCCTGGGCGGCGACATCCGCCCCCATGTGATCGACGCCCTGCAATTCCTGGTGGGACGCATCAAGAGCCAATGCGTTGAGGAAACCGAGCTGCGGTGAAGGCCTTGTTTCAGAAAAAGGGAGGAGAAAATCCTCCCTTTTTCTGAAACGGCGTAAAATAGCTGTTTGGGTTTTGAAAATTTTTGCTGTTGCGCAGAGGGTTTCGCCTCTGCGGAGGCGA
>USCR01000214.1 GCA_900553295.1 uncultured Eubacteriales bacterium | reverse complement strand
AACTAGGATTCTTGTGGAAGGCTGAGGAAAGACCCTCCTTGCTTTTCTCTGTTTTGCAGAGGGTTTCGCCTCTGCGGAGACGACCAAAGGGCTTTCCGCTCGCCCCCTGGACCCCTTCGGGGGCCCCCTATGTGATGAAATGCTTGCAAGTTGGGAAGCCGAAAGATACCTCTTTGCAACGCCAACAATATTTCAGTAAACAACATACGGGCCCTCCCGCTTGTCGGGAAGGCCCGTATGTCATTTCCTTACGCCATTGCCTCCACATACTGCTGGCAAATTTCCTCCGTGGGGCCAAAGGCACGTACCTTGCCATGATCCAGCCATACCACATGGTCGCACATCTGCCGGATCTGCTCCAAGTTGTGGCTGACAAACAGCACCGTGGTGCCGCCGCTCATGAGCTCCATCATGCGCTCCCGGCTCTTGCGCTGGAAGCGCTCGTCTCCCACCGCCAGAATCTCATCCACGATGAGTACATCCGGCTTGACCACCGTGGCCACGGAGAAGGCCAGCCGGGCCAGCATGCCCGAGGAGTAGGTTTTCAGGGGCATCTGGATAAACTCGCCCAGCTCGCTGTAATCAATGATCTCCTGGAGACGCTGGGAAAGGAACTCCTTGCTGTACCCCAGAATGGCGCCATTGAGCAGGATGTTTTCCCGGCCGCTGAGCTCCATGTCAAAGCCGCAACCCAGCTCCAGCATGGGCACCACCCGGCCCTGGGTGTACGCCGCACCGGAGGTGGGCTTGTAAATGCCGCTGATCACCTTGAGGATGGTGCTCTTCCCCGCGCCATTGCTGCCCACCAGGCCCAGCACTTCCCCGCGCTCCACGGTGAAGCACACATCGTCCAGCGCACGGAAATGTTCAATCTTCCGCTTGCCCTGCAGGGCGTTCATGACCCATTCCTTCAGGTTGGTGGTGCGGTTCACGTCCATGCGGAAGTCCATGGTCACGTGATCCACCCGTATCATAATATCCGCCATTGTACTCCTCCGCCCTTTACAGATAGAACACGAACCGGTCCTGGTTCTTTTTGAAAACCCACAGGCCCACCAGCAGCGGCACCACACTGCACAGGGTGCAGTACAGGTACGTCACCGGGGTGGGCGATACGCCGCCCAGGGTAATGCACCGCATGAAGTAAATGAACTGATACATGGGATTCATGTGGTACAGGGTAATCAGCTGCGCGGGAATGATGGTTTCCGGGTAGAAGATGGGCGTCAGGTACGTCCACATGAGCACCACCACGCCCCACAGGAAGCGCGTATCCCGGAAAAACACGTTCATGGTGGCCAGGATCATGGCCATGCCCAGGGCGAACAGGAACAGATAGAGCACCACCAGGGGCGTGAGCAGCAGCGACTTGGTCAGGGGCACACCGGTAACCACCATCATCAGCAGCAGCGGTACGAATGAGATGACCAGGTTGACCAGGGAGGAGGTCACCCGGCTCAGGGGGTAAATGTACTTGGGCATGTACACCTTGGTAATCAGCGCGCTGCTGGTCACGATGGAGTCCAGGCCCAGGCTGGTGGCCTCGGAGAAGTAATTGAAAAGGACGATACCGGTCATCAGGTACACGGGGAAATTGGGAATGGTGTTTTTGAAAATGGTGGAAAACACCACATACTGTATGCTCATGGTCAGCAGGGGATTGAGGAAGCTCCACAGCGCCCCCAGCAGGCTCTGGCGATACTTGGTGTTGAAGTCCCGGGCCACCAGCTGTTCCAGCAGGAAGCGGTAGCGGCCCATGAGCTCCACCGCCGTGAGCAGCCAGCCCGGCTTTCCGTGGGCCTTTTGCCAGGCGCAGCGCAGGGCCACGCCCGCCGCCGCCAGCACCAGCAGCGCGCAGCCGGGCCAGTACCAGGCCATGACGTTGCTCCGGCTATGCCCCCGCACGGACACGCACAGCTGCCCCCGCAGGGGTTCGCCGTTCACCGTGAGCCGGTCCAGATTTCCCGCGTCCAGGGCAAAGCGTCCGGCGTCGATCTCCTGCCCCACCCAGAAGGCGGGCAACTGGTTCACTTCCCCGGCCTCCAGGGTTACGCGCAGGGTGATGTCATTGCCTGAAAGGCGCAGGGTATCCTCGGGAAAGTTCAGGGTCAGGGTATCCCCCTGCGCCGCCTGGGTCAGGTCCACCCGCTGGCTCCACAGGCTTTGCTCCCCCTGGAGCACTTCCACCTGGGCCGCGCCCGCCACCTGGCTGCCCACGGCGGCCACCTCCAGGGTGATGCCATCCACATACTCGCATTCCACGGTGAGGCCCTGCTGGATTACGTCCCCGTCAGCGGGCATGCCCGCCATAAAGCCCTGGGCCAAGGCCTCGCTTTCATAATTCTGCCGCGACCAGTCCTCGCCAATCACCCAGCCCATGATCGCCAGCAGCACGGCCAGTATCGCCACCAGCGCCAGACCGCGCTTGAGCGTTACGGGTGCGAACTTTTCCGGTTTCTCCCCCATGCATGTCTCTCCTTACCCATTTTATGGCATTTGCAGGATACGCTAAAAAAATGTCCCGCTTTCGCGCGGGGTTTTAGGTCAGGAACAGTATAGCATATTTCCCACGCATTGCGCAAGAAATCTGTTCCTCGTACAAATCCCCATCCGCTGCAAGACCCCGAAGGTTTCCAAAGGGCGACCGGAAAGCCCTTTGGTCGCCTCCGCAGAGG
>USCR01000213.1 GCA_900553295.1 uncultured Eubacteriales bacterium | reverse complement strand
CCACCGGCTGGCCGAAGCGGTTATCCGCTACCTGGACGCCCACTATGACCAGGACGTAACCCTGGAAGAGGTGGCTCAGGCGCTGTATGTAAGCAAATATCATCTTTCCCGCGCCTTCAAGGAAGTGACGGGATGCACGCTGGTGGAGTATTTAACGGCGGTACGTTTGCAGCACGCCCGTTATCTGCTGGCATCCACCCGGCTGCACGTAGCGGATATTGCCAGCCGCACGGGATTCAATTCCCTGTCGCACTTCAATCGGGTTTTTCTTCGCCAGGTGGGCATGCCGCCCTTGCAGTACCGCAAGGCGCTTTCCCGCCACGGTGAGGAACGCGCCACCGGAACAGAGCAGGGATTATTCCTGCCGTAAGGCCTCCACGGGCACCATTCGTGCCGCACGCAGCGCCGGAGCTACCCCGAAAATCAGCCCCAGCACCGTTGCCCCCGCCAGGGTGGGCAGCACCGTTTCCAGGGTTAATGCCGCCTGCAAGCCGATCCATCCGCCAAAGACGCGCACCATGATGCCGCCCAGCGCCACGCCCAGAATGCCACCCAGCACCGCATAGCTGGCGGCCTCCAGCAAAAACAGCAGGCCCACCTGGGCGCTGGTGCCACCCACCGCTTTCATCACCCCGATCTCCCGCCGCCGCTCCCGGACGCTGACCAGGAGAATATTCATCACGCCAATGCCACCCGTGAACATGCATACTGCCGCCACGCAGGCCAGCACCATCACAAAAATGCGGATGACCGCCTTGGCAGCGTCGATTTCTTCGGCCAGGGACATGGCGTCAAAGTCTCCCCCTGCGGCGGACAGCGCCGCCAGCGCGGTTTCCGCCACGGCATCCGCTTGCAATCCCTTGGGAATGGACAGGGTCAGTTCCTGCACCTGTCCCCCGAAGGTATCCAGAAAAGTGGTCAGCGGCATATAGGCCGTTCCCTCGCAGGCGCTCAAGAGCTGCACGGTTTGGTCGCTAACAATGCCCATCACCCGCATCTGGCGGTTACCCACGGTGAGCCGCTGGCCCACCAGGGCCTGGGGATTTTCCGGTGACAGGGCGACGGCCAGGGCGTGATCCACCACCGTGACCGTATCCCCGGCCAGGAACTCTCCCGGAAGGAAGAAGCGTCCCGTTTCCACGTGCAGCGCATGCACTTCCTCCGCGTTGGCATCCAGGCCCGAAAGCTGCGCGTAGGCAGGCGTATCCCCCAGCAAAACCGCTCCCAGGGTCGCCGCTCCCGCGCAGGCGGGCGCGCCGGTGGCAGCTGTCACCAGTGCGCCATCCTCCGCCTGGAGGGTGCGCTCGCTGAAATTATCGGCAGTTATCCATACCTTATCCACACCCAGGCGCGCAATCTCCGCCTCCACCTGCGTTTGGCCCGCGCCCCCCAGGGTCCACACGGTCAGTATGGCGCCGATTCCCACCCCAAGCCCCAGGATCGTTAGCAGCGTGCGCACAGGATTCTTTCGTATGTTCAGTGCTGAAAGCCCTGCGGCATCCCCCAGTTTCAAGGCGTCATCTCCTTGACTCTTTGTCCCTGCGCCAGCTCCTTGGCGCTGTTCACCACCACAGACACACCCTCGGGAAGGGCCACCCAGGCGGAGACCTCATCCTGCGCGATCACCGCGGCATCGGTCTCCCAGGCCCGTCCGTCCGCCACCCACCATACGCTTCCCGTCTCCGAAATGGCCTGCAAAGGCACGACGGTCACGTTCTCGGCCCGGAGCAGCTCCACTTCCGCCTCCACCTGTGCCCCCAGGGGCAGGTCCAGGCTTTGATCCAGGGAAAGCACCACTTCGCAGGTTACCTGGCCGGTTGTGGCATCGGTAACGGCTGCGCCGATGCTCTCCACCGTTGCCATGGCCTGTTGCGCCCCCTGCACCAGGATGCTGGCCCGTTGGCCCCGCTGGAGTTTTTCCGCGTCCCGAAGGGCGGCGTTCACCACCACCTGCTGCTTTTCTCCGCTCAGTGCCATGGCCAGGGTTCCCGCCGCGACGCCGGAATGGGACGTCACGTTCACCTGCTGCACCAGGCCATCCACCTGCGCGCGCACTGTCAAAGCCTCCAAGGCCAGCTGTGAGGCCGTCAGGTTTTCCGCCGTGGCAGATTGCAGAACTTCCGCGGTACCGTTCATTTCCACTGGCAGCGCCGCGGATACGCTTTCTCCCCGCGCCAGGCAGGCGGACACCGCCGCTTCCTGCGCCGTTCCATCCATGCGGAACAGCGCCTGCCCCGCCGTCACGCGCTGGCCTGGCTGCACGTAGACCTCCGCCACGATCCCTGTGGCTGGAGCTAGCGCCCCATATTCCGTTTCATACCGCACCCGGCCGCTGAGCGCCAGGATGCGCTCCACCGTGCCTTTACTCACCGCAGCTGTCTCCACCCGCACGGTACGGTCCGCCTCGCCGCTGCCCGCCGTCACCGGTACAGCCAGCATGACCGCAGCCACCACAGCCGTAACCGCAATACATCCATAGGAAGCCCAAATTTTCCGCACCCTTCCACCGCACCTTCCCTGTTTTCTGCGCAAGGTAGTGTTCCACGATTTCTTCCGGTTTGCCACGGAAATTTTTACCGAGAAAACAAAAAAATCCTTGCAAAGCCGTCAAGGATATGCTATAATTTCATAGGTCACCACGTTTGGGATTATAGCTCAGTTGGTTAGAGCGCCACGTTGACATCGTGGAGGTCAGAGGTTCGAGCCCTCCTAATCCCACCATAGCGAAGCCACCCGATTGCCGGGTGGCTTTTTTGCTAGGT
>USCR01000212.1 GCA_900553295.1 uncultured Eubacteriales bacterium | reverse complement strand
TACTTTCCCGCGCGGGGAAAGTACCTCGTCCGCCCGCAGGCGGACGAAACCTCCCTCAAGCGGCAAGCTCCTAACCCCACAAAAGCACCATCCTCCCCCAACTTCAGCAAACAAAAGCCGTGCCCCCTGCATCAGGGAGCACGGCCTCGCATACAAACTCATGGAAACTGCAACATTAACCCACCGGAAATCAGATAAAACAGCGCCGTGCCATCCACGATCACCGCATCATGCAGCGCATCATAAGGCGCCAGTGCCAGGGTGTGGGTTTTCCCCGTAACTGTGGTAAAGGTCAGGGTGGTATGTACGGGCTCCGTCGCCGTAAATCCATCCGGCAGCCATCCCGTTACCCGCACGGCCCGCAACTGCTCCCAAGCGGCGGAGAACGCGCTGTAACTCACTTCCGCCCCATCCTTGTCGCAGAAAACATCCCACACCACTTCGCCGTTTTCGTCGGTGACCAGCTCATTGTTGGCGGCTACGCGCTCCTGACGGCGCAGCGTGTACACCACCGTGCCGCTGGCATCCTCCACGGCCATGGTGGCCAGGTCGTCCAGCTCCACCATCAGCGGATAGCGGCTGATGGTGTTTTTCACATCCATGTCCGTAAAAATGGCCAGGCTGTAATGGCTGCATAGATAAATGCCCCCATCCACCAGCACATAATCCACCGCGTCGCTCTTCGCGTCGCCAATTTGCATCACAAAGGTGCTTTCCGGCCAATCGGTGGTGGAATATACGCCTTCCTCGTCCACGCTGCCGGTGGAACCCGCCGCCATGTGCAGCGTCAGGGTAAAGCGGGGGCTGTCCAGCCCATAGGTGGTCAGGTTACCGGCGGTGGCCTCCTCCACATAGGCGCCCAGGCGCAGATTTGCCAGATTCTTGCGCAGGTTGGTCATGGCTTCCTCGTCCGCGGGATAGCTCCAGGGCACGGTCATGCGCCAGCTGGCGGCGGCGTCGCTGTCGGTGATTTCTCCCTCCAGCAGCCACTGGGCCAGAATCTCTTCATCCTCGCCGGTGAAGGTAATGGCGTCCAGGCGCGCCTGATGAATGGTGGGCTGGGTGACGGGGTACAGCTGGGCGCGGGAAACATCCAGCTCCTCCTCAATGCCCCTGCTCAGGGCAAAGAGACGGGTGTCACCCTCCACGGTCATGTAATACCAGGTGTCTTCCTCCAGGGGACCCTTGCTGCCGATGTGCAGGCAGACGGCGCTGCCATCGGTGTAGGTGATTTCCACGGTGAGCGGCTCATCCAGGCCAAACTCGGTGAAATACTGGGCGTACGCGTCCTTGTCCTCGGTCAAAATGTCCTCGTAGGCAATGGTGGCGCAGGCCGAGAGCATGGAGGACGCGTGCCGGTCGGATACCACAAAAGCCTCGTCATCGGCCAGGGTCAATACCCCCGCCGCGCGCTGGAGCAGGGTGTAGCTTTCCCCATCCCGCTGGGTGACGGTCAGGGAGGCTACCTCCTCGGAGGTCTTGTCCATCAGCTCCCCATGGGAAGCGGTGGAAATGATTTCCTCCGGCTGCTCCCGGCGCATAAGCAGCGTGCCGCCCACGGCCAGCGCCAGAACTGCCGCCAGTATCAGCAGCAGTACCGGGCGGCGCAACCGGCGGTGATGTTTTTTCTTGGATACCGGCTCCATGGCGTTCCTCCTTTAGCGGTGGCGGCGGGGCAGCAGCACCGCCAGGGCCGCCACCAGCACCGTCAGGGGCACGGCCACCACCAGGGCGATGCCCAGGGAAAGGGAATCCGTGGACAGGGCGGGCCGCAGGGCGGTCTTGGCCATAATGTCCAGCTGCACCGGCTGGGCGCCGGACAGGTACGTGCACATGGTGAGAATGAACTGCTGGGCATCGGTCATCACATACACCTGGCTGGAGGTGAGCACCGTGGAGCACCCCAGCACAAAGGCCTTGGACACATTGCCCGCCTCGGTAATCCGCTGGGACAAAAGCGCCAGGGCAAAGGGCCCCAAGGGATCGCCGTCCTGCTGCTCAATGGTTTCCGCGCCATCGCTGAAGTCCCGCAAATAGGCCTGATAGCCCGAGGACAGTACCACCTGGGTAATCAGGTTCTGGTCCCCCTCCTTCGGCTGGGCAAAGGCGCGGGCCCCGGTGAGCAGCAGGGTATCCTGGTTGTTTTCCACCAGGTCCATGGTGGCCGCGGAGGACTGCATGTAGGGCAGCAGCGCAATTTGAAGCCCGTCATAATAGGTGCCCGTCTCCTCCGCGCCCGCAATGACCACCCCGTCCAGGGGCTGGAAACCATAGGAGCGCAGCAGGGACTGGTAATTGGGCATGGCGGAAACGTCGTCGGTATAGTCACAGGTGATGAACAGATTGCCTCCCGCCGCGGCGAAGTCCGTAATGGCCTCCAGCTCCGTGGGCATGAAGTCCCGCTGGGGGGAGAGGATCAGCAGCAGGTCCTCCGGCTCCAGGGTGACGTCCGCATCGGTAAGCTCGAAGTAGACCACTTCAAAATTGTTGCTGGTCAGGAAGTCCGCCAGCACGGCGGTGGTGCCCTGGTCCAGCTCCCCGTGCCCTTGCAGGATCATCACCCGGGGAATATCCTCCCGGGTCACGTAGGCAATGGCGGAGGTGATCTCCTTCTCGTAGGTAAGCCCGGCGATTTCGTACACCCCGGCCTCGTAGTCCAGGCTGAGGCTGATGAAGCTGTCCGGGGAGAGAATCTTGTACCGCCCGGTGGCTTCGCAGGAGACGATGAGGGAATCGTTGGTCAGGGGCTGGTCGCTGGTGCCGCGGAAGCGGGTGGTCAGGGTGGGATTCAGGGTAACGCTGGTCTGCTCCCAGGTAACCCGGTCGCTGGCCGAGGCATAGCGGTTGAGCAGCTCCATGAGCGGCAGGTCCTCGCTGCCGGGGGTAAACAGGGCGTAAATGTGCACGTCATAGGGCAGCGAAGCCAGGATGGCCTCG
>USCR01000211.1 GCA_900553295.1 uncultured Eubacteriales bacterium | reverse complement strand
GCCTCTGCGGAGGCGACCAAAAAACACAAAGCGCGCCTTTCCGCAACGGAAAGGCGCGCCGGGAACTGTCGGGAATTACTCCTCCACGTCCTCATCCTCCGGTTCCACCCGGAAAGCATAAATGGTGGTGGTGTCGTACTTCTCCCCGGGACGAAGCACCGTGGTGGGGAAATTGGCATGGTTGGGGGTGTCGGGGAAGCACTGGGTTTCCAGGCACAGGGCGCAGTGAGGGCCGTAGTGGGCGCCGCCCTTGCCGCCGGCAATGTCCGTGGTGTTGGCGGTGTAGAGCTGTACACCGGGCAGATCCGTCAGGCACTCCATGGAGCGGCCGGAGGTGGGATCGTACAGGGTGGCAAAGGCGCCCATGGCCCGGCCCTTGCGCAGGACAAAGTTGTGGTCATACCCGCCGGGGCCCGCCATGGGGGCGAAGTCCGCGGCCTGATCCAGGCCGTCCCCCAGGACAATGCCGTCCCGCAGGTCAAAGGGCGTGCCCACCACCGGCAGATAGGCGCCCGTGGGGATCAGCCCCGCGTCGGTGGCGGTGACGCAGTCGCTGTCAATGAACAGCACATGGTCGCGGATGGTGCCATGGTCGTGGCCCGCCAGGTTGAAATAGGTGTGGTTGGTGAGGTTGCAGTGGGTGGCCTTGTCCGTGGTGGCCTCGTAGTGGATGCTCAGGTCGCAGGCGTCGCTCCAGGTGTAGGTCACATCCACGGTGAGGGTGCCGGGGTAGTTCTCGTCCCCATCGGGGCTGACCAGGTGGAAGCGGACGCTGTCCTCGCCCACGCCTTCCATGGCCGTGCCTTCCCACAGCTTGGCGCTGAAGCCCACCAGGCCGCCGTGGAGGTGGTTCTCCCCGTTGTTGATGGCCAGCTGGTAGGTCACCCCGTCCAGGGTGAAGCGCCCCTTGGCAATGCGGTTGCCGTAGCGGCCGATGGTGTCGCCCATGCTGCCGTGGGGCTTCAGGTAGCCCTCGAGGGTGTCAAAGCCCGTCACCACGTCCGCCAGCTTGCCTTCACGGTCCGGCACGGTGAGGCTGGTGAGGTTGGCGCCGTAGTTGATGAGTTTCACCGTGGCGCCGATCTTGTTGGTCAGGATGTATTGAGTGACCGTTTCGCCCTGGGCGGTTTGCCCGAAGGGCCGGGTGGTAATGCTCATGGGATATACTCCTCCTTTAATCTTCCTGGGTATCTCTGCCTCTTATTGTACCCGCTTCCCCGCGCCTGTCAAGGGGTGGCGCAGGTAATGGAGCGCGTCTTTCTTGAATGGGGCAATGCGATATGTGTGTCCGAACACGCAAGCCAAAATATACATGTATTTCAGGCTTTCGGCAGGGAAAATCCGCCTGCGCGGCGAATGCATTCCCCATTGGCCGCCATAGCGGCGCACGGGAGGAAACATACGATGAAATACGTACTGGGCATTGACTTGGGTACTTCGGGTACCAAAACGGTCCTTTTCGATCAGGGGGGGCAGGTCATGGCCTCCGCCACGGTGGAATATCCCATGACGCAGCCGCAAAACGGCTGGGCAGAGCAGGACCCGGCGGACTGGTGGCGCGCGGCGGTGGAGACCATCCGCCAGGTGCTGGCCAGGAGCGGCGTGGACGCCGGGGACGTGAAAGCCCTGGGCATTTCCGGGCAGATGCACGGCCTGGTGATGCTGGACGAGGCGGGGGAGGTCCTGCGTCCGTCCATCATCTGGTGCGACCAGCGCACCCAGGCGGAGTGCGACGAGATGACCCAACGGGTGGGCGCCCGGCGGCTCATTGAGATCACGGCCAACCCGGCTCTCACGGGCTTCACCGCCAGCAAGATCCTGTGGGTGCGCAATCATCAGCCGGAGATCTACGCCAAGTGCCGGCACATCCTGCTGCCCAAGGACTATGTGCGCTACATGCTCACCGGGGACTACGCCACGGAGGTATCCGACGCCAGCGGCATGCAGCTGCTGGACGTGCCCAACCGCTGCTGGAGCGCGGAAATGCTGGAGAAGCTGGACATTGACCCCGCCCTGCTGGCCAAGGTGTACGAGTCCTGCGAGGTTACCGGCCACGTGAGCGCCAAGGCGGCCGCCCTCACCGGGCTAAGCGAGGACACCCTGGTGGTGGGCGGCGCGGGGGACAACGCCGCCGCCGCGGTGGGCACCGGTGTGGTGGAGGACGGCAAGGCCTTTACCACCATTGGCACCAGCGGCGTGGTGTTTGCCCACACCAGCCAGCTGTCCATTGATCCCCTGGGCCGGGTGCACACCTTCTGCTGCGCGGTACCCGGTGCCTGGCACGTCATGGGCGTGACCCAGGCGGCGGGCCTGTCCCTGAAGTGGTTCCGGGACAATTTCTGCGCCGCGGAGAAGGAAGCCGCCGCGTCCATGGGCGTGGACGCCTATGACCTGCTGAACCGGGAGGCCGCCCAGAGCCCCATCGGCGCCAACAAGCTGCTGTACGCCCCCTATCTCATGGGTGAGCGCACCCCGCACCTGGACGCGGACTGCCGGGGCATGTTCTTCGGCCTCAGCGGCATGCATCAGCGCCGGGACCTGCTCCGGGCGGTGATGGAGGGCGTGACCTATTCCCTGAAGGATTGCCTGAACATCCTCTCCGGCATGGGGGTACAGCCCGCGCAGATGCTGGCCTGCGGCGGCGGCGGGAAGAGTCCCTTCTGGCGGCAGATGCTGGCGGATGTGTTTGATTGCCCGGTGGCCACCACCGTGAGCACCGAGGGTCCGGCCCTGGGCGTGGCAATCCTGGCAGGAGTCGGTGCGGGTGTTTATCCATCAGTTGAGGAAGCCTGCCGCCGTGTGATTCGGACCAACCCGCCCCAGCAGCCGGATGCCGAAAAAAGCAGGCAATATGAACCGTTTTACCAGTTGTACCGTTCCTTATATCCAGCATTAAAGGAAAATTTTTATAAATTATCGAAGCTTTGAGGAGGTCGAG
>USCR01000210.1 GCA_900553295.1 uncultured Eubacteriales bacterium | reverse complement strand
CTGCTTGCCCCGGTACAAGGCAGCGCCGGAGCAGCCGGACTCGTTGGCGAACACAAACTGGAAGCGCTTGTCCAGGGCGCCGGCCAGCAGCGCGGTCTTGCCCAGGCGGGAATGGCCCGCCACAGCCACGGCCCTTTGGTCAATCTCGGGGCAGGCGGCCAGGTACTCCCGCACCACGGCCTGCCCATTGGAAGTCACCAGCGCCGTGGCCACCCCGCGGCGGCGAAGCATTTCCAGGGCCTCCCTGGCGCCGGGCATCAGGGGCACACCCTCCTTGCGCACGCGCTCCAGCATCAGCCGGCACCAGTCATCCACAAAGCGCTGCGGGTCGATCCGCTGGCCAAACCAGCTGCGCAGCGCGGTTTGGGTAGCCGCCAGGCTCTGGCCAATCACGCTGCGCCATTGTTCCTCCGTCAGGCTGCATCCCTGCAAAGCCGCCGCCTGATCCATCACTTCCGCGCCCATGCGCTCGGTGTCAAAGAGCAGGCCATCCATATCGAAGCATACGCCGCGAATCATAGGGTACTCCTTTCCAGGGCAGCCAGGGCGCTATCAATGCCGTCCACCGCCGCCGATACAATGCCTCCCGCATAGCCCGCGCCTTCCCCCACGGGGTACAGCCCCGCAAGGTTTCCCATGCGCAGGGCGTCCCGGGACAGACGCACGGGCGAGGACGAACGGGTCTCCACGCCGGTGAGCACCGCGTCCGGCAGCGCAAACCCCCGCAGCTGCCGGTCCATCTGCACAATGCCCAGCTTCAGGTCCTCCCCGATAAAACGCGGCAGGCATTCCCACAGGTTGGCCGGTGTAACCCCGGGCCGGTAGGAAGGCCGTACACCGCCAAAGCCCGTGGAGGCACGCCCCGCCAGGAAGTCCTCCAGGCGCTGGGCCGGAGCCTTGAATCCTCCGCCCCCCAGCCGGTAGGCCGCCTGCTCCACGCTGCGCTGCAGCACGAATCCCGCCAGGGGATGGTCATCCCCGAAGTCCTCCGGGCGCACGCCCACCAGTACCGCCGCGTTGGCATTTTCGCCTGCCCGGGCGTGACAGCTCATGCCGTTTACCGCCACGCCCCCGGGCTGGGACGCCGCGGCAATCACCTCGCCCCCCGGACACATGCAGAAAGTATAGCAGCCTCTGCCGTCCGGGGTACGCACCGCCAGCTTGTATTCCGCGGCGCGCAAGGCGGGATGTCCCGCAAAGCGCCCGTATTGGCTGCGGTCAATCATCTCCTGGGGATGCTCAATGCGCACCCCCATGGCGAAGGGCTTCTGCACCATATGCACGCCCTGGCGAAACAGGGTTTGCATGGTATCCCGGGCGCTATGGCCAATGCATAACAGCACCGTATCCGTGACGATCTCCCGGGTGTCCTCCC
Source organism: uncultured Eubacteriales bacterium (assembly GCA_900553295.1). Lineage (GTDB taxonomy): Bacteria > Bacillota > Clostridia > Christensenellales > Aristaeellaceae > Egerieenecus > Egerieenecus merdigallinarum. The sequence goes on along the minus strand of USCR01000210.1, from coordinate 1,574 downwards.
CTTGACGCACCACCGCGCCCACCACCCGGTTTCCCTGAAGCGTCAGCTCCACAAGCCGGGTTTCAAACAGTACCTGCCCGCCCAGCCGAAGGATCTCCCCCCGCAGGGAGGCCACCACGCCCCGGAGCAGATCCGTCCCGATGTGCGGCTTGGCCAGCACCAGGACCTCCTCCGGCGCGCCATGGCGCACAAAGGTTTCCAGCACGGTCTGCTGATGGGGACTTTTGATACCCGTGGTCAGCTTTCCGTCGGAGAAAGCTCCCGCGCCTCCCTCTCCAAACTGCACGTTGCTCTCCGGGTTGAGTTCGCCCGCCTGGGACATGCGCTCCACGTCCAGGGCGCGCTTCTCCACGGCCTTTCCACGCTCAATCAGGATGGGCCGCGCCCCTGCCTGGGCCAGCGTCAGCGCGGCAAACAGCCCCGCAGGCCCCGCGCCCACCACCAGCGGCGGCCGGGCAAATGCCGCGCGAGGAAGCTTGAGCGCGGGAGCAGGCTGCACCCGTACCGCCACGCCAGGCTTCAATCGGCGAAGTACCGCCGCTTCCTCCCTGAGCGTCACGTCCACGGTTAGCACGAAATGCACGTCGCCCTTGTCCCGGGCATCCACGGACTTCCGATGGATTTTCCAGGAAAGCAGCGCTTCCCGGGGAATCCGCAACCGCCGAAGCAGCTGTTGCGCGATCTCCTCCTCCGTGGCCGATAAGGGTATGGATAGATTTCCCACCCGCAGCACCGTATCACACTCCCTTATGGGGTTATTCGTCTTGGTTCACGCCCAGCCCTTGCACACGTCCACCCAGCCCATGGGCTTGCTGAGCTTTTCCAGCTCCGGGATGGACAAGCGCACCGCGCTGTTGGCGCTGCCGCAGGCAGGATACACCTCCGCAAAACGGCGCAGGGATACGTCCAGCCACACCTGCACCGGCGCAGGCATGGCAAAGGGACACACGCCCCCGAAATGCAGCCCCGTGAAGCGCTCCAGCTCCTCGGCAGACATCATCTTAGCCTTTTGGTGAAACTGGGCTTTGTACTTTGCATTGTCCACCCGGGCATCCCCGGCCGCCACAATAAGCAGCGGCTGGCCATCCGCCATAAAGGAAAGGGTTTTGGCAATGTGTGCCGGCGGACACCCCAGGGCCTGTGCCGCCAGCTCCACCGTGGCGCTGGATACATCAAATTCCTGCACCCTGTCCCCATAGCCTGCCTGGACAAGATATGAATTTACCTCTTCAAATCCCATGGCTTACATTTCCTCCATCCACTGTACAAATAATTCCCGCGTAAGCTCCGCGCCTTCCCGGCTGACCACCGCCGCGGCGGCCCGGTTGGCGCGTACCGTGGCATCCTCCAGGGTCATGCCCAGCGCCTCACAGCCCATAATGGCCCCCAGGTGCGCGTCCCCCGCGCCGATGGTGTCACGGACGGTTACCGGCACGGCAGGGACCACCCGGGCACGGCCGTGGGAAAGGATATAGGCGCCCTCGCCGCCCAGGGTAACCACCACATCGCCTTCCGTGGCCTGTGCAAGCACCGCCGCCCCCGCGGCCACCGTATGCTGCCGGGTGAAGAACGTC
>USCR01000209.1 GCA_900553295.1 uncultured Eubacteriales bacterium | reverse complement strand
GGCAAATGCCGGCGGCCCTGCTGCGCTGTACAGGATTTCCAGCGGCGGGCCTCGCGGCGTACCGGCTAGCATCATAAAAGCGGCCCTGCTCCAAGCCACTTGAGCAGGGCCGCGCTCCGGGCGCCTTTGCGCCGCGCCCGGGAACGGTTAACGCTTAGTTATTGGTCAGGTTGTAGATGGTATCCAATTGTCCTGAAAGGCAGGGCAAAAGCTGTTGTGCCGCTGGCTTGCGTCGATGTCCGACAGTTTGCCGGAAGGAGCGGATGCTGCAAAAAAAACCGCTGCTCAAAGGTTATGCAAGGATACGACAGGCAAGAGAACGCAGAGCGCGTTCATCTCCCTGGACGCTTCCGGTGCATGATTGTAAATCTTCATAAAAAAAGTGGCCGCAGCCACTTTAAAACGCCAAAGAACTTCATGATTTCGGAGAACCGCCGGCTGGAGGATTATTCCTCCTGAGGCTGGTCGCTGTAAGCGTTGACATCCACGATTTGCCCGGGGGTCAGGCGCTGGATGAGCCAGGTGCTTCCGTCCGTGACGCAGGAAACGAAGCCGGGCACTGTTAGGGCAAAGGGAACGTGCTTGGTGCGCAGGTACTGCTTGGCGGGGGCGGACTTGGTGCCATTGTTGGTGATAACGGCATAGCCGGGGGAAACGGCCTTGTAGAAATCATCGTTGAGCTTGTTCAGCCCATGGTGGGGATATTTCAGGATGTCCACCTGCAGCTCCTGGGCGGGAATGGCTTCCAGCAGGCGCTTTTGCGTTTTCAGCATCATATCCGCGGTGAGCAGGGCGGTGGCGTCCCCAAAGGACACTTTCCATATGGCGGAGCGCTCGTTGCAGTTCCAGCTTTCGTCCCCCTTGCACCAGGCGGTCAGGGTAGCGCCGCCCAGGGTGTAGGTGTCCTCGTCCCCGTAGGTGACCACCGGCAGCTCCAGGCGCTGGGCAACCTCCATGGCGGTAACCATGTGCTGGTTGTAGTCCGCGGGAAAGCTGACCCACAGCGCGTCCACCGCCACGGCGCTGGCCACGTTCTCCAGGCCTTGCAGATGATCGTAATGGGGATGCGTGTTGATGATGGCGTCCAGGTGGTCCACACCCAGCTGGCTGAGCATGTCCGTTACCCGGGAGGCCTGCTTGGCCGAAGCACAGTCCACCAGGATGGCCTCGCCGCCGCAGCGCAGCAGCATGGCGTCCGCATTGAGCACCTGGGGGAAGATCATCTCCAGCAGCGGAGCATCCCCGTCAAAGGAAAAATCCGGCTCCGCCGCCGGGTCGGCAATGCGGTCGATGATGCGCACGGAAGGGGTTTCCTCCGCCATGGCCGGTACACACAGGAGCCAACAGAGCAGGGAGAAAAGGCAAAGCAGACGTCGCATGGGCGGTCCTTTCTTTTACGGAATATCCAAAAATAAAAAAATGGAAAAAATCGAGAAAATGACCCGTATAGAGATTGACATTTCTCGTTTCCAATGATAAAATTTAGAATTGCATCAGTATCGTTACGATGCGGCAAGAGTTCCCGCGAATGTATTGTACACGCTTCGGCGAAAAAATGCAAGCAGAAATTCTCGCTGCCTCCTCAAATGCGAGCAAAAAAGCGGATGCTGGTCGGACAACGTAAGGGGTGATGGCATTTTATGGTGCACGAGGTTCAAATGGGGAAGCTCCGCAAGCGCATGAGCTTCTCGCGCATCGACGAGGTTTTGGACATGCCCGATCTGATCGAGGTGCAGAAAAACTCGTACCGACGCTTCCTGGAAACGGATCTTCGTGAGGTCTTAGCCGACGTTTCACCGATTACCGACTATAACGGGAATCTGGTGCTGGAATTTGTGGATTACTCCCTGGACGAGCCGAAGAATACGGTGGAGCGCTGCAAGGAGCGGGACATGACCTATGCGGCGCCGCTGAAGGTGTTCGTCCGGTTGAAAAACCGCGAAACGGGGGAAATCAAGGAATCCGATGTGTTCATGGGCGATTTCCCGCTGATGACCGACACCGGTACCTTCATTATCAATGGCGCCGAGCGCGTCATTGTTTCCCAGCTGGTCCGTTCTCCGGGCGTGTATTTTGACCGCGTGCTGGACAAGGCCGGCAAGCCCCTGCATTCCGCCCAGATTATCCCCAACCGCGGTGCCTGGCTGGAATATGAAACCGACAGCAACGACGTGCTGTGGGTGCGTATTGACCGTGCCCGCAAACTGCCCATCACGGTGATTCTCCGCGCCCTGGGCTGGGGCACCGACGATCAGATCATTGAGCTCATGGGCGAGGATGAGCGGCTGATGGCCACCATCCAGAAGGGTGACAACGCCAAGAGCCGCGAGGAAGGCCTCATCGAGATCTACAAGCGGCAGAAGCCCGGCGAACCCGCCAGCCTGGAGAGCGCCACCAACCTGTTCAACTCCCTGTTCTTTGACCCCAAGCGCTATGATTTGATGCGCGTGGGCCGCTATAAGTTTAATAAGAAGCTTTCCATCGCCACCCGGATCAATCAGCAGATTGCCGCGGAGGACGTGGTGGACCCTTCCACGGGCGAAGTGATGGTGAAAAAGGGCGAGAAGATCGACCTGGAGACCGCCCGCGCCATTCAGAACGCCGGCGTCAACGCCGTGTGGGTGGACTGCGAGGGCAACATCCGCAAGGTGATCGGCAACAACTTCGTGGACGCCGCCTGCTACCTGCCCTTTGACCCCAAGGAAGCGGGCATCCTGGAAATGGTCCACCTGCCCACCCTGAAGAAGATCATGGAGAGCGTGGAGCCGGACCAGCTCATGGAAGCGGTGCGGGAGAACGTATCCTCCCTGGTGCCCAAGCACATCATCGCCGACGACATCGTGGCATCCATCAGCTACCTGCTGGGCCTGCCCTTTGGCCTGGGATTCACCGATGACATCGACCACCTGGGCAACCGCCGCCTGCGCTCGGTGGGCGAGCTTCTGCAAAACCAGATCCGCA
>USCR01000208.1 GCA_900553295.1 uncultured Eubacteriales bacterium | reverse complement strand
ACATCCGCGCCGCCGTGGCTACCGGCCGCATCGCCATTCCGGCCAACATCCACCACGCAAGCCTCGCGCCCGCCGGCGTCGGTTCCACCCTGGAGGGCGTCCCTCTCTCCACGAAGGTGAACGTGAACCTCGGCATCTCGGGCGATCTGGCCGATGAGGCTCTGGAATGGGAGAAGGTGGACGTGGCCCTGGAACTGGGCGCTGACGCCATCATGGATCTTTCCAACTCCGGCAAGACCCGCGCCTTCCGCCGCGCGCTCGTTGAGAAGTCGCCGGCTATGATCGGCACCGTGCCCATGTACGACGCCATCGGTTACCTGGAAAAAGCGCTGATCGCCATCACGCCCGAGGACTTCCTGGAGGTGGTGCGCGCCCATGCCGAGGACGGGGTCGATTTCGTCACCATCCACGCCGGCATGAACCGCCGGGTCATCGAGTCGTTCAAGGAGACGGGGCGGCTTACCAACATTGTGTCCCGCGGCGGCTCCCTCATCTTCGCCTGGATGGAGGCCACCGGTCGCGAGAACCCCTTCTACGAGTTCTACGACGAGGTGCTGGCCATCCTGCACGAGCACGACGTGACCATCAGCCTGGGCGATACCATGCGGCCCGGCTCCACGTACGACGCCACCGACGCGGGGCAGATCGCCGAGCTCATCGAAATTGGCAAGCTGACGCGCCGCGCCTGGGACGCCGGAGTGCAGGTGATGGTGGAAGGCCCCGGGCATATGGCGCTCGATGAGATCGCCGCCAACATGAAGCTGGAGAAGCGGCTGTGCCACGAGGCGCCCTTCTACGTGCTGGGCCCCCTGGTGACGGACATCGCCCCGGGGTACGACCACATCACCGCGGCCATTGGCGGGGCGGTGGCGGCCATGAGCGGCGCGGCCTTCCTGTGCTACGTCACCCCGGCGGAGCACCTGGCCCTGCCCAACGTGGAGGACGTGAAGCAGGGCATCATCGCCTCGAAAATCGCCGCCCACGCCGCGGACATCGCCAAGGGCATCCCCGGTGCCCGGGAGATAGACGACAAGATGGCCGATGCCCGCCGTGCCCTGGACTGGGAAGCCCAGTTCGCCTGCGCCCTGGACCCGGAGACCGCCAAAGCCATCCGGGACAGCCGCAAGCCCGAGGACGACCACAGCGACACCTGCAGCATGTGCGGCAAGTTCTGCGCCGTGCGCAGCATGAACAAGGCCCTGAGCGGGGAGTACATCGACATCCTCTAAGCTTTTACAAACTATCCTGCGCCCTGGGAAGAAAGCTTCCCGGGGCGTTTTTTGCCCCCAGACCCAACCCGGGGAATGTCGGAAAAGGAACATTGGCAGGTCGGTTTTTTAACACAGCCTTTCCTCGTTGTACGAACAAGTCGGATTTTCAACAATCCCCTTCGGAAAAATGGTAGAACACAAGCCGGCTAGGCGATATAATGTGTATAAGCCGAACAATGTTCATGAATGGAGGAATTACAGTGAGAAATTTAGGCAAGAGGATTTTAACCGTCCTGCTCGCCGGGCTGCTGACAGCCAGCATGGCTGCTTGCAGCGGCGGCGGGGAGAGCCCCACCAGCAGCGCTGCCGGAGGCGATAGCTCCGCCTCTACCGCCTCCGAGGCGGGCGACAGCTCTGCTGCGGATTCCAGCACCGCCACCGAAGACAACGGCGAGGTTGTCCAGCTGGTGGTTTGGGGCCAGGGTACTGCCAACACCGACGATGTCAACGAGGTGGCCGCAGCTGTCAGCGAAATCACCCGGGAGAAGATTGGCGTGGAAGTCAGCTTTGTCCGCGGCCAGGACGGCGAGCAGATTAACCTGGCTCTTACTTCTGGCGAACAGATTGATTTGCTCAACTACACTTCCGCTTCCGGAGGATTAACCGGCTTGGTTCGCAGCCAGTACGCCACCCCACTGGACGATTTGCTGGAAGAATATGGTCAAGGCATTATGGAGATTATCAATCCCATCGATTTGGAATCTTGCCGTATCGGCGGCGTGCTCTACGCCATTCCCAACAACCGCGAAACTGCCAGTGCTGTTGCGCTGAATGTTCGGGCCGATATTGCTGAAGAGCTGGGCATTGAAATTCCCGAAAAAGCTACTTATGATGAAATCCATGACATTTTAGTGCAAGTCCATGAGGCCAAACCCGACCTATATGCCCTTTATCCCTCTTGGGCGCAGGGCGGTATGCACAACCCGTTGCCTTACGACCCGCTGGGCGACAGCCTGGGCGTGCTGGAAAATGCTTTTACCGATAGCACCGAAGTAGTAAACCTGTACGCCACTCAATCTTATAAAGACTTTGTAACCATGATGTATCAGTGGAACCAGGAAGGCTTGATTATGCCCGACGCAACTACAACCACTGAAAACAATCTGGCCCCTATGGGATTTGCGTCCTTCCAAAACTACAAACCCGGTATTGCTGAGGAACTCGAACGAGGAACTAAGTATCCGCGAGAGATGATTTTGATTACAGAGCCTTATAAACACACGGCTGTGGCGCAGAACAACAATTTCATCATTCCCCATTGTTCTGCAAGTCCTGAAAAGGCTATGGAACTGTGGAACCTGATGTACACCGATGCTGATGTTTCCACCCTGTTTGTAGACGGTATTGAGGGCAAACATTGGGTATGGACAGATGATTCTAAGACCTTTATCACCTTCCCCGAGGGGCTTGAGGGCTCTACCAGCGGGTATCCTTCTTGTGACTGGGCCATGCCCAACCAGCAGTTGACCCCTGTATGGGAAGGGTATCCTGCCGACTTGTGGGACCAGCTTAAAGAATTTAACCAACAAGGTGCTATCAGTCCTGCCATGGGCTTTGCCTGGGACAGCAGCTCTCTGACGAACCAGGTCACCGCTTGCAACAACGTGGTTTCCCAGTATGACACCGCCCTGCGGTGGGGCACCTTGAACCCCGATGAGGCCATTCCCCAGTTTGTGGCTGATTTGGAGAGCGCCGGCATCAACGAGATTATCACCGAGAAGCAGGCCCAGCTGGACGAATA
>USCR01000207.1 GCA_900553295.1 uncultured Eubacteriales bacterium | reverse complement strand
CTGCCCAGGCCTTGGGCCAGCCCGCGTAAAAGGCGGCGTGGGTCAGGATCTCGGCAATCTCGGTTCGCGTGATGCCGTTTTGTTTGGCGGTGGTGAGGTGATAACGAAAGGACGAATCCACCAGCCCTTGCGCCATCAGCGCCGTAACCGTCACCAGGGAGCGGTCGCGCAGGGATAGCTTGTCCGCGCGGTTCCAGACCTGGCCGAAAAGCACATCGTCGTTGAGTTCAGCAAATTTGGGTGCGAAGGTACCCAAGGCGTTGCGCCCGGCGGTTTGTTTGATAGACATGGTGATGGCTCCTTTCATTCATTCGCAGTTGTGGTTACCGTATAAGGGGCAATGCCCTTTTCCGCAAGCCAGGCTCGCATTTCATCCGCCGAGGTGGATGCCGGGAAGCGCGCGCCCTCAACCCAGTTGACCGTTTCATCGGTCAGGGCGGCAAGGATTTCGCCGGTGCAGCCATAACCGCTGCTGGCGGAGGTGCAGAAGGTAAGCACGGTTTTGCCCCTCAGATCATGAGCTTCCACAAAGGTTTCAATGATGCGGGGAGCCTGTCCCCACCAGATGGGGAACGCCAGCACCACCGTGTCATATTGTTCCATGTTCTCTACCGTGGCGGCCAGGGCCGGGCGGCTGGTTTCGTCGCTCATTTCCCGGTTGGCGCGGCAGCCGCTGTCGCTGTAGTTGAGGTCCGCATCGGTATAGGGTACTTCCGGCTCGATGCGGAACAGATCCGCATTCAGGTATTCCGCGGCATACGCTGCCAGCGGCCAGGTATTGCCCGTGGCGGAGAAGCAGGCCACCAGCACGGTGGAATCCGTGGGTACAAAGGCAGGTGTCTCTTCCTGGGCGCGGGCGAAGGAAAGGCCCAGCATCAGGGCAAGAACAAGGAGCAGCAGTTTCTTCACGGTGATTCCCTCCTTCAGCGGTTTGTTACGGTGCGATGATTTTCATTTCATTCAGCCATTTTCGGACGACGTCCAGGCTTGCGCCGCTGTCCAGACGCCTGCCGGGCAGCCAGCTGGCCGTGGCCGGGCAGGCCTTTTGCAAAATCTCCTGAGTACGGCCCATGCCGCTTCCCCCCGAAGTGGCAAAGGGGATCACCGTCTTTCCCGAAAAATCGCAGGAAGCTACAAAGGTTTCAACGATCCGGGGCGCCTGATACCACCAGATGGGGAAGCCCACGAAGATGGTGTCATAGCGGGAAAGGTCCGGCAGATCCCCTGCAATGGCCGGGCGGCAGGCCGGGTCCTTCATCTCCACAGAGGAGCGGCTATGGGCATCGTGCCAGTTCAGGTCGGCGGAGGTATAGGGCTGGGCCGGGCGGATCTCATAGAGATCGGCCTGGGCTGCCTGCGCAATGGTTTGGGCCAGGCGGGCGGTTCTCCCGCTGGCAGAAAAGTAAGCCACAAGCATCATCAAAATCTCTCCTTTCCTGTTCTTCAGGCTTTGGGCGTGCTTTGAGACCAGACTTTGGGCCGGTCTGCCGTTTCCTGGGTGTTCTGTGCCATTACACCCACCAACGGGTGGGGCATGTAGCAGGCCTCCAGGTAGGCCACTTCTTCCTCCGTAAGCGTCAGGGCCGTGGCGCGGGCGGCGCCTTCCACATGGCTGAGCTTGGTGGCTCCGGCCACGGGAATGGCCCCCTTGCCCATCAGCCAGGCCAGTGCGATCTCCGTCATGGCAACGCCATGGACCCGTGCGAGTTCCGCGACGCGCTCGATGATACGGGCATCCTGTGCCGCGGTGGCGTCGTACTTGCCCTTGGCATAGGTATCCGCTTCAAGCCTCTTGGAGGTTTCCCCAGGCAACTTCGACAGCCGTCCGCCGGCCAGGGCGCTGTAAGGGGTAAGGGCAATGCCCTCCTCCCGGCAGTAGGGGATCATCTCCCGCTCCTCCTCCCGGAAGATCAGGTTATAATGTCCTTGCACGCTGACGAACGGCGCAAAGCCCTCCCGTCTGGCCAGCTCGTTGGCCTTGCACAGCTGCCAGGCAAAGCAGTTGGAAATGCCGACAAAACGCACCTTGCCCGCCTTCACGGCATTGTTCAGCCCCTCCATGATTTCCTCCAGGGGCGTAAGGTAATCCCACATGTGATAGATATACAGGTCCACGTAGTCCATGCCCAGGTTTTGCAGGCTTTGATCCAGCATGCGGCGCACATGCTCCTGCCCGCTGATGCCCCCGTCGATTTCCGCCTGGGTACGCACGGGAAATTTTGTGGCCACCACCACGTCCTCCCGGCGGGCAAAGTCCTTGAGCGCGCGGCCCAGGTACTGCTCGCTGGTGCCATTCTGGTACACGATGGCCGTATCAAAGAAGTTGACGCCCAGCTCCAGCGCCCGGCGGATGATACCGCGCGACGCCTCTTCCTCCAGTGTCCAGGTGTGCTGGCCATGGGCGGGGTCCCCAAATCCCACGCATCCCAGGCATACCCGGGAGACATTCAGGTCTGTTTTTCCCAGCTTGGTGTATTGCATCGTGGCTCCTTTCCGGCGTATTGGCTTACGCCCTCTGCCCGCGCATCTGGTGGCGCAGGTAATCCAACCGTTGCAGCTGTTTTTCCTTGAGATGGATTTCGTCCAGCGCCTGGTCGCGGCGCTTTTCCAGCATGCGCATGCGCTCCCGGGCGGTGTCCGTGTCCGAAAGCAGCAGGCGCATGTAGCTTTCCACCTCGTCCGCCGTGAAGCCCATATCATGCAGCGCCATGATGGTGCTCAGGCGTTCCAGATCCTGGTCATCGTACTGCCAGGCACCCATCACCCGCTTTACCGTACCGCACAGTCCCCAGCTTTCGTATGCATCCAGAATTTTCACGGGAATCTGATAGCGTTTGCTTGCTTCTTCCTTCGTCATAAACTGGGATGGCTCCCTCCCTTTGCCTGATTTTGTGTGCGGGCCCATAAGCTCGCCAATGGCTCCATCCGTTTGCGTGCAGGCTTTCCTGGTTTTTCCCAAGCACGGACCGGCATACGTTATGGGTGATTTGAGGAAAACAATAGAGCAGCCTG
>USCR01000206.1 GCA_900553295.1 uncultured Eubacteriales bacterium | reverse complement strand
GGCCGGCGGAGCCACGCTCCAAAAGAAAAATCATCTCGCAAATCCCAGAAAAAACTCATGCTTCCTGGGTGGTGAAGAGCCCCTCTTCCATCCAGGTTATCCAAAACACATCTTTTCCTCATGATTACAAAAGGGGCTGCTTCCTCCCGGAAACAGCTCCCAGTCTGTTGAAAAAAGGCGTGCTTTTTCATGTAGACATGATAAAAATGAAACTGTTGCTCCCCTGACTTGCAAGAACTTCATCAAGCATGGGGCCGAAGGATTCCAAAGGGCGACCGGAAAGCCCTTTGGTCGCGCCCGCAGGCGCGAATCCCTCTGCACCAGTAAGAAGACAATGCATGACTTGCAAAAACGATGGAACAAAGCACTTTGTCAACGTTTTGAAGGCTGCCTCCTCCCGAAAACAGCCCTCACGCCGTGCTTTTGTCTTATCCACGCTTGAGCATGGGCGCCAGGTATTGCCCGGTGAAGGACGCCGGGCAGCGGCATACCGCCTCCGGCGTGCCGGTGGCCACAATGGTGCCACCGCCGTCCCCGCCTTCGGGCCCCAGGTCGATGAGGTAATCGCTGACCTTGATCACATCCAGGTTGTGCTCAATCACCAGCACGCTGTTGCCGTTGTCCGTCAGGCGCTGCAATACGCTGATGAGCTTGTCCACGTCGGCCATGTGCAGCCCGGTGGTGGGCTCGTCCAGGAGGTAAATGGTTTTGCCCGTGGACTTGCGGCTCAGCTCCGTGGCCAGCTTCACCCGCTGGGCTTCGCCGCCGGAAAGGGTGGTGCTGGCCTGGCCCAGCTTCATGTACCCCAGCCCCACGTCGTACAGGGTTTCCAGCTTGCGCAGGATCAGCTGGTGATTCTCGAAGAAGGCCATGGCCTCCTCCACGTTCATCTCCAGCACTTCGTAGATGTTCTTGCCCTTGTAGGTCACCTCGAGGGTTTCCCGGTTGTAGCGCTTGCCCTTGCACACCTCGCAGGGCACGTAGATATCCGGGAGGAAATGCATCTCGATTTTCAGCAGCCCGTCCCCGCCGCAGGCCTCGCAGCGGCCGCCCTTGACGTTGAAGGAGAATCGGTTCTCCTTGTAACCCCGGGCCTTGGCCTCCGGGCACAGGGCAAACACCTTGCGGATCAGGTCGAACAGCCCCGTATAGGTGGCGGGGTTGCTCCGGGGGGTGCGGCCGATGGGGCTCTGGTCAATGCAGATGATCTTGTCCAGCTGCTCCACGCCCTCCATGGCGTCAAACTGCCCGGGGCGGGTCTTGGCCCGGTTGAGCACCTTGGCCAGGTGCTTGTAGAGAATCTCGTTGACCAGGCTGCTCTTGCCCGAGCCGCTGACCCCCGTAACGCAGCACAGCACCCCCAGGGGAATCTTCACGTCAATGTTTTTCAGGTTGTGCTCCTTGGCCCCGCGAACGGTGAGCCAGCCCGTGGGCTTCCGCCGCCGGGCCGGCACCGGGATGCGCCGGACGCCGGAGAGATACTGCCCCGTGAGGCTTTCCGGGCAGGCCTTGATGTCCTCCACGGTGCCCTGGGCCACAATGCGGCCCCCGTGGATGCCCGCCCCCGGGCCCACGTCCACAATCCAGTCCGCGGCGTACATGGTGTCCTCGTCGTGCTCCACCACGATGAGGGTATTGCCCTGGTCCCGCAGGTGTTTCAGGGTGGCCAGGAGCTTGTCATTGTCCCGCTGATGCAGGCCAATGGAGGGCTCGTCCAGGATGTAGAGCACCCCCATGAGCGCCGAGCCGATCTGCGTGGCCAGGCGGATGCGCTGGGCCTCGCCCCCGGAGAGGCTGGCCGCCGCACGGCTCAGGGTCAGGTACCCCAGCCCCACGTCGATGAGGAAGCCCAGCCGGGCGTTGATCTCCTTGAGGATCTGCGCGGCGATCATCTGCTCCTTCTCCGTCAGCGTCAGCCCGGTGAAGAAGGTCCGCGCATCCCGGATGCACAACGCGGAAACCTGGGCCAGGTTCTTGCCCCCCACGGTGACGGCCAGGGCTTCGGGCTTCAGGCGCTGGCCGTGGCAGTCCGGGCAGGGCTCCTCGGCCATGTATTCCTCATATGCCTGCTTCATGGCGTCGCTGGTGGTTTCCCGGTAGCGCCGCTGCAGGGTGGGGATCACGCCCTCAAAGGCGGTGCTGTATTCCCCCCGGCCCGCGGCGCTCTCGTAGGTGATGGTGATCTTCTCTGTGCCCGTGCCGTAGAGAATGGCGTTCCAGGCCTCGGGGGAGAAGTCCTTCACCGGGGTGTCCAGGGTGAAGCCATAGCGCTTGCCCATGGCGGTGAAGTATTGCATGGCAATGCCGTTGTCGTCCGAGGTATTGAAGCCCATGGCGTTCAGCGCGCCCTGGCGCAGGGAAAGGCTCTTGTCCGGGAAGAGGATGTCCGGGCTGATCTTCATCAGCGTGCCCAGGCCCGAGCAGGTGGGGCAGGCGCCGAAGGGGCTGTTGAAGGAGAACATCCGCGGGGCCAGCTCCTCAATGCTGATGCCGCAGTCCGGGCAGGCGTAGTTCTGGCTGAAGAGCAGCTCCCCCTTGTCGAACAGGTCGATGATGACCAGCCCCCCGGAGCGGGCGCAGGCAGTCTCCAGGGAGTCCGCCAGGCGCTGGCGCAGCTCTTTCCCCGGCCGCACAATAAGCCGGTCGATGACCAGCTCAATGGTGTGCTTTTTCTTTTTGTCCAGGGCGGGGGTGTCGTCCAGCTCGTAGAGCTCCCCGTCCACGCGCACGCGGACAAAGCCGCTCTTCCGGGCGTCCTCCAGCACCTTGGCGTGCTCGCCCTTGCGGGCGCGCACCACCGGGGAGAGCACCTGCAACCGCGTCCCCTCCGGGTAGGCGGTGATGGCGTCCACCATTTGGTCGATGGTCTGCTGCTTGATCTCCTTGCCGCACTTGGGGCAGTGGGGAATGCCGATGCGGGCATAGAGCAGACGCAGGTAGTCGTGAATCTCCGTCACCGTGCCCACGGTGGAGCGGGGGTTCCTGCTGGTGGTCTTTTGGTCAATGGAAATGGCCGGGGACAGCCC
>USCR01000205.1 GCA_900553295.1 uncultured Eubacteriales bacterium | reverse complement strand
AAAAATGTAGCACGTACATTTTTTCTTACTTTGTATTGTAAACTATTTTTTGCCGTTTGAAAAGAGGCAAAAGCGACAAAAAGCGATTGTCAAAAAAGTAATTTGCCCGTTGCAATAAAAAAAGCGGAGAAGTCATCCCCTGGGGGATGCTTCTCCTGCTGTGTTACCTCAGAACAGGTCCGCGGCCTTCTCAATGGCTTCCTGCTGCGCCTGGAGCAGGGCCTCGAAGCGGGTGCGGTACTCCGCAGCGGCAGCCTTGAGTTCCGTCACCTGGCGGGTCAGGCTGTCGCGGTCATTTTGCAGGTTTTTCAGCTGGCTGTCCGCCTGGGCCTGGGCCTTGGCAATGATCTCCTCAGCCTGTTTTTCGGCGGCGGCAATGGTCTCCGCCTTCACCTTCTGGGCCATTTCGAGGATCTCCTGGAGCGCGCCGGTGGCGTCGGGCGTCACGGCGGGAGCGGGGGCAGGCGCGGGCGCGGGGCGCTTGGCCTGGGCGCTCATGAGCTGCTGTTGCAGAGCCTGGATCTGATCCTGCTGGGCGGCCATCTCGTCGCAGATAGCGTCCAGGAATTCATCCACCTCCTGCTGGTCGTAGCCCCGGGGCTTGATTTTGAATTCCTTGCTCTCGATCATTTCGATGGTGATTTGCATGATGTGCTGCTCCTTTCCGTATTGCGCCGCAGGCGTATACCGGGTTTATTTTTTGCTGAAAACTTCCAAAACAATGGGAATGCGTTCCTTCCTGGTTGGCGCGCCGGCCTCCTGCAGCCTGACGCGCCCAAATCCCCGCACCGAAAGCAGGTCGCCTGCCTTCAGGGGGGAATCCGTCCGCTCCGTGGCGCGGTGATTCACCTGCACCAGCCCCTGACGAATCCATTCCACGGCCTTGTTACGTGAGGTGCGCAGGCCGCTGGAAAGCACGCTGTCCAGCCGCAGGGAAGCCACGGTATCCCGCAGTTCCATGCCCTTGGGCGGGGTCAGGGCAGGCGGTTGCGACAGGGGGCATACCGTTACCGTAGTTCCCCCCACCCGGGTCAGCTCCACAGGCAGGCGCTGGGCCATCTCCGGCATGGCCCGCACAAAGGCCTGGCCGGCCGCTAGGACCAGATCGCCCAGCATCTCCCGGTCCATGCCCAGGGACATCAAGCTCCCCAGCAGCGCCCGGTGATCTACCGTGCCAAAGCGCGGGTTCCAGTCCACCTGTAACCATTTGCCGGTGAACACAGGCTCCTCTCCCTGGGGATAGAAGCAGCACTGGACGCGCTCCGCCCCCTCCCAGCCGCCGTCAAAGGCAGCCTCCACGCCGTTCTCCGCGGCGCAGCGCAGGGCAAGTTCCCTCTCCTCCGCCCCGAGGAAACGGCTGCACAAGGGCTGCCAGCGCTCTCCCGCCCGTCGTGCCAGCTCCCCCAGGCGGATACGCAAGACCTGCGTTTCGTCCCCCTTCACAGAATCACCCGCAGCGTGCTGAGCAAATACCGCACCAGCTCCACCAGCAGCCAGGCCACCAGCGGGGACCAGTCGAAGATTTGCCACCGGGGCGGCAGCTTTTCCACCAGAATCCTGCGAATGGGGTTGAGCACCGGCTCGACAATTTTCCGCAGCAGCTCCGTCCAGCGGTTTGCCGTGGGCCGCAACCAGCTCATGGCCACATAGATCAGCAGTGCCACATCAAAAAGCCACAGGGCCAGGTACAGTATACGAAACACCAGGTCGATCATTGGCATACTCCTTTTTTACTGCGCGTAGGAGGCGGCGTTTCCAAAGCCGCCGTATGCGCCAAAGCTGTTACCTTGGCGGCTGCCGCTTCTGTTGTAGGCCGTATCATAGCTCGCGCCTTGGTCGTATCCGCCGTAGCCGGAAGCCATGCGCCCCTGGTCATAGCCTGCGGCGTCATAGCCCTCGCCGACGTTCTGGGCGCCAAAGCGGTCATCCTGTTCCTCGCTGTAGCGGCCGGTGCGGCGGCGGGCGCCCTCCTCGTTACGGCGGTCGCTCATGCGGCGGATGAACACATCCGCCAGCACCTGCACCGTGGGCGGGGAGATCAAGTATGCGCGCTTGATATTGGTAATCTTCGTGATGGAGCAGCCCAGGGTATAGGCCGCGCCGGAGAGCATGTCAATGCAGCGGATAACCTCCGCCTCGTTGGCGATGCTTTCCGTGTTCACGATGACGGACTCGCCATTTTTCATGAACTCAATAATCCGGTAGCAGGCCTGGAAGGAAACCAGCTGCGTAATGCGCTCCACATGGACGTAAGCGCGGTTGCCATCCACGTAGTGGCCGGGCATAAAGCTGATGTTATCCGGCACCTGCTGCTGGGGCGCGGGCTGCTGCCAGCCCTCCTGCTGTCCCCAGCCCTGCTGGTAATTGTTCTGGAACTGCTGGGTATAGCCCTGCTGGGCGGGCGGCGTTTGGAACTGCTGGGTATACCCCTGCTGCACGGGAGGCGTCTGGAACTGCTGGGTATAACCGGTGGACGCCGGCGCGGAAGCAAACTGCTGGGTATAGCCCTGCTGCGCGGGCGGCGTTTGGAACTGCTGGGTGTAGCCCTGCTGCACGGGGGGCGTCTGGAACTGCTGGGTATAGCCCTGCTGCATGGCCGCGCCGTTCACGGAGCCGGTATAGCCGGCCTGCGCCTCCGGGTATGCGCCCTGGCTCATGGTATGCTGCGCAGCCTCTTCCTTCAGGGCCGCCATTTTCTGGGTGCGCTCCTGCCGCGCGGCAACCCCGGGGTAATATCCGCTGGCACCGCCGTTGCCCAGGTCGGAATAGGGCTTATCCTTGGGCGAAAAAATTTCCGCGCCCTTTTCCTTGACCCAGTCCATGGCCCGATTGGTCAAATCCTTCCAAGACATCTGATTTCCTCCCATGCTTCCTTGGTCTCAGCCCCGGGGGCCAAGCAGCGCGGAACCGATCCGCACCAGGGTCGCGCCATGAGCAGCCGCCAGGTCGTAATCCCCGGACATGCCCATGGACAACTCCCGCATTTCAACGCCATCGATCCCCTCGAATTCGCACCAGCCCCACAGGACGGCGTCCATGCGCCCTTCGGCGATCAGCG
>USCR01000204.1 GCA_900553295.1 uncultured Eubacteriales bacterium | reverse complement strand
TCGGCCAGGGGCAGGGCCTCGGGGGTGGCCGTGGCCGCGGGGGGATAGGTCACCGTGCGGCCGGACCAGGTGAAGGTAATGTCCAGCTTGCTCCACATGCGGCTGGGGTCGTCATACTTGGGGGTATGCAGCTCCATGGCGGAGATGCCGTCCACCCGCAGGCCGCGGAAAGTGGGGTCAAAGCCCTTGGCGGTCATCTGCTCCGCCAGCTGCTGGGCCAGCAGGTTCAGGAAGGCCTCGGGCAGGTCCTCCCCGGACTTTTTCAGGGTGGCGCGGCGCACCACGCTTTCGGGGTTTTCCAGGTCGTAGGGGTCGTCGGTCATCTGGTAATAGCTCCAGTCCCCCCGGCCGCTCCAGACGTTTTCCACCAGCTCGGTCTGGCCGCCGTTGCTGGCGCTGTAATAGCAGGAGGCCAGTTCCCCCTTGTAGGTGCCCACCACCCCGGCGGTATCCCGCACGGCCTGAATGGCGTTGCCGTAGGTAAGATTCACCCCCCGGAACACCTGGTCGTTGGTGGTGTCCTCCAGGTCATAGTAGGGGTCTCCCTGGACGTGGGACAGGGCGTAGGTCCGGGCGCAGACCGCCTGGGCCTTCAGGGCCTCCAGGGGGAAGCTGTTGCTCATTTCATAGGGCACCACGCCCAGGAGGTAATCCTCCACGGAGAGGGTACACACCGGGCGCAGCAGGCCCTGGTCAGTGAGGGTCAGGGTCAGGTCCCCGGGGTAAAAGTTGCCCCCCTCCACAAAGCGGATGCCCTCGCTTTCCGTGCTCTCCGAGGCATTGCGGATCAGCTGGAGGGCCGTGCCGGCATGCAGGCTCATGCCTTCATAAAACAGGTACAGCTCCCCGGAGCGTACCAGCACGGTGACCTGGCTCCCCTTGGGGAAGCTCATCTCCACACCGCTGGGCAGTTGGGCGGTGTACACGCCGTCCAGGGTCAGGTCGGCGCGGTCCGTCAGGCCCAGGCGGCGCAGCCACACCCGCACGGTGGGCGCGGCGCTCTGCTGCGCCTCCTCGCCCAGGGCGGGCATGGCCAGGCACAGGGCCAGACAGATGCAAAGCATTCGGATGATGGATTTCATCGGGTTCCTCCTTTATGGGGGCAGGCGATCACAGGCAGGCCGCCAGGAATTCCTCCAGCCCGTCCCCCGCCTGCGCGGCGCAGGCCACGTGGCCGGGGTCCAGGGGGTAGAAAAATACCGGCACACCCGCCGCGTCAAAGGCCGCCAGCCCCGGCCCGTCCTCGGGGTTCAGGGTGGCGCGGCACACCCGGGCATACCGGGGCGCCAGCAGGGCCGTCATCTCCCGGGCCACCCGTTCCCGGTCGGCCAGGAAACGATCCGCCTGGTCCGCCGCCAACTGATGGCCCTCTACTGTAACAAACGTCATATGCATCCCTCTTTATCCTGCCTAGCAGGAATTGGTTTCATTCGTACATTATGCGGATAGCTGTGCCTGGTTCTGCCGCCGGGCCAGGCCCGCGGAGAATCCCAGCCCGCAGGCCAGCAGCGCCAGGTTCAGGCACATGGGCAAAACCCGGTTGATCTCGCTGAGCGCCCCGGCAATCACCCCAAAGGGGGAGGTCACCGCCAGGCACAGGGCATAGAACCAGCCCATGATCCGCGCCCGCTCCTCCCCTTCGGCGCTGACCATTTGCAGGGAGCTGGTCAGGGGGCTAAGGACGCTTAGGGTCAGGGCTTCCAGCACCACGCCGCCCAGCACAAAGGAATAGGCCCAGGGGCCAGCGGGCAGCAGGGCCATGAGCACGTGCACGGCCATCAGTCCCCCCAGGTTCCACAGCAGGGGCCGTTCAAAGCGGTCCAGGCGTATGCGCGGCACCACAAAAAAGTAGCACAGGAGCATCAAGATATTCTTCAGCGTAGAAAACACTGAAAGATTCTCCGTGGCGATGCCCAATTTGTCCGTCACCAGCAGGGGCCAGAAGGTGCCGTACACATTCTGCACCGTGGCGAAGCAGGCCACCACCCCCACCGTGAGCATCACCCGGCGATCCCGGAGCATGTTGCGCAGCACCCGGGGGCTGTCCATCAGGTAGGAAAAGATGGACACCCCGCGGGTATCGGCCATGCGCCGCTTGCCCACGGCGGTTTCCCCCGCGGTGAAGAACAGGATCAGGAACTTGGCGGTCATCATCACAAAGGTGATGCCATAGAGCACCCGCATGGTGGGCACCACCGTGTACTGCTGCACAAACAGATACGGGATGGGCGCCACAAACCCGGCAATCAGCCCCGCCACATGGGCAATGGAAAAATAATGCACCAGCTTTTCCGGGGGCGCGTCCTCGGCCATGAGCAGATTCCAGGAATTCTCCGTCACCCGCCAGGCGCCGTTGAACACCGCCGCCACCAGGAACCACCAGAAGTTCTGCGCGCACATCCACAGCAGCGCGGGCACCGACCAGCTGAGGCAATCGAAAATCACGGTGCATACCCGCCGCCCCAGCTTATCCGTCAGGGGGCCGCTGAGCAGCGCCCAGACCATCTGGCTAGCGAAAAACACCGTGGACACCAGCCCAATCTCCGTGGCGGAAAGCCCCAGGGCCGCCATGTACACGGAGACAAAGGGCAGGTAGAGATTATAGGGAATCCCCCACAGGGGCTCCAGCAGCAGGCAGGGCTTGGCATTGCCCTCCAGGTGGCAGAGCGTGTCCAGCAGGGGATTGCGCAGGCGGCGTATGCGTGTACTCACGTTTGATTCTCCCGCTTCTGTTGTTCAAATTCGCCGGGGGTCATGCCGGTGTATTTCTTGAACACCTGGCAGAAATAGCTCTTGTTGGGGTAGCCGCAGGCCTGGCTGATCTCCTGGAGGGTGCCATGCACCGGCGGGGTGAGCAGCTCCTGGGCCTTCTCCATGCGCGTGCGGGTCAAAAAGGTGGAGAAGTGCTGGCCCGTCTTTTCATGGAACAGCCGGCAGAAGTACGCCGGGGTCAGCCCCAGGGAACGGCTGAGGTTCCCCTGGGAATAGGGCAGGGAGCAGTCCGCCTGGATGCCGGCAATCACCCGCTCAATGGGCGCCTGATTGCCCGTGGCGGGGCAGG
>USCR01000203.1 GCA_900553295.1 uncultured Eubacteriales bacterium | reverse complement strand
TTGACCGAATTTGCTTCCTCGAAAAAGTGGCATCTGCCACTTTTTCGACACGCTGCGGCGCTCCCGCTTTCCAACGGGGGCGCCAAGGCAACGCACAACCTACCGCTCAGTTTTCCCGCTTGTCGCCCCAGAAGAACAGGGCTACAGTGCCAGGCCCGGTATGGCTGCCGATGGTGGTGCCGATATGATTGATTTCCACCTTGCCATTGAGGTTGGGGAAGCGCTCCTCCACCAGCTTGGCCACCGCCTGGGCATCCTCCAGGCAGGCAGACTGGCTGATATAGCACTTGCCGCTGTAGTTCAGCCCATCCCGGGCATGCTCCTCCATGCGCGCCTCAATCTCCTTGATCACCTTGCGCTTGGAGCGCACCTTCTGCCGGGGAATCAGGCGGCCCAGGTTGTCCATGTTCAGCAGCGGGCAAATGCCCAGCATCTGGCCAATGAAGCCGGAGGTCTTGCTCACGCGCCCGCCCTTGATGTAAAAGGTGAGGTCCGTGGAGAAAAACCAGTGGTGCATTTCCAGCCGGTGCTCCTCCAGCCAGGCCACCAGCTCCGGCGCATCCATGCCGCCGTCCCGTAAGTCGGCCAGGGTATCCATGATGAGCCCATAACCCGAGGACGCCCCCAGGCTGTCCACCACATACACCTTGCGCCCGGGGAACTTCTCCTCCAGGTGCTGCTTGGCCAGGTTGGCGGAGTTAATCACGCCGCTGATGCCTGAGGACAGCGTCACATGGACCACGTCCTGCCCCGCCGCCAGGAAAGGGGTGAAGTACTCGATGAACTCGTCCGCGTTAATCTGGGAGGTGCTGGTTTCCGCCCCTGCGGCCATGGCGGCGTAGAACTTGTCAAAGGGCATGCTCTGCCCCAGGTCATCCGGCATCTGACGGCCGTTGATGGTGTAGTGGAAGCAAATGTAATGGATATTCCGGGCTTCGAAGTGTTCCTTGGAAAGGTCTGCGGTGGAGCAGCAGCTCAGTATATAATTGCCCATGGGTGGCTCACGTCCTTTAATGTGTGATACGAAGGCTTTAACCATTCAGAAGAATTATACCGGTTCTTCCCCGCTTATGCAAGTGTGAATACGCAGCGTGCGGGAAAAGGGGCGGGGGATACTTGCGCCCTTCGGGGACAGAGTTGGACTTTTGGCCCGGCTTTGTGCTATACTAAACCGCATATGCAAACCGGAGGTAGGTAGGCTTCATGAAGCTCAAGAAGCTGGAAATTTACGGATTCAAGTCCTTCGCCCAGCGCACGGAAATCGTGTTCAACCAGGGCATTACGGGCATTGTGGGCCCCAACGGCAGCGGCAAGAGCAACATCGGCGATGCCGTGCGCTGGGTGCTGGGGGAACAAAGCGCCAAAACCCTGCGCGGCGCCAAGATGGAGGACGTTATCTTCAACGGCACCCAGAAGCGCAAGCCCCTGAGCTACTGCGAGGTGTCCCTGGTGTTCGACAACGAGGACCGGGCCCTGCCCGTGGACTTCGCGGAGGTGGCGGTGACCCGCCGGGTGTACCGCAACGGGGAGAGCGAATATTACCTGAACCGCTCCGCCTGCCGCCTGCGGGACATCATCGACCTGTTCCGGGACACGGGCATCGGCAAGGAGGGCTACTCCATCATCGGCCAGGGGCGCATCGACGATATCCTCTCCCAGCGGGGGGAGGACCGGCGCCAGGTCTTTGAGGAGGCCGCGGGCATTGTGAAGTTCAAGGCCCGCAAGGAGGACGCCGACAAAAAGCTCCAGCGCACCCTGGAAAACATGGACCGGGTGGAGGACATCATCAAGGAGCTGGAGCGCCAGCTCACCCCCCTGGAAAAGCAGGCGGAGACCGCCCGGGAATACCTCGAATTATCCAAGGAGCTGCGGGTGCTGGACCTGAACCTATTCCTGCTGCGCCATGACCAGCTCAAGGACCGCCTGGCCCAGCTGGACGAAACCCTGGCCACCCTGGCCGCCATATTGCAGCAGGGGGAGCAGGCCCTGGCCGAAAAGACCGAGGCCCGGGACAAGCAGCAAAGCAAAATCGAGGCCATCGAAGCCCGCGTCACCGCCGCCCGCAACGAGCTGATGAACTGCGCCGACCGGGTGCATACCCTGAAAAACGAATGGACCGCCGCGGCCTCCCGCCAGGAGAACCGGGAGGAGAACATCCGCCGCATGACCGGTGAGCAGCAGTCCGCCCGGGAGCGCCTGGAAGAACTGACCCGCATGTCCGGGGAGCAGGACGGCGGCCTGGAGCGCCAGCGCCAGCGCCTGAGCGAGGCCCAGGAAGCCCTGCGGGAAGCCACCCAGGCCCAGGACCGCCTGGCCCGGGAGGAAGCCCAGAAGGAGCAGGCCCTGGAGGATTACAAGGCCCAAATGCTGGAGGCCATGAACCGCTCCTCCAACCTGCGCAACGACCAAACCCGGCAAACCACCATGCGCGCCCAGATGGACAGCCGCTTAAAGGAGCTCCTCTCCCAGGACGAGCAGATGGCCCAGCGCCTGGAGGAGCTGCAATCCGCCGCCCAGGCGGCCCAGGGGCAGCTGGAGCAGGCCAAGGCCGGCTGGGACAAGCTGGTGCAGGCCCACCGCGCCCGCCAGCAGGAGCTGGCCGCCTGCGACGGGGAACTGAACACCCTGCGCCAGAGCGCCCAGGAAAAGACCGGCCAGCTGCAATCCGCCATGAGCCGGCTGAAGCTCATGGAAGAGATGCAGCGGGAAATGGAGGGCTTCAACCAGTCGGTAAAGCGGGCCATGGCCTTTGCCCATCAGCGGGGCATGCAGGGGGTGCGGGGCGTGCTGGCCCAGCTGCTCACCGTGCCCCAGCGCTATGAGACCGCCATCGACATGGCCCTGGGCGCCGCCCAGCAGAACATCGTCACCGAGGATGAGGACACCGCCAAAACCCTGATTGAATACCTGCGGCAGAACCGCCTGGGCCGGGCCACCTTCCTGCCCCTCAGCGCCATGACTCCCCGCTCTTTGCAGGAGTCCGGAGTCGACAGTTGCCGGGGCTTTGTGGGAGTGGCCTCCCGGCTGGTCCGCTGTGAAGACCGGTACCGGGGCGTGGTGGAG
>USCR01000202.1 GCA_900553295.1 uncultured Eubacteriales bacterium | reverse complement strand
AAGATGGGCAAAACGCTATGACACAAAAATCGTATCCATTTATGAAGTACGATTGAATCCGGATTTGAAGATCAAAGAGTTTATAGATATGACGGATGAGTGGCTGGATTTTATTATCGCCTGCCGAAGCGGCAAAAGCCATGATTGATTTCCTCATGAGCCCCGAGGGACAAACCGAACTGGCGAACCGTTTGCAAACCCTGCGCTTCACCAATCCCAAGGCGCAGTATGAGATTGCCTGGTTGCCTCCGGACAGCGAGATTACCTGGGTGGACCGCGATGTGGCGTGGCTGACCGAGCATAAGGACGAAATGCTGGAAAAGTGGAACGCCCTGTACGCGGAGATCAACCAATAAACCCAAATCAAACGGAAAGATGTCGCCGGTTGTACAGGCAACTGACGAGCGCCTACCGCTTAGAAGCATGAGAGATCCGGCACTTGTAAAGTAAATCTGAGTACATACAAAAGGGCTTGCTGTCTGCGAAGAACGGGCAGCAAGCCCTTATTATGAAAAAAGTGTATGCTCATGGTAAAAAAGGAAGCATTGACCAGCTCATACCATGCGCAGCAGGCTTGCGGAGGAGCGAGCACCCCCAAAGCTGTAGGCCCAAGGGCAATGCCGGAATCATTCATATTCCCGGGTGCATTTGCCATTTTGCATTAGGATTCTGCAAGAATATAAAGAAAAGGACTGAAACCTTGTATCAAAGTTTCAGTCCTTTTATGGTCTGGGTGAGAGGATTCGAACCTCCGGCCTCTTGAACCCCATTCAAGCACGCTACCAAGCTGCGCTACACCCAGTCATTCTCTCGCAGGGGCTATCGCTCTTGCGAACGTATATTATTATATCGCAGGGGAAGAAGGTTGTCAAGCACAAATTTCAATTTTTTCCCGTATTTCCCGTATTGCGCAGTCAACAGCGGAAATACCAGGCCGCGAAGGCGCTAATTTGCTTTTTTTTCTTGCGCTTTTGGGCCTGAGTGCTTATAATGTTGGAACACGCTGGCATTGCCAGCGCATGAAGTATGGGAAGAAGGAGGAGTCTGCTTTGGAAAATCATGTGGAAGAAAAAGCAACGCGCACCAATTTTATCTGGGACGCCATCGACCAGGACCTGAAGGAGGGGCGTTACCAGCAAGTACACACGCGCTTTCCTCCCGAACCCAATGGATACATGCATATTGGCCATTGCAAAGCCTTGATCATGGATTTCCTTACCGCGGAGAAGTACGGCGGCAAGTGCAACCTTCGCTTTGACGATACTAACCCCGCCAAGGAAGACACCGAGTACGTGGAGGCCATCAAGCGGGACATTACCTGGCTGGGCTTTCACTGGACCGGCGGACTGTACTATGCGTCCGACTACTACGACAAGTGCTACGAGATTGCCGAGGACTGGATCAAGCGCGGCCTGGCCTATGTGGATCAGCTGTCCAAGGAGGAGATGCGCGCCTACCGGGGCACGCTTACCGAGCCGGGCAAGAACAGCCCCTGGCGTGACCGTCCCTGGGAGGAAAGCCTCGACCTGTTCCGCCGCATGCGGGCAGGGGAATTCCCGGAGGGCAGCCTGACGCTCCGTGCCAAGATTGACATGGCCTCCCCCAATATCGTGATGCGGGACCCGGCCATGTATCGTATTCTATATAAGGAGCATTGGCGCACGGGGAATAAGTGGTGCATTTATCCCATGTACGACTTTGCCCACCCCATTGGGGATGCCCTGGAGGGCATCAGCCATTCCCTGTGCTCCCTGGAGTATGAAATTCACCGCCCGCTGTATGACTGGGTGGTGGAGCACAGCCAGAACATGCTCCCGGCCCGTCCGCGTCAGCTGGAGTTTGCCCGGCTGAACATGACGCAGACCGTGATGTCCAAGCGCTACCTGCGTCAGCTGGTGGAGGGGGGCTATGTGCGCGGCTGGGATGATCCCCGCATGCCCACCCTGAGCGCCCTGCGCCGCCGGGGCTATACCGGCGCGGCTATCCGCGACTTTGTGGACCGCATCGGTATGAGCAAGGCGGATTCCGTGGTGGACCTGGCCCTGCTGGAAAGCTGCGTCCGGGATGACCTGGGGGAAAAATCGACCCGGGCCATGGCCGTGCTGAAGCCCCTGAAGGTGGTGCTCACCAACTGGCCCGCCGGGGAGATCAAGGAGATCCAGGTGGAAAACCATCCCGATCATCCGGAAATGGGCACGCGCACCATCCGCTTTGGCCGCGAACTGTACATTGAGCAGGATGACTTCATGGAGGTCCCCGCCAAGAAGTATCAGCGCATGTTCCCCGGCAATGAAGTCCGCCTCAAGGGCGCGTACATCGTCCGCTGCGAGGATTGCGTAAAGGATGACGCCGGTGAGGTGGTGGAAGTACACTGCACCGTGGACCTGGATTCCTTCTCCGGCAGCGAAGGCGCCAACCGCAAGATCAAGGGGAAAACCCTGCACTGGGTCAGCGCCGCGGACGCCATCCCCTTTGAGGCCCGGCTGTACGAGCCCCTGCTTTCTGCCGATGAGGACCTGGAGGAGGCGGAACCGGAGCTGGCCGAGGAAGGCGACACCCCCGCCGTGCCTGCCAAGAAGGACTTCATCAGCCGCCTGAACCCCAATAGCCTTACCATCTGCCGGGGACTGGCGGAGCCTGCCATCCGGGACTGCGAGGTGGGAACTACCTTCCAGTTCCTGCGCAACGGCTATTTCTGCAAGGACCCCGATTCCACGCCCGAGTTGCCGGTGTACAACCGCACCGTGGGTCTGCGGGATACCTTCGCCAAGCAGGCGAAAAAGTAAAACATTCAAAATC
The DNA here is from genome assembly GCA_900553295.1 of uncultured Eubacteriales bacterium. GTDB lineage: Bacteria > Bacillota > Clostridia > Christensenellales > Aristaeellaceae > Egerieenecus > Egerieenecus merdigallinarum. Next base: position 401 of record USCR01000202.1, on the reverse strand, counting down.
ACAGCTTGGAGGCGTTTCCCCATGGAAGTACGTACCCGGTTCGCGCCCAGCCCCACGGGCTTTATGCACCTGGGCGGCCTGAGAACGGCACTGTATAATTACCTTTTCGCCAAGAAAAACGGCGGCAAGTTTATCCTGCGCATTGAGGATACCGACCAGGAGCGCTTTGTGGAGGGCGCCACGGAGGTCATCTACGATACCCTGCGGGGTTGCGGCATGGACTGGGACGAAGGCCCCGATGTGGGCGGCGACTACGGCCCCTACATCCAGTCCCAGCGCAAGGAGCTGTACCTGCCCTATGCCCAGCAGCTGGTGGCTTCCGGTCACGCGTACTACTGCTTCTGCACCAAGGAGGAGCTGGAGGAGCGCCGCGCTGCCGCCGAGGCCCGGGGTGAGGTGTT
>USCR01000201.1 GCA_900553295.1 uncultured Eubacteriales bacterium | reverse complement strand
GAGAGGGGCTTTTCTCAGAAAAGCCGCCTCTCGCAGATGTTGCATGTTCCGTCAACTAAAGGAGGAATGCGCTATGAAGAAGAAAATTGCTAAGGATTTGCTGAAGATTCACGCGGTGTTTCTGCGGCCGGATGAGCCTTTTACTTGGGCCAGCGGGATTAAGAGCCCTATTTATTGCGACAACCGGCTGACGCTGTCCGACCCCAAGGTCCGCACGGACGTGGAGGAAGGGCTGAAGAAGGTTATTGAGGAGCATTATCCCGAGGCGGAGATGCTCATGGGCACGTCCACGGCAGGCATTGCCCACGCGGCCATTACGGCGCATTTGATGGATCTGCCCATGGGTTATGTGCGCAGCGGCAGCAAGGATCATGGGCGCAAGAACCAGATTGAGGGCAAGATGGACCCCGGCACCAAGGTGGTGGTGGTGGAGGATTTGATTTCCACCGGCGGCTCGGTGCTGGAGGTGGTCAATGTGCTGCGGGAGGCCGGCGCGGAGGTGCTGGGCATCGCGTCCATCTTCACCTACGGCATGCTCAAGGGCGTTGAGCGTCTGGCCGAGGCCAACGTGAAAAACGTTTCCCTGTCCAACCTGGATGTGCTGGTGGAGGTGGCCGCCAAGGAGGGCTACATCGCCGAGGAGGACGTGGACCGTCTGCTGAAGTTCCGGGACAACCCCAGCGACGAGAGCTGGATGCAGAAATAACGGGGGACGCTCCTCCCCCTTTTGCAGGAGGAGGGACCGGAGGGGCGGTTGCCCCTTCGGCCGTTTTGTGTGCGCCGTATACTTTTGAAGGAAAAGGAGTCGAAGTACCCTTGAAGCACTTGATTGATATTACCGACTTCACCGTGGAGGAGGTCCAGGAAGTGCTGGACCTGGCCGATGACATCCTGGCGGACCGCAGCCGCTATGCGGAGCGCCTGCGGGGGAGGATCCTGGCCACGCTGTTCTTTGAGCCCAGCACCCGCACCCGCCTGAGCTTTGAGAGCGCCATGCTCAGCCTGGGCGGCAGTGTGCTGGGATTCTCCTCGGCGGATTCCTCCTCCACCTCCAAGGGCGAGACCGTCAGCGACACCATCCGCACCGTGGGCTGCTACTGCGACATCATCGCCATGCGCCACCCCAAGGAGGGCGCGCCCATGGCCGTGTGCGGGAAAAGCCCCGTGCCCATCATCAACGCCGGGGACGGCGGGCACAACCATCCCACCCAGACCCTCACCGACCTGCTCACCATTCGCCGGGAAAAGGGCCGGTTGGATCACCTGACCATCGGCATGTGCGGGGACCTGAAGTTCGGCCGCACGGTGCACAGCCTGATGAACGCCATGAGCCGCTACGCCGGGGTCAAGTTCGTGCTGATTTCCCCGCCCGAGCTGCGCGTGCCCGAGTACCTCACCCGCAGCCTGAAGGACCAGGGCATCCCCTTCACCGAGGTGGAAACCATGGAGGAGGTCATGCCCCAGCTGGACATCCTCTACATGACCCGGGTGCAGAAGGAGCGCTTCTTCAACGAGGCGGACTACATCCGCCTGAAGGACACCTACATCCTCACCCCGGAAAAGCTCAAGGACGCCCGCCCCGACCTGTCCATCATGCATCCCCTGCCCCGGGTCAATGAGATTTCCCCCAAGGTGGACGACGATCCCCGGGCCATCTATTTCAAACAGGTGCGCAACGGACGCTTTGTGCGCATGGCGCTGATTCTGAAACTGCTGGAGGCCGCCCAATGAATATTGATAGCATCAAGCGAGGCATCGTGATCGACCACATCCACGCGGGCCGTAGCATGGACATTTACAAATACCTGCACCTGGACGAGCTGGAGTGCTCCGTGGCCATTATCAAGAATGTGAAGTCCTCCCTCATGGGCCGCAAGGACATCATCAAAATTGACGACAACATCGATGTGGACCTGGATGTGCTGGGCTACATCGACCCGGACGTGACCATCAACATCATTGAGGACGGGCGCATTGTGGAAAAGAAGCACATCGCCCTGCCCGAAAAGCTGGTGAACGTCATCCGCTGCAAAAACCCCCGGTGCATCACCTCCGTGGAGCCGGAGCTGGACCAGATCTTCAAGCTCTCCGACCGCGCCCGGCGCATCTACCGCTGCATTTACTGCGAGGCGGAGCGCAAGTCATGACCAGCCGCGCGGTGATCGAGGAGTTCTGGCAGCGGTTCCTGTTCGTCCGCGGCCTGCCCCAAAGCGCCCGCTGGCAGGACTGCTTCCACTTTGAGACCACCCCCGCCGGGGCGGAGCATGCCCTGGGCCTGGTGCTGCAAGGCATCAAGCGGGCCACCTTCACCAGCCTGCATGCCTTTCAGCAGCGGGGATTGCGCCCGCCCAAGCGGGGCGACCTGTCCATCGTTACCCAGTGGGACGGCGTGCCCCGCTGCGTCATCCAGACCGTGGGGGTGCTCATCCTCCCCTACGGCCAGGTGAGCGCGGAGCAGGCCCTCAGCGAGGGCGAGGACAGCACCCTGGAGGGCTGGCGCATCCGCCAGCGGAACTTCCTCATGGCCGAGGGCCGGGAGCTGGGCTATACCTTCTCCCCGGAGATGCAGCTGGTTATGGAGAGCTTCCGGGTGGTGTATACCGACGATCCTACCTGAACGGGCTGTATCCCTTTTCCTGCCGGGCGGCAGCAGAGGGTTGACAACGTATTTTGCTTCATTTTTTTGCAAGTTGAGCATTACATGCTTGCAAGCATAGAAGATTTCGTGCCTGCGGGCACGACCAGGGGGCTTTCCGGTCGCCCCCTGGACCCCTTCGGCCCCGTACATAATGAAAGCTTTACAAGTTAAGGAGCCTGAAGTATCATTTTTTTGCATCCACATGAAATCACATGCTTTTATCGGAAATTTGCCGTCCCTTTTGGGGCGGCATTTTCTTTGCCCCAAAAGCGTCCAACCTTACAAAAATGTAAGCTACGCCCCGGAAATGTAAGGCAAATCGATGGAAACCCCCGCCATCCCCGCGGTACAATAGGATCATCCCAAGGCTCAAAGGAGGAAAGGCCGTTTATGGCATTATTGGAGATTCATCATGTGAAAAAGGTGTACACCACCCGCTTCGGGGGCAACCAGGTTACCGCCCTCAAGGATGTGAACTTCGCCGTGAAGGACGGGGAGTATGTGGCCATCATGGGCGAGAGCGGCGCGGGCAAAACCACGCTGCTGAACATCCTGGCCGCCCTGGACCGCCCCACCGCCGGGGAGGTGCTCCTGGACGGGCACGACATCGCCCAGATCAGCGAAAAGGCGCTGAGCGCCTTCCGCCGGGATCATCTGGGCTTTGTGTTCCAGGACTTCAACCTGCTGGATACCTTATCCCTCCGGGATAATATTT
>USCR01000200.1 GCA_900553295.1 uncultured Eubacteriales bacterium | reverse complement strand
GGGGGGTCTGCCACTTTTTCGACACGCTGACGCGTCCTTACCAGCCGCGTTCCTCGGTGCGGGTGTTCTTTTCGTTCATTTCCAGGATCTTTTCCAGCCGGGGCTGGGGCGCGCAGGCTGGGCAGGGCTCCAGGGAGGCGTAGGGTTCGTCCTCCAGCTCGCCCCAGGTGAAGGGCGTCAGGGGCCAGTATTCGCTCTTGACCGCCAAACATGTGGGACTGGAGTGATACTGCCGGCCGTTGTCGGGGTTGTAGTACAGGGTTACCGCATCCTCCGGGAAGGTGAGCTCCCGGCCGATTTCGTCCCAGATGATGACCTTGCAGCCCACCTTCAGGTTGTCCCAAAGCCATTGCATGTTCACACCCTCGGGCGTCAGCTTGCGCTGAATGCGGATGCAGCCGTGGCTGGCCTTTTCGCCCAGATAGCGCTCGCAACGGGAATAGTCCCGGGATTCATCTTCAGGGTTGATGAGGCAGGGTACCTCGTGGAGCAGAATGCCGTCGTTGATGCGCAGGCCCATGTCACAATACAATTCCCCGGACCAGAAGCCCCCCGTGCGGCTGATCACCAGGAATTCTCCTGCGGGGGTCTCATTCCAGGGCGCATCCTCCGAGGGAAAACCCGTGGAGCACAGCAGCGTGGACAGCAACCGCCCATCTTGAAACACGAAGAGCCGCTGCTGCAGCTTGTCAATCACCACGCCCAGGTGCTGGTTGACTTCCTTTTCCTTGAGCAGGGAAGTGGGCACATAGCCCACGAAGTGCCCCGCATAGTTGGCCACGGAGGACCCCTCCACCGAGGAGGAATACCCCTCAATCTTTGTCCACTCCGCCCCCTGCTCCAGAACGTGCACGGCCTGGCTTTCGTAGGTTACTTCGGCGATGGCGGGGCTGTTTTCATCGGGGCTTTCGTATACCTTGGCCTGCTGCCGTTCGCTACCCGAGAGCACCGTGACGCTCTGGGTGAGCACCTGCCAAATGGAGGCCACGTCCATCTCCCCGCGGTTCAGCTTCCAATAGCAAATGTCGTGGTCGCAGCTCACGTCGCTGGGGAGCAGATAGTAGGCGTCCCCCATCAGGGCGGGTCCTGCCGCTGTGGGCACTTCCACGTTCAGGGAAGTGGGAGTGGAGGAGAAGCCCGTGGCGTCCCACAGGCGGACCTCCAGGTCATACAGGCCCGCGGGCAGGGGAGCGCCGTCCACCGTGCCATCCCAGGAGATCTCCGTTTCCCCGGCATCCACCGCTTGCCGGAGAATCTCTTCGTCATCCAGGGTGACGGTGATCTCTCCGGCTGTGGAGCAGTTCACCCATAGATACCAGCCTTCGCCAAGCAGGGCGTCGCCGTCGGCTTCCAGCTCCGGAGCATGCTCGCCAATGACCAGCTCTGCCTGCACTTCCTTGCCGCTCAGGGCAATGTGCAGGGTGTAGGTTCCCGGAGCCACGTCCGTGCCGTTCACCTGACCATCCCAGTACAGGATATTTTCGCCCTCGACAGTCATCTCGTTTTCCCACAGCGTGGCAACCGCTGTGCCGGAGCCGTCCAGCACGGTGACGGTGGCTTCCGTTTCCACCGGGCAGTCAAAAACCAGCCGCTCAGTCTTTCCCGGGCGGAGCAGCTCAGGCACGTCTGTCCAGCGGGTACGGGGGCTGGAGGCCGCCAGGGCGGCCATGGGCAGCAGCAGAAGTGCCAGCAGCGCAAGGAATTTCTTCAACGTATCTTAGCCCTCCAAAGTAGAAAAGGATGAACCGGAATTTACATCCGCTCCGCAATGGCCCCCAGGAAGGCCTTGCTGTTCACCGCGCGGGCCTCCCCTTCATACAGCGCGGCCAGGTCCTTGGTCATGACGCCGCTCTCAATAGTGTCCAGGGTGGCCTTTTCCAAGCGGTCGGCAAAGGCGCACAGATCGGCCAGGCCGTCCAGCTCGCCGCGCTTGCGCAGGGCGCCGCTCCAGGCAAAGATGGTGGCCACCGGGTTGGTGGAGGTTTCCTCGCCTTTCAGGTGGCGGTAATAGTGCCGGGTGACGGTGCCATGGGCGGCCTCGTACTCATACTTGCCGTCGGGGGAGACCAGCACGCTGGTCATCATGGCCAGGGAGCCGAAGGCCGTGGCCACCATGTCGCTCATGACATCGCCGTCATAGTTTTTGCAGGCCCAGATGAAGCCGCCCTTGCTGCGCACCACCCGCGCCACCGCGTCGTCGATGAGGGTATAGAAATAGGTAATGCCCGCGGCCCCAAACCGCGCCTTGTACTCCGCGTCATAGATTTCCTGAAAGATATCCTTGAAGCGGTGATCGTAGGTTTTGGAAATGGTGTCCTTGGTTGAAAACCACAGATCCTGCTTCACATCCAGCGCATACTGGAAGCAGGAACGGGCGAAGGCCGCAATGGAGGCATCCAGGTTATGCATGCCCTGGAGGATACCCGGGCCCTTGAAGTCAAAGATGGTTTGACGGATCTCCTGCCCGTCCGCGCCGGTGAATACCAGCTCCGCCTTGCCCGGGCCGGGAATGCGCATTTCGCTGTTGCGGTACACATCTCCGTAGGCGTGACGGGCGATAGTGATGGGCATTTCCCAGGTGCGCACGGTGGGGGAGACGCCCTTGACCAGGATGGGCGCGCGGAACACCGTGCCGTCCATCATGGCGCGGATGGTGGCATTGGGACTCTTCCACATCTGATTCAGGTGGTATTCCTCCATGCGCTGGGCGTTGGGGGTGATGGTGGCGCACTTTACCGCCACGCCCAGGCGCATGGCTGCCTTGGCGCTGTCGATGGTGACCTGGTCCCCGGTGGCATCCCGGTTGGGCAGGCCCAGGTCATAATATTCCGTTTTCAGATCCACATATGGCTTGATTAGCATATCCTTGATGTCCGCCCACAGGATGCGGGTCATTTCATCCCCGTCCATTTCCACCAGGGGGGTGGTCATCTGAATCTTCTCCATGGGATACCAGCTCCTTTGCCGCATACTTTGTGTTCATTGTACCCAAGCCCCCAAGGGAAGGCAAGCCGCATACACAAAAAGAACAACCTCCCCCCGCCACGGGGGAGCGCGTGATGATCTGCGGCTTCAAAAACATAAAGATGCCCAGGGCTATCAGGCAGATGCCTGCCCAAAATGGACCATCACATGGCAACAATCCTCCCAACATAGACGGAGGATAATTAAGTATAGCAAGGGGCAAGAAGGTATGTCAACCACGGGAATCCGCGCACAAGAAAAGGCAGCAGAGGTGTGCTGCTGCCAAGAATGTGAAAAGTGGTGAATGTGGAACCTGCGATATGCTTTTTCTCCGAGGGGTGGCTCCGCCGGCCAGGGGGGCAGGGGGGATTCCGACCTCCCCCCTATGCC
>USCR01000199.1 GCA_900553295.1 uncultured Eubacteriales bacterium | reverse complement strand
GCCCACTACACCCATGAAAAACAATCTATACCGCCTGGGGCTGATCCTTTTTGCCCCCAGCGTGGCTACCCAGCAGGTACTGTTCCGGTACCGGGAGGATGAAACCCTGCCCCTTTCCCCGGACTACGGTCCCGGAAGGCTGTTCAAGCGGCACCATATGCTGGGCGGTACGCTGCTGCTGGACGACGGCAAGCAATGGACGCAAATCTGCTCCTCGCTAAAAACCGCGCCCAAGCGCGTGGTCACGCCCGCGACGGTTTTCCGGGCTGCTTCCATTACCAAAATGGTCACCGCCGCGTGCGTGCTGCGTTTGGCGGAGAAGGGCCTGCTGCGCCTGGAAGACCGTATCTTTGACCGTCTGCCCACGGCGTTGCCGGCAGAGCATCCCCTGCGCGCAGCCACGGTGGAACAGGTGCTCTGCCACCGTTCCGGCCTGCGTGACACGCCCGCCTACGAAGCCGCTTTTGCCCGGGGAGATACCTACGACGCGATTCTCGCGGATGCAAGCGCTTCCTGGGGCACACCCGGCGGGGACTTTGCCTACTGCAACCTGGGCTTTGGCCTGCTGGGCAGCCTGATCGAGACAGTCACCGGCGAGTGCCTGGAGGCGGTGTACCAGCGGGAGGTATTTGTTCCCCTGGAAATGAATGCCACCCTGGATGTTACCCAGGCGGACAAGGAGCATACCCTGCCCATCAGCCGTGTGCTCCCTTACCGTGCCAAACGCGCCTGGCAAGTGGAAGCCGCGGCGGAGAAAGCCCGGCCACTCGCGCAGCCCGACCCCCTGCACCATTTTGGCTATGCCGCAGGGAGTCTGTATACCGACGCCGCCAGCCTGGATCACTTCCTGACCATGCTGGTACAGCACGGGGAATATCAGGGCCAGTGCTATCTGTCTTCTGCTTCCATCGCTGCCATGACCACGGCGCACGCCAGCTATGGCAGCATTGCTCCCACCCTGGCCTATGGTCTGGGGCTGTTGCTCATTAACGATCCCGCCCTGTCCCCCCGGCGCATCCTGGGGCATCAGGGCTTTGCCTACGGCTGTGTCAACGGCGCCTTTTATGAGGAAGGCACCGGCCGCCGGGTTATCCTGCTCAACGGCGGCGCCAGTGAAGCGCGGACAGGCCGTCTGGGCCGGATCAACCGGGACATCCTGCGCTGGGCGCTGTGGGAGGATAGCGACGCATGGACGTGATCGCTACCCTGCGCAAGGAGCGCGGCAAGATGCGCGTCACCCTGGAAAGCGGTCAGGAACTGCTCGTTCCCCTGAGCCTGTTTCATGAGCGTCCCTTGGCCCCGGGGCAGGCGCTGGATCTGGATGCATACGATCAGTGGCTGCTGCTGCGGCAGTACCGCCATGCCCTGGACCGGGCGGTGGGCTACCTCGCCGCCCGTGCCCGCAGCCGCCACGAGCTGGAATCCCGGCTGCTTCGCTGCGGTTACCGTCCTGCCACGGTGGAAATGGTACTGTACAAGCTGGAGCGGGAGAAGCTCCTGGATGACGCGGACTTTGCCAGGCAGTGGGTGGAGGCCCGCAGCGGCCGCACTCTGGGCAAACGCCGCATTTCCCAGGAATTGCAGCGCAAGGGCATATCCCGCGCCCAGGCGGAGGAAGCCCTGACCGCCGTGGACGAGGACGCCGAAGCGGAGGCCTGCCGGCAAGCTGCGGAAAAGCTCGCCTCCCGATATAGCCGTGAAGCATCGCGCCAAGGCATGCAAAAGCTCACCCAGGCGCTGGTGCGCCGTGGGTTTGGCTGGGAGGATGCCCGCCGGGCCGCAGAGCAGGCTTTGCAGGCAGATGAATAAGAAAAAAGAAAGCCGTACATCCCCGTTTTGTTTGGGGTGTACGGCTTTTTTGCGTGATTTTTTATCCCCGCAGGTATTCTGCGTAGGCCATCATAAAGGGTCCCACGCCCTTGCTGTCATCGTTGACACGGGGTTCGCTGAGGTAGTAGGCCACGGAACCGTCACGCTTTTCGCCGGGGCCAAGCCCTGCCACCCAGCAGATATCCGTCAGGTGGGTCTTGCCGTCCGTCCCCTGAACCAGCTTCTTATCCAGCAAGCTCTCAAAGGCTTTGCGTCCGGCTGCCTTCGCGTCCCCTTCCAGCAGGCCCAGACGCGCCCCTTTCATGCAGGCATACGCCACCATGGCCGTGCCGGAGGTTTCCAGATAATTCTCCGGATTTTCCCCGTGGTCGATTACCTGATAAAACATGCCCGTCACCGGTTCGGCATACCGGCGGATGCCCGCCACCGCCTCCCGGAACAAACCACGCAGCTCCTCATAGCCCGCCGTTTCCGAACCCATAATATCCAGGCAATCCACCAGCGCCATGAGATACCACCCCATGGAGCGCAGCCAGAAATTGGGGGAACAGCCTGTTTCCTTGTTGGCCCAGGGCTGCGCCTTGATGGTATCGCAGGCATGATAATACAAGCCTTTCTCGGGGCAGAAAAGATATTTCCGCACGTTCCGGAATTGGTTGACGATGTCCTCCACCTGTGCCCAGCCGTCGCATTCCCTTTCGTAGGCCATGTAGAAGGGCTGCGCCATGTACAGGCCGTCCAGCCAAATCTGCTGGGGATACAGGCTCTTGTGCCAAAAGTTTCCGCAGGCGCACCGGGGATGCTCCCGCAAACGCTGCATATGCAGCTCTATGGCCTTGCGATAGCGGTCATCCCCCGTCTCCTTCCAGGCGAAAAACAGTGCCTTGCCGCTATTGATGCTGTCGATATTGTATTGGCTGAACTCGTAGTTGGGGATCTCCCCTGCCGGAGTCACCGCCTCCCGCAAGTATGCAAGCACGAAGTCCCGGTACAGCGGGTCACCGGTGGCTTCATACAGATCAATGCAGCCAAGCAATACGCACCCATCCTCATAATTCCAGTAGGGTTTGTAGTGCTTGTATCCCGCCAAATAATCTTTCAAATATGCGCGTACATCCATGTCCGTTTCCTCCTTAGCCCTGACTTTGGCAAAACCTTGGGGAATTTCCATAACTGTTCCCCAAAGCACTTCCGTTTCCCTGCTCCCGGGTGTATAATTGTACCTAAGAATTTTCCTGAAAAAGGGACGTGCAGCCGCCATGAAGCGCAACCTTTCCAGTGCTACCACCGAGCTGATTCTGCATGGGAATCTGTTCCGTGCCATATTAGCCATTGCCGTACCGGTGGTGGTCACCAGCTTTCTGCAAACGCTATACAACCTGACGGATACCTACTGGCTGGGCCAGATTGGTACCGAGCCCCTGGCGGCCATTAACCTGGTTACCCCTGTGCAAAACATTGTGCTGAACTTTGGCAGCGGGCTCACCGTGGCGGGCGCGGTGATGATTTCCCAGTACATCGGCGCACAGAAGC
>USCR01000198.1 GCA_900553295.1 uncultured Eubacteriales bacterium | reverse complement strand
CAATGAAACGGTGGACAATATCAAGGACCGATTGGACAAGGGCTTAGTAGATGTAATCCGTGCCGATTTTCAACCGGTTTACGCTGTTGACCAGAGGCACAATGCCCGCATCGTACATGGCCTGCTGCAAGGCTTCCAGGTTGTTTTCCGGGGCGGTGCGGTCATGGTTGCCCACCACGGCGGCGGTAAGGTAGCGGGCATGAAAGGAAGGGGCGCTTTGGAAAAACGCAATGGCCTCCTCCGAGGTGTTGGCATAATCGCCTCCCAGCAGAATAATATCCGGGTTCAGGCTGTTGATTCGCGTCACCAGGCTGCGCACCCGTCCCTGGGAAAAATAAGCGCCCTGGTGGATGTCGCTGACATAGACAATTTTGAGCTGCCCCACGTCCTCCGGCAGGTCGGCGGACGTCAGGGTAACGGACTCCGTCTCCAGCAGAAACGGCTCCAGGAACGGATAAGCCAGCATCAGCAGCGCCAGGCAGCAGAGGATAACAAAAAGGAAGTGAAATCGGGACCGGGCCTTGTGCCTTCCACGGTAGCCCATGGGCAATTCCTCCTTCCCGGCACGGGGCGAAAATTCGCGGGCCACGCTTGACGCTCCCGCCCTGACATTGTACACTAGAGCCATAGGTTCTGGCAAGAAAGGAAGGAATATCCATGGAAGAATTTCGTACCCTTGCACCCTGCTGCATGCTCAGCCCCGTGCCCGCGGTCATGGTCAGCTGCCGCGGCGTACAGCCGGGGGATAAGCCCAACATTGTCACCATTGCCTGGGCCGGCACGGTGAACAGCAATCCGCCCATGGTATCCATCAGCGTGCAGAAAAAGCGCTTTTCCTATGAGATGATCCGCGACAGCGGCGAATTTGTGGTGAACCTGGTGGATGAAGCGCACTGCAAGGCCCTGGACTATTGCGGCGTGAAAAGCGGCCGCGATGTGGACAAGTGGGCCGAAACGGGCCTGACCCCCATGGCCGCCCAAGGCATGCAGTATGCCCCCGCCATCGCGGAGTGCCCGGCCTATCTCAGCTGCAAGGTGCGGCAGGTGCTGTCCCTGGGCAGCCATGAGATGTTCCTGGGCGAAGTGGTGGGCGTGTCGGTGCAGGAGAAGTATTTCGCTCCCGACGGCTCCCTACACCTGGAGGCGGCGCATCTGGTGGGCTACAGCCACGGGGTGTATCAGCGCTGCGGCGAGGTGCTGGGGTTCTTCGGCTACTCCGTGGCCAACCCGGATGTTCTGGAAAAGCGCATGGCAGGCTACTGGAAGTAACCCGCCATCATCCTATGCGTGAGAGGAGATCGCGATGCCCATGACGCCCCTTGCCTTTATTGACCAATACCTGGCGCGCTACCAGTCCCATAACCCCGCCCTGTGGAACTATGAGGACGGCTGCGTGCTCACCGGCTGCCGGCAGCTGTATCAGGCCACGGGGGAGGAGAAATACCTGCGCTTTGTGCTGGACTACCTGGATGCCCGGGTAGCGGCGGACGGAACCATCCCCACCTTTGACACCGGCAACTACAATATCGACGCCATCAACTGCGGCAAGGCGCTCTTCCTGGCCTGGGACGCCACGGGGGAAGAGAAATACCGCAAGGCCCTGGACTTTCACGCCCGGCGGCTGGCGGGCCATCCCCGGTGCGTCTGCGGCTCCTTCTGGCACAAGGAGATCTATCCCTGGCAGGTGTGGCTGGACGGGCTGTACATGGCCCAGCCCTTTGCCATGGAGTACGAGACGCGCTTTGGCGGCCGGGCGGGATACGGGGACATTCTGCGTCAGTTCCGCAACGCCCGGACCTACCTGTACGACCCCGCCAAGGGCCTGAGCTACCACGGCTGGGATGAGCGCCGTCAACAGCCCTGGAGCAACCCGGACACCGGCTGCTCCCCCAACTTCTGGAGCCGGGCCATGGGCTGGTACCTCATGGCGCTCATCGACGCCGTGGAGGCCTGCGACCCCGCCATTTACGAGGTCTATCGGGCCCTGTGCGATCAATTCCGGGAGGCCGTGCGGGGCATCCTGCCCTATCAGGACGCGGCCACGGGGATGATTTACCAGGTAATCGACCGCCCCGACGTGCCGGGCAACTACCTGGAGGCCAGCGGCTCGGCCATGCTGGCCTGCGCCATCCTCAAGGGCGTGCGGCTCAAGGTACTCCTGGCGGACAAGTACCTGCCCCATGGCCTGCTGCCCTATGAGACCCTGACCCGGGACTACCTGCGCACGGATGCGGCGGGGCAGTGCCACCTGGAGGGCATTTGCTCCGTGGCGGGGCTGGGTCCGGGCAACAAGCGGGACGGCTCGGTGGCCTATTACCTTTCGGAAAAAGTGGTGGCGGACGACCCCAAAGGCGTGGGCGCCTACATGATGGCCACCGCGCAAAAAATAATGCTGCCTTGAACGCTGCCAAAGGAGGAAGGGACCATGGCCTGGACGCTCACCCATGTATCCGCCCGCTATGCCGTCGTAACCCTGGAAGGCGGCGGACTGTATGACCTGCAAGCGCCCCGGGAGCTGACGCTCACCGGCGGCGGAGAAACCCGAAGCCTCACCGCCCGGCAGGTGGTGACCTGCCTGTTCGGCCTGCGGCCGGATACCGCGTACCGCCTGGCGGATGGGGAGGACATCTTGGATTTTTCCACCCTGCACGAGGCCTTTACCCTGGACGTGCGGGACTTCGGCGCCCGAGGGGACGGCACGCAGGACGACACCGCCGCCATTCAGGCGGCCATCCTGGCCTGCCCGCCCCAGAGCCGGGTGCTGCTGCCCGCGGGCGTGTGGCGGGTGACGCACCTGTTCCTGCGGGACCATCTGCGCCTGGAGCTGGCCCAAGGGGCCACGCTCCTGGGCAGCTATGACAAGGCGCATCTGCCCGTGCTTCCCGGCATGCTGCAAAGCTGGGACGAGGAGACAGAGTACAACCTGGGCACCTGGGAGGGGAATCCCCTGCCCTGCTACGCCGCGCTGCTCACGGGGCTGCACGCCCGGGACGTGGAGATCTATGGTCCCGGCAAGGTGGAGGGCAGCGGCGCGCCGGACACCTGGTGGAAGGATGCCAAGCAGATCAAGGGCGTGTTCCGCCCACGGCTGATGTTCCTCAACCGCTGCGAGGATGTAACCGTGGCGGGGTTGACCTTTTGCAACAGCCCCAGCTGGAACCTGCACCCCTATTTCAGCAGCCGCCTGAAATTTCTGGGGGTGACGGTGCTGGCCCCCTGGGACAGCCCCAACACCGATGGCTTTGACCCGGAGAGCTGCCGGGACGTGCTGCTTTCCGGGGCGCGGTTCTCCCTGGGGGATGACTGCATCGCGGTCAAAAGCGGCAAAATCTACATGGGCAGCGCCTACCGCACCCCCTGCGAAAACCTGCGCA
>USCR01000197.1 GCA_900553295.1 uncultured Eubacteriales bacterium | reverse complement strand
CGGGTCGTTGATTTTGCTTGCAAAATCAATTCCTTACAAATTCGGGCGACCTCTGCCACTTTTTCGACACGCTGAAACCCGCGGCCGGAAAGGACCGCGGGTTTTGTTGCGGGATATGAAAAATAAGCAATGGCGCGCCATTGGGCAGGTTCCTTACCGCCCTTTGCGGGAGAAATGTCCGCATACCTGCGCAAAGCGAAGGCTTATAGATCCAGCTTCAGGGTGCTATCAATCCGCCAGATGTACCGGCACTTTACCGCGCTGATTTCCCAGCGGTCACGAATGGCCGCGGGTACCTGCACAATGCTTTCCAGCACGCAGCCCAGGCGCTCGCAGGTGCGGCGGCTGGCAAAATTGTCCGGGTCGGCGGTGATAACCACCGAGGACTTGCCCGCCACGGCAATGAGCGGGGCCAGCAGGGGCAGGCCGCCAGCCCGGCCAGCCCGCCGGCACAGCCGTGGGCTTCCCAGGCGCCCCGGCCGCAGTTTACCCAGCAGCCCCTGGAGGAGCCCCCGGAAACCATGGACCGGCACCGCCTGCCGCCCAAGCCCCGCAAGCCCGGCAAGCGCAAGCTGCCCAACCGCATGCCCCTGTGGCTGACGGTGACCCTGTGCGTGCTGGTGCTTGTCATCGGCGGATTGATCGCGGCGGAGAGCATGATGCGGGCGTACATCACCCAGCGGGTGCAGGAGCGCGCCGAGGCCCAGCAGCGGGTCATTGAGGCGTACCCCATGGTGTACCGGGACCTGATTGAGCAATACGCGGAGGCCAACAACCTGCGCCCGGCCTATGTGGCCGCCATTATCCTCAACGAGAGCTCCTACCGCACCGACGCGGAGAGCAGCGTGGGGGCCCGGGGCCTGATGCAGCTGATGCCCGACACCGCCGAATGGATTGCCGGCAAGCTGGATGTGGAGAATTACTCCTTTGCCATGATGTACGACGCGGAGACCAACCTGCGCTTCGGCACCTGGTACCTGGGCTATCTGGGGAAGCTCTTTCAGGGGGACCCCACCCTGGTGGCCTGCGCCTTCCACGCGGGACAGGGGGAGGTGCGCGGCTGGCTGAGCGATCCCGCCCTCTCCGAGGACGGGGTGACGCTGAAACTGGAAAACCTGGCGGACGGACCGACCAAATCCTATGCAGGGAGAGTGACCAGAGATTATGGGATTTATCAAGCGCTCTACTTTACGCCCCCGGCGCAGGCTGCTGGCGTGGACCCTCTGCCTGACGCTGACAGTGCTTTGCTGCCTCTCGCCCGCCGCTGAGGCCACCAACGTGGGCACCAGCCTTACCGTGGGCATCCAATCCACCAAGACCACCACCATCTCCCCGCTCTATCCCCTGGAACGGGACATGATGAGCATTTATGGCCTGGTCTACGAGAGCCTGGTGACCATTGACGACGACTATCTGCCCGCCCCGGGCCTGGCGGAGAGCTGGGAAATGTCCAGCGCCGGCAAGACCTGGACCTTTCATCTGCGGGAAAACGTTACCTTTTCCGATGGCACGCCGCTCACCGCCAATGATGTGGTGGCCACCGCCCAGCACATCCTGGACCGCGCTCAGGACGAATATGCCGACGACAAGGGATATTACCGCAACCTGACGTATTTCATCAGCTCCATTTCCGCCTCGGACGATTACACCGTGGTGGTGAAGAGCAAGCGCAGCTATTGGGGCCTGCTCTATGCCATGACCTTTCCCATCCTGCCCGCGGACAGGGTGCAGGCGGACAATCCTCCCGGCACCGGCGCCTATGTGATCGAGAATTTCATGCCCGGGGACTATATTTATCTGCGCGCCAATCCCAACTGGTGGCAGAACCAGCCCAAGGTGCAGGAGATCACGGTGATCTGCCACACCAACGACAAGGACGTCATCGAGAGCTACGAATACGCCCGGGTGGACACCATCTTCACCCGCTCCATTGCCGCGGCCCAGTACAAGTCCGGCACCTCCTCTCTGGCGCTGGACTACCGCACCAACCAGCTGGAAACCCTGCAAATGAACAACGACTCCTGGGAGCTCACCGAAAACGTGCGCAAGGCCATCCGCTACCTGGTGGACCCGGACAAGCTGGCCAGCACCGTATACATGGGCATGGTCAACCGCACGGATACCCCCATGATCAACGGCACCTGGATGTACAACAGCAACATCTCCTTTGAGTATAGCCTGGACAAGGCCAAGGCCCTGCTGGAGGAGGATGGCTGGTACGACATGGACGACGACGGCATACTGGACAAGCTCAACGATAAGGGCGAAGCCCGGCGGCTGCACTTGAGCTTTTACGTTTACGAGGAGCCGGATAACGACGTGCGGGTGGAGGTGGCCAACATGATTGCCGATCAGTTGGCCCCGGCCGGCATCGAACTGGGCATCACCACCGTCACCCTCACGGAGATGACCGAGCGCCTCAGCGCCGGCAGCTATGACCTGGCCCTGGTGGCCTACGCCATGGACGTATGCCCGGACCCCGGCTTCATGCTCATGCGGGGCAACACCGGCAACTATTGCCGCTACCGCAGCGACACCATGACCGAGCTATGCGAGTCCCTGCGCACGCAGACCACCCAGGAGGGCTATCAGAACGTGCTGTATCAGATTCAGCAGCAGTTCGCCGATGACTGTCCCTTCATCTGCCTGTACTACCGCGCGGGGGCGGTACTGACCCGGAAGATGTACACCACGGCCCGGGATGTGCGGGAGCTGGACCTGCTCCGGGGCATTTCCACGTTCCATGAGGAATAACCGCCTCGTTGTTCCCCGGAACCATGGAATATGGGAGGGTGTTAGTACATGAGAAAAATCAACACGGTAAGCCTGTGCAACGTGACAGGCCTATGCCTTCTTGCAGGCTTCGCTGTCAAGACGTTGGCGGACTACAGCAGATATTCCAGCGTGCAGAATTCCGCGCCCTTTTCCGCGTGGATGCTTATGAATGCCCTATACTTTGCAGCGCCTGCACTGCTGCTGTTCCTGGCGGGAATGCTCTTGCAAAAGAAGCGGGCACATACTGAAAAAACCAAGCCCTAGGGAGATACGGCATCCTTTCTGAGGGATATCCGCGTGTGGCATGGCCTTTCCACGCACTGGGCTTTCCCAACCAGCGGGGAAGATTCACACTGAAAAAATCACGCTTTCCCATGCAGAAACAATAAGATTTCTGCTTTCTTATCATGCAAGGACTTCAACAGGTATGGGGCCCGAAGGTTTCCAAAGGGCGAGCGGAAAGCCCTTTGGTCGCCTCCGCAGAGGCGAAACCTTTTGTGATACGGGAGAAAGCAAGGAAGGCTCTTTTCCCTGCCTTGCGCAAGAAACCTGCTTCTTGTGGGAGGTTTCGTCCGCCTGCAATAGGTGGGCCCCCGAAGGGGTCCAGGGGGCGAGCGGAAAGCCCCCTGGTCGCCTCCGCAGAGGCG
>USCR01000196.1 GCA_900553295.1 uncultured Eubacteriales bacterium | reverse complement strand
CGCCACAAAGCCCAGAAACACGCACATGAGCATGATGAATTGCAAACGGCCTGCCCGCCGACGGCGTGGTGGGCAGCGATACCCGCGCCCTGCTCTACTCCGTGGAGGCCCGGCCCATGACCGTGACCCCCACCCCCACCCTGGAACCCACCCAGGCAAACGCCGAGCCCTGGAACGTGGACGGCATGCCCCTGCTGGTAAACAAGGCCAATCCCCTGCCCGAGGATTACACCTGCGCCAACCTGGTAAACATGACCGATTACTGCGACCCCGACGTGGTGAAAATCAAGGCCAACGGCATCGAGGGCGAGCAGGTGGCCGTGGACGCCCTGATGGTGATGCTGCAGGCCGCCCAGGCGGAGGGCATTGACAACTGGCAGGTGAGCGCGGGCTGGCGCTCCGTGGGCTACCAGCAGCAGCTGCTGGACGACAAGATCGCCGAGTACAAGGCGGAGGGCTTCTCCTCCACCAACGCCCGCAGCGCCGCGCTGAAAACCGTGGCCGAGCCCGGCACCAGCGAGCACCACACGGGCCTGGCCTTTGACATCACGGTGCCCGGGGTCAGCTTCAAGGGCACGGAGCAATCCGACTGGATCAGCGAGCACTGCTGGGAGTACGGCTTCATCCTGCGCTACGCGGAGGACAAGGAGGACATCACCGGCTTTGTGGCCGAGGCCTGGCACTTCCGCTACGTGGGCACGGAGCACTCCCTGATTATGCGGGACGAAAATCTTTGCCTGGAGGAATATATCGAAAAGTACGGCCCGGCGGCGGAATGACCCGCCACACAAAGGAGCGATGGACGATGCGTTATGGCGTGATCTGGCACCCGGCGTCCCGCAACCTGGGGGATGACCTGCAGACCCTGGCGGCAGGGCGGCTTTTGCCGCGCATTGACACGGTGCTGGACGGGGAGCGCCTGGACGAGGCCCCCGGGGAGCCGGGGGAGGACATCATCACCCTCATGGGCGGGCACGCCATGCGCCGCAAATATCACTGGCCCCCGCACCCCAGCCTGCGGCCCGTGTGCCTGGGCCTGCACCTCTCCCGGGAGGACGCCTGGGGCTGCCCCATGGAGGTGATGGAGGGCGTGGGGCTGGACTACCTGCGCGCCCACGGCCCCGTGGGCTGCCGGGACGACGCCACCGCCGATCTGCTGGACGGCCTGGGGGTGGAGCATTACGTCTCCTGCTGCCTGACCCTCACCCTGGACCGCCCCGGGGACGTGGCCCGCAAGCAGCGCTATGTATGCTGCGTGGACATTCCCGACAAGGCGGTGGAGGAGCTGCGCCGCTACGAGAAGGTAGCGCGCATGCCCCTGCGGGTGATGACCCATCAGCTGCCCCCGGAGGCGGCCCGGGAATCCTTCCAGGAGCGCATGGCCCGGGCGGAGGAAACCCTGCGGGTCTACGCGGGAGCCTCCTGGGTGGTGACCCGGCGGCTGCACTGCGCCCTGGCCTGCGTGGCCATGGAGGTGCCGGTGCTGTTTTTGTACAACAGCGGCTATGAGGATGTACGCCGCTTTTCGCCCATGGACGGGCTGTTTTCTGTGGCGGCGGTGGAGGACTTCATCTCGTCGGTTCACCGCAACGGCTTTCCCGCCCTGGCGGAGAATCCCGGCAAATACCTGGCCTGGCGCCGCCTGCTGCGGGAAAAGGCTCAGGAGGGGCTGCGCCGGGCGGCGGAGGCTCCCGCCGTACCCGCCCCGGACCCCGCCGCCGTGGCCGTGTGGCAGCGGCACGTGCTGGTGGAGCTGGCCCAGTGTGCCGCGGAGAAGATCGACCGCCTGGAAAAGGAGCAGTACGACCTGATCCACGACAAGTTCGGCCTGCTGCTCACCGAGGACAGCGTCAAGGCCCGCATTCAGGATTGTCTCACCCAGCCCGGGCTGGAAGACGATTTGCGCCGGTTTACCGCCCGGCGCTATCTGGCCACGCTCCCCTGGTGGAAGCGGGGCAGCACGAAGCGGCGGTTCAAGCGCCTGTACCGGGCGCGCAAGCCCGTGGAGGAATTGGAGGAGCGGGACGTGCTCACCCTGATTACCGGCCAGCTGGCCCGTCTGGGCTGGCCCACGGACAAGCCCACCAAAGAAAATCCGCCTACGTAAGGAGCGTTCCACAGGATGGAAGCACAAGGGCAGTCCTATCAAAAAACCCAGGCGGCCTGCTTCATCGGCTATGTGGTGCAGGCCATTGTGAACAACTTTGCGCCGCTGCTGTTTTTGACCTTTCAGCGGCAGTATGACATTCCCCTTTCCCAGATTACCCTGCTGGTGACCATCAACTTTGCCTTGCAGCTGCTGGTGGACCTGGCCTCGGTGAAGTTTGTGGACAGGATTGGCTACCGGGCTTCGGCGGTGCTGGCCCACGGGCTGTCGGCGGCGGGGCTGGTGCTATTGACCGTATTGCCGGAGGTTGCTCCCACGCCCTTCCTGGGGCTACTGGGGGCGGTGCTGGTCTACGCCATGGGCGGCGGGCTGCTGGAGGTGCTCATCAGCCCCATTGTGGAGGCTTGCCCTACCCCCAACAAGGCGGGGGCCATGAGCCTGCTGCACTCCTTCTACTGCTGGGGGCATGTGGGGGTGGTGCTCCTGTCCACGGCGTTCTTCACCCTGTTCGGGGTGGACAACTGGAAGGTGATGGCCCTGCTCTGGGCGCTGATTCCCCTGGGGAACCTGATTGCCTTTCTGCGGGTGCCCATTGCGCCGCTGCTGGCCGAGGGAGAAAAGGGCATGTCCCTCCGGCAGCTGTGCGGGAAGCGGTTATTTTGGGTGCTGCTGCTATTGATGGTATGCGCCGGGGCCAGTGAGCAGGCGGTGAGCCAGTGGGCCTCCACCTTTGCGGAAAAGGGCCTGGGGGTTTCCAAGACCCTGGGCGACCTGATGGGCCCCATGCTCTTTGCCATTTTGATGGGCACGGCCCGGGCCTTTTACGGCAAGTATGGTGATCGCATGCGTTTACAGCCCTTTATGGTGGGCAGCACGCTATTATGCGTGGGGGCGTATCTGCTCATTGGGCTTACGGGCCAGGCCTGGCTGGGTCTGGTGGGTTGCGGGCTATGTGGGCTTTCCGTGGGCATTATGTGGCCGGGAGCCTTCAGCATGGCGGCCAAGTTTCTCCGCGGCGGCGGCACGGCGCTCTTTGCGCTGCTGGCCCTGGCGGGGGACTTGGGATGCTCCGCGGGCCCGTCCCTGGTGGGATTTGTTTCCGGGGCGCTGGGGGACGAGCTACGCTTGGGGATTTTGGCGGGAACGGTGTTTCCGCTGCTGCTGTTGGCGGGGTTGTTTGCATGCCAACGGATTATGGCCAAAAAGGTATAAAGGGACCGAACGCCGCAGGCGCAAAGCCTGCGGCGTTCGGTGTTTTTTTATGTTCTATAAATTCCCAGTTGCCGCAAAGGCTCCCGAAGGGGTCCAGGGGGCGAGCGGAAAGCCCCCTGGTCGC
>USCR01000195.1 GCA_900553295.1 uncultured Eubacteriales bacterium | reverse complement strand
GGCCCGCGGGGATTCTCTGTGCTTGATTTTGCTTGGCTTCACTTATTGCTGAACGCTGCTGTCCACAACCTCCAGGGTGACGGTCATGGTGATATATTCACCCTCGGGGATCTCATCCGCGTCCGTCAGGTCGGCCAATCCGGGTACACGGTACACCTTGATTTCCACGGTGTCACCCGCGTTCTTCTCGGCGATAATCTCCTGCAGCTGGGATGTGGAGGTAATGACCGTGTTGTCCGCGTCCACGATGATGTCCGCGGCCTGCATGCCGGCTTCCGCAGCGGGGGAACCTTCCTCAACTTCCGTTACGTAAACGCCGTTGGGCAGCTGGCCGCTGCGCACCGCCGCGCTGGACGTGTTGATGCCGGTGATGGTGATGCCCATACGGGGCTTGCCGTTGAGCAGGTCCGTATTTCCGCTGGCGTTGGTGTTGGCGCCGGCAGTGGCGTTGCCGGTAACCTTGCCGCTGAGCACGTCTTCAATCAGGGGCTTGGCAGCGTTGATCGGGATGCACATGCCGATGCCTTCCACCGTGTTGCCGCTGAAGGCGGAGCCGGTGTACTTCAGGGTAGGAATGCCCATCAGTTCGCCATTGACGCTGAACATGCCGCCGCCGCTGTTGCCGCTGTTGATGGCCGCATCCACCTGAATCATGGTGTTGGTGACGGTGCCGCGCAGGCCATACTTATCGGTGGTGGTGGAACTTACCTCACGGTTCAGTGCGGAAACAATGCCCACCGTGGTGGTGCCGGCAAACTGCTCACCCAGCGGGTTGCCAATGCAGATCGCCCAGTCACCCACCTGCAGGGTATCGCTGTCGCCCAGGGTTACCGCGGGCAGGTTCAAACCGTCCGCCTTCAGGATGGCCACGTCCAGGTTCTCGTCGTAGGCCAGCAGGGTGGCGTCGAATTCATCATCACCGGTGGTCACCTTCAGGCTGGAGGCGTCTTCCACCACGTGGAAGTTCGTCAGCACCGTATCCTCGGCGATAACCACGCCGGAACCGGTGGCTGCCTCAACCTCCTGGGTGGTGCTTTCGCCACGGTCGTAGCCGAAGCCCCAGTTCCAGGAACCGCCGGTGCTGTAACGCACCATCTGGTAATTGCTTACGCCCACCACCGAGGACTTAACTTCCTTGATGGCTTCCGTGAAGGGGCTGGTGACCACTACCGTGTTGGCGGTGTCCGTGGTTCCGCTTTCAGCCTTCGCTCCGAAAGAATTAAATGCCGCAAAGCCGACCATAGTAATTACAAGTGCAATGGCAAGATAGCCGATACCATGTTTTCTCCAATTAAGCTTCATATCTGAAAACCTCCTTCTGTGGTTTACGGGCTTATCATACAGGGTAATTTTGTCCCTGTCATGAACGGATTATGAACAATTGGCAGAAAATTGTGAATCCGCATTTTTTCCTGTTGCGCGGACCTGGCGGATGGTGGTAAGCGCACGGGCACGTTGTTGCATTGGGACAAAAAATTGTATTGTTGAACGTGGGGCAGTTGCGGCATACTGTGTTACGTGGTATCCTTGTCCTATGGAGCCAGGAAATCTTTTTCCAAAGGAGGCTGAGCATGAACTGGCATGAGTACAGCGCGCAGGCTGCCCTGCGCGAATTCGACGTAACGCCTGAGGCAGGGCTGAAGGCCGCCCAGGTAACGGAGCGCCAGGAAAAATACGGAAAGAACCAGCTTCGCGCCGCCGGACGGCGCAGCACGCTGCAAATGTTCCTGGAGCAGTTCAAGGACGTGATGGTGCTGATCCTGCTGGTCGCCGCCATTATCTCCGGCTTTGCGCTGAAGGAGTGGACGGATTGCATCATTATCCTGCTGGTTGTGGTGCTGAACGCGGTGCTGGGCGTGGTGCAGGAAAACCGGGCGGAAAATGCCCTGGAGGCGCTGAAGAAAATGTCCTCCCCCCACGCGAAGGTTCGGCGGGACGGCGCCATGCATGTGGTGCCCGCGGAGGAACTGGTGCCCGGGGATATTGTCGTATTGGAAACGGGCGACGCGGTGCCGGCGGATCTTCGGCTGATTGAATCAGTCAACTTGCAGCTGCAGGAAAGCGCCCTCACCGGCGAATCCAACCCTGTGGAGAAGCAGACGGAGCCTGTCCCCGCCGACGCGCCCCTGGGTGACCGGCGGGATATGGCCTATTCCGGGAGCCTGGTCACCTATGGCCGGGGAACAGGCGTGGTCACGGCCACCGGCATGGACACGGAGATCGGCCGCATTGCCGGTATGCT
This sequence comes from uncultured Eubacteriales bacterium, assembly GCA_900553295.1. GTDB lineage: Bacteria > Bacillota > Clostridia > Christensenellales > Aristaeellaceae > Egerieenecus > Egerieenecus merdigallinarum. Next base: position 1,312 of record USCR01000195.1, on the reverse strand, counting down.
GGATCAAAGCGAGGGCGTCAAAACGCCCTTGCAGCGCCGTTTGGCGGACATGAGCAAGAAGCTGGCAATCCTTTGCCTGGCGGTATGCGCGGTGGTGTTTGGGGTGGGCGTCCTGGAGGGACGGAACCCCATTGAGATGTTCATGACCGCCATCAGCCTGGCCGTGGCCGCCATTCCCGAGGGCATGCTGGCCATTGTGACCATTGTGCTGGCCCTGGGCGTGCAGCGCATGAGTGAGCGCAACGCCATTATCCGCCGCTTGCCCGCGGTGGAAACCCTGGGCAGCGCCACGGTTATCTGCAGCGACAAGACAGGCACCCTGACCCTGAACCAAATGACGGTCACCCACATCGCCGTCAACGGGGACTTTGCAGCCGGCCAGGGCACCCCTGTCGCGGAGGCGGCCCAGCGTCACCCCAAGGTCTATCAGGAATTGATCTATGCCGCCGCCCTCTGCAACGACGCCAGCCTGGACCCCGATCACCCGGGCCAGATCATCGGCGACCCCACGGAGGGGGCACTGATCTACCTGGCCCAGGCCTTCGGCATTGACCATGAAGACCTGGAGGAAACCTATCCCCGTCTGTTCGAGCAGCCCTTCGACTCCGACCGCAAGCGGATGACCACCGTGCACCGAATCCAGGACCGGAACATCGCTTACACCAAGGGCGCCGTGGACGAACTGCTCCCCCTCTGTACCCACATGCTCACTGCGGCAGGCGTCCGGCCCATGACAGAGACCGACCGGCGCCAGATTTTGTCCCTGTGCAACCAGATGTCAGAGCAGGCCCTGCGGGTGCTGGGTTTTGCCATGCGGACCTTGGAGCACATCCCCGGGGAGGAGGACGACTCCGTGGAATGCGATCTGACCTTTGTGGGCATCACCGGTATGATAGATCCTCCCCGCAAGGAAGTGGCCCGCTCCGTGGCCACCTGTCAGCAGGCCGGCATTCGGACCGTTATGATCACAGGGGACCACAAGGTCACCGCCCTGGCCATCGCCCGGGAGCTGGGCATTTACCGGCCGGGCAACACCGTCCTCTCCGGCGACGAACTGGATGCCATGTCCGAGGAGGACCTGGACGCCGCGGTGGGGACCACCACGGTCTTCTCCCGGGTCTCTCCCGCGGATAAGCTGCGGATCATTCAATCCCTGAAGCGGACCGGAGAGGTCACCGCCATGACCGGGGACGGGGTCAACGATTCCCCCGCCCTGAAGGCCGCGGACATCGGCGTGGCCATGGGGGTCACCGGAACCGACGTGGCCAAGGACGCCTCCGACATGATCCTGCTGGACGACAGCTTCACCACC
>USCR01000194.1 GCA_900553295.1 uncultured Eubacteriales bacterium | reverse complement strand
AGTGGCATCTGCCACTTTTTCGACACGCTGAGGGGCCTCTCCGTCACCAATAGGCGGAGAGGCCCCCTTTCGTTTCTATGCATGATGCATTTCAACCCCAACCCCATACTTCCCATTCCGTGAGAGCCGGGAAAGGTGAATCCATCACTTGTTTTACCAGATGATGCATCTTCATCCATCGAACCAGATGGACGCGCTCCAGTGGGAGCTCCTGTGGCTGATCCGTTTTCGTCAGGGAAAAGGTATGCTCCGTTCCGTCGGAAAAAGAAACGGTACCCTGCCGCCAATAGGCATCATGGGGAAAGTCCGCCCGGAGCACCAGGCGCATTTTATCAATTTTGACTTCCCTGCCAAAGTCCAGTGTGATTTCTGCACATTCGCTCAATCCGATTCCCCAGCTCTGATAGGGCCACATACCATGGCTATGGTTCTGCAAGCAACCATCAATCACGTTCCGGGCAAAGAAAACGCTCTCATCGCGCGTTTCCACATTGGCGCTCACAAACGGAAAAGCTCCCCTGAACTCCCGCTGAGCCACCGGATTCAATGCCAGGTTGCGGTAGATTCCACGGCTGCAAAGGGCGGGCGCAACAGTGTACGTATGCAGCTCGCCGCGAAAAGCCTGCGGTGCGTATGGCTGCAGTTCTGCATCCTGGGTGGGAAAAACATAGGTGAAGCGGCCCTGAGGCACATGGATATAGGCCGGCGTAACAAACGCATCCACCGATACATACAGTTCCTGCTGATCCGTCACAATGACCAATTGGTCCCCGGGCTGATAGGCGCGTACGGCCGTCAGCGCTGCCGCCTCCGCGGAACGCACCCTATCCAGCACTTCTCCCTGCCCGTCCAGCAAAGACAGTTCCACCATAGGAATACCCTCTTTACCCGCATCGTTCCGTTCCATTGTCCTGTCCTTGTGCATCATACAATATGCGTCGCATAAGTGCAAGCCGTTCCAGGAAAAAGCAAAATTTGCGTGACCCTGTGGGGAAGATTTCCACCAGGAAATGAAAAATATGGAAAATTTTTCCGATTACCTTGCTTTTGGCGTGGCTAGCCTATACAATAAAAGATAAAGAATCTTTGCCATCCATGAACAAGCATTATCAGAAGAGAGAGGAACATATCACATGGCGATTACCATCAAGGACGTGGCAGCCAGGTGCGGATTAAGCGTTTCCACGGTGAGCAAGGCTTTTAACCATTACTGCGACATCAGTGAGCATACCCGGGAAATGGTGCAGCGTACAGCCCGGGAAATGGGCTATTTCCCAAACGCCATTGCCCGCGCCTTAAAGGCCAATCGCTCCTATAATCTGGGTGTACTGTTTGTGGATGGTAGCGAAACCGGCCTAACCCATGATTTTTTTGCCGCCGTTTTGGAGGGGTTCAAGGGCGAAGCGGAGCGTTGCGGCTATGATATGACCTTTATCAATCACCATATTGGGCGTACAACCATGTCCTATCTGGAGCATTGCCGCTATCGGAACGTGGATGGCATCTGCCTGGCCTGCGTGGATTTTCACGCGCCCGAGGTTCAGGAACTGGCCGCGGCGGACCTGCCTTGCGTGTCCATTGACCATGCTTATCCCGGCCGTCCCTGCGTGCTTTCCGAGAATCTTCAAGGGATGGAGGCGCTGGTGCACCGTGCGTTTTCCCTGGGACATCGGAAGATTGCCTATGTACATGGACAATCCTGCACGGTCACGGACAGCCGGATTGCCGGATACCGCCGGGCCATGGCCTCCTGCGGGCTGGCGGTACGCCGTGAGTGGCTGAAAACCTGTGTGTATTTCCGACCGGACCGCGGCCGGGAAGCCGCCCTTTCCCTGCTGCGTTTGCCAGACCCGCCCACTTGCATCCTGATGCCCGACGATTATGCCTGCCTGGGCGCCCTGGAGGCTGCAAGCGAACTGGGCCTTCGCGTTCCGGAAGATTTGTCCCTGGGCGGATATGACGGCATGCGCCTGGCACAGCATATCCGGCCCCGACTGACCACCATCGCGCAGAACGCGTCGCAAATCGGCATGCTGGCGGCCCGGCGCCTGGTGGATGCAATCGAGTGTGCTCCCCCCAAGGAGCCATGGACAACCACCGTCCCCGGACAGCTTCTTGCTGGAGAAAGCATGGGACCCATCAGCCATGCCTGACTTCCGTCCGTTTTTCCCGTAAAAAGTTTTGTAGCAGTGCGGCGCACTCCTCTGCGCACACGCCGGCAACCCATTGGGTTCTACCGCCCAGCGCCGGATCGTCCGGCAGGTCATATACGCTGCCGCAGCAGCCCAGGCGAGGGTCCGCCGCACCATAAACGCATTGGCCCAGCTGTGCCATCAGCATGGCTCCCGCGCACATGGGGCAGGGCTCCAGGGTCACATACAGGGTGCATTCCCGCAGCCGCCAGTCCCCCAACGCCTGCGCGCCTTCCCGCAAGCACTGGATCTCCGCGTGCCCGGTGGGATCGTGCGTCGCTTCCCGCCGGTTATGCGCCTGGGCCAGCACCTGATCCCCCCGCACCAGTACCGCTCCCACGGGGATTTCCCCTTCCGCCGCAGCCAGTCGTGCCTGTGCCAGCGCCAGCGCCATCATCTTCTCCATGGATGGCCCTCCTTTTTTTATTGATTGTATCATGGAGAAGGGAATCGCGCCAGAGGGAAGGAAAAGAGATGGTAAAACGTTGGATGCAGTGAAAGAGAGAGGAGTGAAACGTCCATGAAACGCTTGCTTCCCATACTGTGCTGCTGCCTTCTCCTGGTGGGCTGCGCCCGAAGCGAGGGCGAAACCGCCCTGGTCTCCATCAACGTGGGCAAAGCGGACTGTCACCTGCTTTACGTCGGTGAGTCCCTTTACATGATTGACACCGGTACTGCGGAAAGCTGGGGAATGGTATCCCGTGCGCTTACCATACTCGGCATAAAGCATCTGGATGGGGTGATCCTAACCCACACGGATAAAGATCATGCCGGAGGCATACAGGCGCTGGCATCCTCAAGCGTGGCAGTGGACGCCTGGTATAGTTCCCGCTATTACACGGACGTCAAGGAAAGCAAGCATCCGGCCGTACTGGCAGCAGCCATGCGGGGAGAAGAGGTGGTTTGGCTGCAGGCCGGAGACACCTTGCCCGTTGCGGACGGCACGCTGCGGGTGCTTGGCCCCGTGCGCATGGATGAAGAAAAAGAAAACAACAATTCTGTGGTACTCCGCCTGGATACGGCAGCCGGCAGTATACTACTCACCGGAGATATGGAGAAAAAAGCAGAGGAAGCAATGATGGATGTTACGGAGCTTTCGCCCGTCACCGTGCTAAAAGTGGGGCATCACGGTGAAAACGACGCCACCGGCGAAGCCTTTGCCACGGCGGCACGCCCTCAAGTCGCAGTAATCTCCACCAGCACCGCTGAGGAGGAGGATACTCCCGCCCCGCGAGTTCTGGAGCTACTGGAATCCTTGGGTGTGCAAATCGTCCAAACCCAGGACGTTGACGGCGCAGTGCGCATTACCCTTACCGGCAGCCAGCCGGTAGTGGAGCTGGTCACTTTCACGCCGCCGCCCGTCACGGCGCAGGTGGTCCTCTCGGACAAAAGCGTAGCCCAGGATGATGCAGTTGACCACGATCAGGGG
>USCR01000193.1 GCA_900553295.1 uncultured Eubacteriales bacterium | reverse complement strand
GGGCGGCATACAGATGGAAATGAGGTGAAACGGCCATGGACAAAACAGGACTTTTACAGCTCCCCGGCAGGCCGGAGGAGCAGGCATGGCTGCAGGAGCGGCTGGAGGTGCTGACCGTGCGGGAGGGGATCGCCCTGGACGCGGCCATCCAGCGCCATCCCGCCCAGGACAGTACAGAGGCGGTCTGCCTGCTGGCCAGCCTGGACGAGTATGAGGTGTTGGGCGGCATCCAGAGTTATGAGGATCTGGGCCTGTATTACCTGGAGGAGACCAACGCCAGGCTCCTGGCGCTGCGGGACTACATCGACCTGGACAAGCTGGGCAGGCAGTATGAGGCACAGCACCCCGGCCGGTTCGCAGGGGGCTGCTATGTGGTATATCCGCGAAAGGGGGTGACGGGCTTCTACGACGGGGTCAACCTACCGGGGCCAGACTACAGCTGGAGCCTGCGGCTGAAGCTGGCCTCCTCCGCGGTGCCGGAGGGGGTGTGGCTGGCGCTGCCGGACTACAACGACATCATGGACGTGAGGCCGGGGGAGATCCGGCTGGCCCTGGACGCTCTGGGTGTGCAGACCATCCGGGAGTGCACCCTGCTGGAGGCCCGGTGCAGCCTGCCGGGGATCACCGGCCTGGAGGATGCATATAGGGGACGGCTGGAGAATCTCATCTATGACGGTCAGAACCTGGGATTTATCCTCCAGGAACAGAACCAGGGGCAGAAGGGGTTCCTCCAGGCCTATCTCTGGATACTGGAGTATGAGCACTGCGCCACCCTGCCCGCTGCCCTGGATTTGGCGCAGAACCTGAACCGCTACCAGGTGGTGCGGGCGGATCAGCTCCAAGACATGGCGTGGATGGATCTGCGCGTGCGGTTGGGATGTGTGGATCGGGCCCTGTCAGGCTGCATTGATCTGGAACGGTACGGACTGGATTTGCTGCGGAAGAAGGGCTATACCTTGACAGAGGACGGATGTGCATACATTGCTAGGCAGCAGACGCAATCCCAGGCGCCCCAACAGATGCAGCAGATGTAACCCCAGATCAAATCTATATCAACACGAAACAGGGGCCGTTTTCCCGGAGGGGACAGCGGCCCCTGTTTTTTGTGCCCTTTTTCGGGAGGACGGCCCGGAAAAGGAGGACGTCATGAAAGCCAAAGAGAAGCAACTGCTGGAGTACCTGAAGAAGACCGACATCGAGCGCTACCGTGAGCTGATCGCCAAGCTGAACCTGCGCAAGTAAGGTTTACGCGAGGGGATTTCGGCCCGCATCCGCGGAGCAATCCTGCTTGACAAGGGCCGTCGGGGAAAGCAGTGCTTTCCCTGGCGGCTTTTTCAGGAGATTCACCCGCCGCGAGGACGCGGCAACGCAATGTGCCTGAGGGATGTTATCCCTTGAAAATCCCGGGTGGGGTTTTCATATGATAGCATCCGTCAGGCGGCCTGGGGCGCCTGGCCCCGTGAACAGCATGAGGAGATAAAGCATGAATTACAAGTCCTATACCATGGATCTGGCGGGCAAGCCGCTGACCCTGGAATTCGGCAAGTACTGTGAGCAGGCCGCCGGCAGCGTGTGGGTACACCTGGGCGACACCGTGGTCATGGTCAACGCCACCATGTCCCCCGAACCCCGGCCCGGCGTGGACTTCTTCCCCCTGGCCGTGGACGTGGAAGAGAAGCAGTACTCCGTGGGCAAGATCCCCGGCGGCTTCATCAAGCGTGAAGGCCGTCCCACCGAAAAGGCGACCCTGACCTGCCGCCTGATTGACCGTCCCCTGCGCCCCCTGTTCCCCAAGGGCATGCGCAACGACGTGCAGGTGGTGGCCACCATCCTGTCCGTGGACAAGGAAATTCCCCCGGAAATCCCCGCCATGATCGGTTCCTCCATTGCCCTGGCCATCAGTGACATTCCCTGGGGCGGCCCCACGGGTTCCGTGGTGGTGGGCCGGATCAACGGCCAGTATGTCATCAATCCCTGCGCCTCCCTGGAGGAGCAGAGCGAGATGCACGTCACCGTCAGCGGCACGCGGGACGCGGTGCTCATGGTGGAAGCCGGCGCCAAGGAAGTCTCCGAGGACGTGATGCTGGACGCCATCATGTTCGCCCATGAGGAGATCAAGAAGATCATCGCCTTCCAGGACCAGATCATCGCGGAGATCGGCAAGGAAAAGGCCGTGGTGCCCCTGGTGACCACCGGCGACGACGTGAAGGCCGCCGTGCGGGAGTTCGCCCTGGAGAAGTGCCAGTGGGTGTTCGACACCTTTGACCGGCAGGAGCGCCAGAGCCGCGAGGCCCAGGTGAAGGAAGAGACCCTGGCCCACTTTGCCGAGGAGTTCGCCGGCCGGGAAAGCGAAATCGCCGACGCGCTGTACTACCTGAACAAGGAAGTTATGCGCAAGAAGATCCTGGAGCAGGGCATCCGTCCCGACGGGCGCAAGGTGACCGAGGTGCGGCCCATCTGGTGCGAAGTGGGCGTGCTGCCCCGGACCCACGGTTCCGCCGTGTTTACCCGCGGCCAGACCCAGGCCCTCACCGTGACCACCCTGGCCTCCACCAGCGAGGGTCAGGTGCTGGACGGCCTGAGCAACGAGGACTTCAAGCGCTACATTCATCACTATAACATGCCCCCCTACGCCACCGGCGAGGCTGGCCGGCTGAAGAGCCCGGGCCGCCGGGAGATCGGCCACGGCGCGCTGGCTGAGCGGGCGCTGCTGCCCGTGATCCCCTCCGAGGAGGAGTTCCCCTACGCCCTGCGCCTGGTGAGCGAGATCCTGTCCTCCAACGGTTCCTCCTCCATGGCCTCCGTGTGCGGCTCCACCCTGTCCCTGATGGATGCGGGCGTGCCGATTCACGCCCCCGTGGCCGGCGTGGCCATGGGCCTGATCAAGGACACGGAAACCGGCAAGGTGGTTGTGCTCACCGACATCCAGGGCCTGGAAGACTTCCTGGGCGACATGGACTTCAAGGTGGCGGGCACCATGAACGGCATCACCGCCATTCAGATGGACATCAAGATCGCGGGCATTGACCGCGACATTCTCAAGACCGCTCTGGCGCAGGCGCTGCAGGGCCGGTTGCACATCCTGGGCATCATGCTGGAGACCCTGGGCCAGCCCCGGGATCACCTGAGCCCCTACGCGCCCAAGATCGTGCGCTTCACCATCAACCCCGAGAAGATCCGCGAAGTCATCGGACCCGGCGGCAAGATGATCAACAAGATCATCGCCGAGACCGGCGTGAAGATCGACATCGAGGACGATGGCCGCGTGTTCCTCTCCACCCCCGACGAAGCTGCCGCCGCCAAGGCCCGCAAGATCATCGAGGGCATTGCCAAGGACATTGAGGTGGGCGATGTGTTCACCGGCCGCGTGGTGCGCATCATGAACTTCGGCGCCTTTGTGGAGCTGGCCCCCGGCAAGGATGGCATGATCCACATCTCCAAGCTGGCCAACCACCGCGTGGAGAAGGTCGAGGACGTGGTGAACATCGGCGACGAGCTGGAGGTCAAGGTCAACGAGATCGACGCTCAGGGCCGTATCAACCTGATCCGTAACGACATCGTCTATGAAAACAACGCCCCCGCGCGCCGCCCCGAAGGCATGCGCCGTCCCCCCCGCCGCGACGG
>USCR01000192.1 GCA_900553295.1 uncultured Eubacteriales bacterium | reverse complement strand
TTTCTGCGCGAACGTGTCGGAAAACTCCCGGAAGATGTCGGGAAGCCGCAGCCCCTCCCGCTGAAGGTTGGCTTTTCTTTTGAAAAGCCTGGTTACTTTGCGGCCGCTGTTTTTCGTAAATGCGAAGCAACGCCTTGCAAATTCGGACGTCCTGTGGTTGGCCGAATATGTTTTCACAGATAAGTGGTAAAATCCACTTTTTCCACACGCTGTAGGGGTGTCCCTTCCGGGACACCCCTATTGTATATCCGCTTTGGAATCAATGTCTAATACTTATTGAACATGATCAGAAATGCTTTCCAGGTATTGTTTGGTATGAGCAATCAAGGCCCCGACTGCAGGCGATGTGATCTGCTGCTTTTTCCATACCAGCACGGAGCCCAGCCGGAGAGGGGGTGACAGGGGAATAAACCGGAGACCGGGATAGACGCAGTCCAGACGGATGCACAGCGCGTCCCCAAAGCCGCTTTTCACCAGCATGGCAATGTTGTACAAAAGGTTGTAGCGGATCAGGATATTCAGGCGCTGGGCATCGTCTCCAAGCCAGTTGGCCAATTCATTCTGCACCAATTCCCGTCCGGAAACCATCAGTGGCCGGCCTACAAGATCCTGCGGGCGGATCACCTCCAGTGCCGTGAGCGGAGAATCCTCCCGGGTGAGGACTCCCCATTCCTCCATTACCGGAACGCGCAGAAATTCGTACCTGGCGATGTCCACAGGCTCAGGGAGCAGCCCAATATCCAGCGTACCATTTTCTATGCGTTCCTTAATATGATCGGCGTTGCCGCTATAAAACCGGTAACTCACCCTGGGGTATTGCTGGCGGAAATCGGAGAGAATCTCCGCCAGCACGGTCATGCTGCGCGTCTCGCCACTGCCAATGGCCACTTCGCCGGAAAGCTCCTCCTCCTTATGGGCAAAGTCCCGCTGGGTTCGGTCCGCCAGGTCCACGATCTCCTGGGCGCGGCGCCGTAACAGCATCCCCTCCTGGGTCAGCACGATGCGATGGTTGCTGCGCACAAACAGTTTTGTCCCCAGTTCCTCTTCCAAATCCTGAATCTGCCGGGACAGCGTGGGCTGGGTCACATGCAGAAGCTGCGCCGCATGGGTGATGTTCTCCTCCCGCGCAACCATGAGAAAATATCGAAGTACACGCAGTTCCATAGCATCCTTCCTTTCCGGCACATATCTGATGCGATTGTACCATGCGCAACGTCATTGAACAAGCGCATACGGCGTTCAGATCAATCAGGAGATTCCTGCACATGTGGCAGTCCAGCTGTGCAGGGGACGCTCGCAAGGCGTCAGGCAATTCATGGTCCTTCATAGAAGGTGCAAAATTCGCTCATTTCCATTGGACGCCGATGGACAAGCTTCATCATATGCCCTGTGACCCGGGGATCGTGGATATGTAATTGTCACCGGACAGCATCAGCGTACTTGCGGATGGCACCCTGGTACTGTGACAAGCCAAGGCCAGGAATAAATGACGGAGGTACAGCACAGAACCAAATTCATGTCCCGGCAGGGTCCTTCTTCTCTTGCGACGATAGCATTTTCCAGAACGGAACAAGCACAATAACCGCGACAATCATAGCGCATACATCAGCGATTGGCGTTGCCCACACAATGCCATTCACCCCCAGCAGGCCGTTTAGCAGGAACATAAACGGAATATCCAGCCCACCCTTTCGCATCAGGGACAGGATAGTGGGCTGCACCTTTTTCCCCACGGATTGAAATGCTGTGATTGCTAGCATGGTAACGGAGATGCACGGACCGGTAATGCAGATAATGCGTTGGAACCTTTGGCCGTAGCGCACGGTTTCCGCGTCGTCAATAAATGCCTGGACAATCGGCCCTGCACAGGTGAACAGGAAAATGGTTCCAACCAGTGCCACCATAAAGCTAACAAGGAAATCCAGCTTGAGTGCCGCCTTGATACGCTTGTAATGACGGGCCGAATAATTATAGCCAATCAGCGGCAATACGCCCTGGGACATGCCGGTAGCAATGGCAAATGACAGCATATCGACTTTTTTCGCAACGCCAATGCCCGCTACCGCAGCATTGGAATAGCCTGACATCAGTTTATTGACCGTGATATTGGACAAAACGCCCATCAGGTTCATCAAACAGCTTGGAAATCCAACCAGCAATACCTCCCTGGGTATTCTTTCTCCCCATGTATAATTTTTAGGGTGAAACGAAATGTCCGTTGTGTTCCGCCTCTTCACAAGGAGCGAAATAAAATAGAGTGTGGCCAGTACATTGGAGACCATTGTGGCAATGGCCGCACCTGCTATTTCCAATCCCGCCAGGAGAATCAAAATAGGGTCCAGGATAATGTTCAGCACACCGCCTAAAGCCAAGCCAAAGCTGGCTTGCGCTGAATGTCCCTCCGCGCGTACCAAATGGGCCAGCTCCTGATTTAATACCGTGGGAACCGCACCGATCGTAATCGTCCAGAAGATATACTGGCAGCAGAACTCGTATGTTTGCGCATCTGCGCCAACCATGGGAAGAATGATGGAGCGCATCCCAAAGAGAACCATACCGTAAACCAACGATACCACAATGGCAGTCCAGATGCTGAAAGCTGCTGTACGCTTCGCTTTTTGATGGTCGTTCGTACCCAGGCTGCGGGACATGAGGCTGGAACCTCCAATGCCGAACAGGTTGGCCAATCCCGTGAGAAATACAAACATGGGCATACACAGGGAAACAGCCGCCACCTGATTTGGATCACCGATCTGCCCGATGAAAAAGGTGTCCGCCATGTTGTAAAAAGCGGTCACCAGCATACTGATGATGCAGGGAACGGCCAGATGGGAGATCATCCGGCTCACCGGTTCTTCTGTGAGCTGGTGGAATTTCTGTTCCTGTTCTTCACCCATGGAGAGCCCTCCTCCTGAAATATTTACATGATCCTAACAGAATTATAGCACGGCTCTGACAAAAGGGAAGGGTATTTTCCGGGGATTGGCACATCGGCGCCGGTATGGTATAATGGAAAACAGCGGGTCCGGTGGTTCCCTCCGGTGCCCTACATTCATTATAGAAAAAACAACCAGAGGAGCAAACGCAATGGAACATCTGACTGCCTTTTTGACGCGCATGCCCAAGGTGGAGCTCCATGTCCATCTGGAGTCCACCATGCCGGGGGAGATGCTGGCGCGGTTCGCGGCCCGGCAGGGGCGGGAGCTGCCCCGCCCGGCGGAGCGGCTGTACGACTGCTCTGCTGAGGACCTGAGCGACTTCCTCGCCTTTCTGGACAACATCTGCTCCTTTGTGGGCACGCCGGAGGAGCTGGCGGAGGCGGCGGAGCACGCTGCGCTGGAGAGTGGACGGGAGCATATCCTGTACAGCGAGATGATCCTGAACCCCACCCACTGGCCCCAGTTCTCGGTACCGGAGATCATCGCCGCGGTGACCGCTGGGTTTGACCGGGCTGCGGCACAGGGCGGCGCAGACTGCCGATTCACGCTGTCTCTCTCCCGCACCCAGACGGGGGCGGAGGCCATGGCCCTGGTGGAGGATATGAAAGCTCACCGGACCCACCGGCTGGCGGGCCTCTCCATTGACGGGAACGAGGCCCTGGCGGGCCGAACGGGGGAGCGGTTTCGTCCGGCGTTCCTG
>USCR01000191.1 GCA_900553295.1 uncultured Eubacteriales bacterium | reverse complement strand
GGCTTTTCTCGGAAAAGCCGCCTCTCGCATTTAGCGGAATGTTTCACGTGAAACAATGGCTGCCGCATGTTCCGCGCTGCCGCATGCCTGCGCCCCGTAGCCCTACCCGCCGCCGCTTTTCGGGAGAGCGCGAGAGGGGCTTTTCTCAGAAAATCCGCCTCTCGCATCCTGTATGCTTTGCTTTTTGCGGCGGATGATGTACAATAAGGTATCATGCAGCAGGGAGGCGGTACCATGCCCCAGTGGACGGAACAGCAGCAGCAGGCCATCCAGGCCCGGAACGGAACGCTGCTCATCAGCGCGGCGGCGGGGTCGGGCAAAACAGCGGTGCTGGTGGAGCGGATTATGTCGCTGCTGCGGGAGGGCGCTTCCCTGGACCGGATGCTCATTGTCACCTTTACCCGGGCGGCGGCGGCGGAAATGCGCCAACGGCTGCACCGGCGGCTGAGCCAGGAGGCGGAACAGGAACCCGGCTGGACACGACAGCTGGACCTCCTGCCCCAGGCGCAGATTTCCACCATCCATGGTTTTTGCCAAACGGTGCTCCGGGGGGACTTTCAGGCGGCGGGCATTGACCCCCTGGCGCGCATATGTAATGAAGCAACGGGCAAGGCGCTGTTCCAGCAGGCCATGAAGGACGCCATGAATGATCTGTGCGAAAAGGGCACGGCGGATTTTCAGCTGCTCATGGACGCCTTTTCCCAGGAGCAGATTTTTGACATATGCGATGGCCTGGAGCATTTCCTCATGTCCCTGCCCCATCCCTTTCAATGGCTGGAGGAGAAGCTGAACGCCATTCCCCTCACCGGGGAGTTGACGGCGCATCCCTGGTATCAGGCGCTGCTGCGCCACGCCCCCGTGGAGGTGGAAGGGCTCATGGCCCTGTGGGACCGCCAGGAGCAATGCTTCGGGGAGCCGGACGCCGTGACCGCCTACCGTTCCGCCCTGGAGAGCGACCGGCTGCAACTGGCTTCCCTGGAACATGCCTCGGCGGAAAACCTCTTGCTGGCCCTGTCCGCGGTGAATTTCTGCCGGGCGCCCGCCGTGCGCGGCCTCTCCGACGGGGAAAAGGCCTGGAAGGACCGCTACCTGGGCTTGCGCAAGGACATGAAGGACGCCGTCAAGGCGCTGCGGGATTCCCTGGCCTATGCCCCGGAGCAGGTCCGCGGGGAGCTGTGCCAGGTGCAGCGCCTGGCCCGGGGGCTGGGAGAAATGACCCGCGCCACCCACGAACGCTTTCAGCGGGCCAAGCGCAAGCGGAACCTGATCGACTTCAGCGACCTGGAACAGATGACCCTGGCCGTGCTGGACCAGGCTCCCGTGCGGGAAAAGCTCCAGGGGGAGTGGGACCATATCTTCGTGGACGAGTGCCAGGACGTTTCCGCCATCCAGGACGCCATTCTCCAGCGGGTGCACGGGGCAAACAACTGCCTTTTCATGGTGGGGGACGTGAAGCAGAGCATCTACCGCTTCCGCCTGGCGGACCCCACGCTGTTCCTGGGGCGCATGCGCACCTTCGGCCGGGAAGCGGACAGCCCGGAGCGCCGCATCACCCTGCAAATGAACTTCCGCTCCGACGGCAACGTGCTGGAGAGCACCAATATCATCTTCCGCAAGCTCCTGCGCCGGAACATCACCGAGCTGGACTACGCCCGGGAGGATGAGCTGATTCCCCCACCGGACCGCCAACCCGGCGCCCCCGCGGAGCTGTGCCTGATACGCGATCCCGGCTCCGATCCCCAGCCCGGCGCTCAGGAGGACGCCACCCTGGCCACCGCCCTGGAGCGGGAAGCCCTGCGCTGCGGGGAGCGCATCCTCAGCCTGCGCCGGGGGGACGAGGGCAAGCCCTATGCCTTCCGGGATATGGTCATCCTCATGCCCAAGGTGCGCAACGTGGCCCAGCGGGTGGCCGAGCTGCTGGAAAGCCTGGGCATTCCCGTGTACTGCGACATGAAGGGCGCCTACTTTGACCTGCCGGAGATCCGCGCCATGCTGTACCTGCTGCAGGTGCTGGACAATCCCTTGCAGGATATTCCCCTGCTCTCCACGCTGAAGCTCCCGGGCTTCCACGTCACCGACGGGGAGCTGGCGGACATCCGCCTTACGGACAGCGGCAAAAACGTGCCCTTCCATCGGGCCTTCCGCAAGACCATGGAGGCGGATACCCCCCTGGGCAAGCGCTGCCGGGACATCTGGCAGTCCCTGGAAAGATGGCGCTTTCTGCTCACCACCCAGCCCCTTTCCGCCTTCCTGTGGAACCTCATGGAGGAAACGGGCTTCTACGCCGCCGTGGGCGCCCTCCCCGAGGGCCAAACCCGCCAGGCCAACCTCCGCCTGCTGTGCCAGCGGGTCACCGAATACGAGCAGGTCAGCGACGGCAGCCTCCAGGGCTTCCTGCAATCCGCCGAGGAACTCCGGGCCGGCGGGGAGAGCCGCTCCGCCACCCTCCTGGGTGAGGAGGAGGACCTGGTGCGCATCATGACCATCCACAAAAGCAAGGGCCTGGAGTTTCCCGTGGTGTTCGTCCTGGGCCTGGAACAGCGGGTGTACCAGGCGCCCCGGGGATTCCTGCGCTGCCATAACGAGCTGGGCGTTTGCCTGCCCTATGTGAACAAGCCCCTGCGCATCCGCCGCACCACCCTGGGGGACCAGGCCTTTGTGCTGCGCAAGCGCGCTGACGAAATGGCCGAGCGCGCCCGCCTGCTCTACGTGGCTATGACCCGCGCCCGGGAGCGGCTGCTGCTCTTCGCTTCCCCCAAGGACATGACCCGGGGGCTGTGGTTTGCCCCCCAGGGGGATTACCGCGTATGGCAGGGGCAGTCCATGCTGGACTGGGTCATGTGCGCCCTGATGGACGAACCCGCTCTGCGGGCGGAATATGCCCGGCAGCTCACGGAGGAAGAACGGCGCACGCTGCCGCTTTCCACAGTTTCCACAGGCTTTCCACAGCCCGTAACCCCTTGGAAAATCAGGGTTTACGCCGCATGTTCTCCACAGCCTGTGCAAAAAAACAAAGTTATCCACAGCCTTTTTACACAGCTTGAAACCTGGCTTTGCGAGGGTGCTGGGGATAAATTGGGGAAACGTTGGGCCCACATCTACGACCCCGGGGAACCCCTGCCCCTGAAAACCTCCGTGTCCTCCCTGGTGCGGGGGGAACGGGAGCGGCTCTCCCTGCTGGACGCCCCGGAGGAGGAAACCCCCGCGGAAAAGCGGCAGGGTTCCGCGGTGGTGCCCCTGCTCATGGAGGAGCTCCCCGCTCTGCCCGCCTTCCTCCGGGGGGAGGAATCCACCGGCGCCCGCCGGGGCACCCTGCTGCACAAGGCCTTTTCCCTCACGGATCTGGAGGCTCTGCGTGCCCTGCCGCCGGAGGCCTGGAGGGAGTCCCTCCAGGAACAGAGGGCGGCGTGGGTCTCCCGGCAGCTCTTCACCCCCCAGGAGGCGGCGCTCCTGCGCCCGGAGGACCTGCTGCGCTTTTATACAGGCCCCCTGGGCAGGCGCCTGCTGGCCAGTCCCCTGGTCAAGCGGGAGTGGAGCTTCAACTTCCGCCTCTCCCATGAAAAGGAAACCCTGCTCCAGGGCGTGATGGACTGCGCCTTCCGGGAGGGGGACGGCTGGGTGCTGCTGGATTACAAAACCGACCGCGTGGAGGA
>USCR01000190.1 GCA_900553295.1 uncultured Eubacteriales bacterium | reverse complement strand
CCTGCCTGAAACCGCAGGCGGCTGCCCCCACAGAAAGGAGTGTCCCATGGCGACAAAAACAAAAACCCGCAGATGGATTCCCTGCCAATCCTATGACCTGGAAGCCATGGAGAGCTGGCTGGAGGAAATGGCCCGCTGTGGCTGGCGGCTGGAGCAGGTGGGCTGTTTTGGCTGCACCGCTGCCTTTGCCGCGGCCGCGCCCCAGATGGTCCGTTACCGACTGACCTCTGCCATGGACGCAGACACCTTCGGCACGGAGGCGTGGCTGGGGCCCTCCGAGGAGTCCCGCTGCCTGTATGCTGCCTATGGATGGGAATACGTGGCCAAACGGGGGCCCTTTTACATCTACCGTACCCGGGACCCGGCCGCTCGGGAGGTGGACACGGACCCCCATACCCAGGCACTGGTCCTCCGCTCCCTCCACCGGCGGGCGCGGGAGAGCTTGCTCACCCTGGTTCTGCTCTTTTTCCTGGTCTATCCCCTGACGCTGAACTGGTGGGAGATATTGCGTACTTTGTGGCAGCACGCTCCCGCTGCCTTCCTGCTCTACCTGATCCTGTTTCTGTGGATAACGGGGTTCTCCCTGGCTCGGGCCCGCCATTACCGCTGCCTGTGCCGGCAGCTGGAGGCCGGGCAGAGCCTGGACCACGGGATCCCCTGGC
This sequence comes from uncultured Eubacteriales bacterium, assembly GCA_900553295.1. Classification (GTDB taxonomy): domain Bacteria; phylum Bacillota; class Clostridia; order Christensenellales; family Aristaeellaceae; genus Egerieenecus; species Egerieenecus merdigallinarum. Next base: position 3,016 of record USCR01000190.1, on the reverse strand, counting down.
GTCCCCGGGCCCGCCGGTATCGGCTGGTCAGCGCCCTGCACCTGGGGCTGCTGGCGGCCTGCCTGGCAGTCGCCGTGTGGCTCAGGCTGGGCTGATGAGGGATTACAGCTCCCGCTTAATTTTCTGGATGGCGTTTTTCTCCAGGCGGGAAACCTGCGCCTGGCTGATGCCGATTTCCCCGGCCACCTCCATCTGCGTCCTTCCCTCGAAGAAGCGCAGGCGGAGGATCTTTTTTTCCCGCTCGTTCAGGTGCTGGAGGGCGTCCTTGATGGAGATTTCCTCCAGCCAGTTTTCATCCTTGGTATTTTCGTCCTTCACCTGGTCCATAATGTAAAGGGCGTCGCCCCCATCGTTATAAATGGGCTCAAAGAGGGAGACGGGGTCCTGAATGGCTTCCAGGGCAAAGACCACATCCTCCACGGGAAGATGCATCTCCTGGGCGATTTCGTCCACGGTGGCTTCCCGTCCCAGGGCGTATTGCAGCCGGTCCCGGGCCTGCAGGGCCTTATAGGCGGTATCCCGCAGGCTGCGGCTGACGCGGATGGGGTTGTTGTCCCGCAGATAGCGGCGGATCTCCCCGATAATCATGGGCACCGCGTAGGTGGAGAAGCGCACGTTCTGGCTCACGTCGAAATTGTCCAGGGCCTTGATAAGGCCAATGCAGCCCACCTGGAAAAGATCGTCCACGTTTTCCCCGCGGCCCGAAAAGCGCTGGATCACGCTGAGCACCAGGCGCAGGTTGCCGCGGATAAATTCCTCCCGGGCAGCCTTGTCTCCTCCGTGTACCAGCGGGAAGAGCTCCCGCATCCGCTCATTGGTAAGCACGGGCAGCGTGGACGTATCCACACCGCAGATTTCTACCTTGCCACAACTCATACCATGCACCTCCTGCCGGTTGACAGGAGAAGTATGGCACCGGAAGCGGCCTGTTATACAAGCGGCAAACTAACTGGAAAACCGCGCCAAATCGACATGCAGCCGGGAAAGGATGCGCTTTTCCAGGCGGGAGATGTAGCTCTGGGAGATGCCCAGCTGGTCCGCCACCTCCTTTTGCGTCATTTCCCGGCGGCCGCCCAGGCCAAAGCGCAGGGTCATGATCTTCTGCTCCCGGGGGGACAGGCGGCCCAGGGCCGCAAAGAGCATCTGCCGCTCGGCATTCTCCTCCATGGAGCGGTAGACGATGTCCGGCTCGGTGCCCAGCACGTCGCTGAGGAGCAGCTCGTTGCCGTCCCAGTCGGTTTTCAGGGGCTCATCCAGGCTCACCTCCAGCTTGGTGCGGCTGTTGCGGCGCAGGAACATGAGCACCTCGTTTTCAATGCAGCGGCTGGCATAGGTGGCCAGCTTGATTTTCTTGGCGGGGTCGAAGGTGTTCACGGCCTTGATGAGGCCAATGGTGCCAATGGAGATCAGGTCCTCCAGGGCAATGCCGGTGTTCTCAAACTTGCGGGTAATAAACACCACCAGGCGCAGGTTTCGCTCAATGAGCGTTGCGCGTACAGTACCGTCATCCTCGGGCAGACGGGCCACCAGGGCCAGTTCCTCCTCGTGGCTCAGGGGCGAGGGCAGCGGGTCCGGGCCGCCGATGTAGTACAGCTCCTGGCTGGAGAGGTTTTGGAGCATTTCCTCCAGCCGCTTCCGTGCAAGGGCGTACAGACGAAAGGTAAGCGCCATGCTGTTTCCTCCTTGCTTCTTCGCGCTGTCACGGGGCATGGCCACGGGCAGCGTTGTTTTATCTCTATCTTACAAGCCTTCCCGGCGGGACATGCCTGCGGGGGCGGGGGCCGGTACGGGGAATGCTCTTTCCCGGGTTAAGGCCGCGGGTACCAGGGCCTGGAAACCGCTGTACCCGTCCACCGTCAGCCCCACCACGGCTTCCACGGGTATCCAGCCACCGTTCCCCAGCAGGCGCACACCTTCCGGGCGGAAGCAGGGCATCAGCGCCCCACCGGCAGCGGTGCGCACGCTCAGGTAGCGGAAGCCCTCCGGCAGCATGCCCGGATACATGCGTGGGAGCAAGGGAGAAAGCGCCTGCTGGGAGCAGACCACCACCGGCAGCCCGGTAATGCCATCCCGGAGGAGGTTACCGCTATCCACCAGCGCGCTGAGGCACACGCTCCGTCCCCGCCAGCGGACTTCCACCCGGGTCACCGGAAGGGGCCGCATACGTTGCCCCAGGCCGGGCAGCAGCAGGGTCACCGCCGAGGCCAGCAGCACCGCCGGGAGCGCGGGAAGCCCGGCGCTGTACAGTACCCGCAGGCACCCTTCCAGCAGCAGATTCAGCAGCAGATAGGCTCCGGCAGCCCGGACGCGGCGCATGCGCGGCAAGTTGCCCAGGGCCGCAAAGGGAACCAGCAGGTTCATCATCACCGCGCCCAGTCCCGCGGCGGAAGGATTACCAAAGCATAGCAGCAGCAGCGTCATGCCGGCGGCTCCAAGGGCACAAAGCCCCAGCCGTCCATAGGGTGGACGTCCCCGGGCCGTAAGGTGGCTGAGCGCCACCAGCAGGCAAAAGCCGCTGACGGCCTGCACCCCCACAAAAATTTCCACACTGACGCTCATGGGCCGCCCCCTTTCATGACGCCACCCAGTATAGTCATTCTTTGGAAATGGGCCTGTCGAAGCGGCGCGCAAACTTTGTCCGAAAAAGTCAGAAAATTTGTTCTCCCCCCTTGACATAGAGAACTAATGTTCGTATAATATCCTCGAAGCCATCGTTACGCGAGGGAGGAAGGGAATATGTTTGCTGTGTTACGGGATTATTTTGCCAGCCGACGCCGGATGCGGCAGTACAGCGGGGATTTTTTTCGCCGGGGCATGCGCTGTGATTTGTTACCGGCGCAGCGCACGCGAAAAAGTCAACGCCGGTGGTTGACGTATTGAGGGAAGGAATGGGTTTGAGGGGGAATGGATGGGGGTTTTTTGACGCGGTGGAAAAGATTTTCTGCTTTGAACCCCAGCTGTGGGAGGTTTCGTCCGCCTGCGGGCGGACGAGGTACTTTCCCCGCGCGGGAAAGTA
>USCR01000189.1 GCA_900553295.1 uncultured Eubacteriales bacterium | reverse complement strand
TATCTGCCGGATGCGGATAAATACGGAGATGTGGGCGCGTGTACTTTTGGACATGTGGTGGACGCATGCCACCCGCAGTTGCCCAACCTGGCGCGCCTGGGACTGGGCCAGATTCAGGGCACGCATTATCCTGCCGACCCTCAGGCCAAGGGCGCCTATGGCCGGGCTCTGGAAAAGAGCGCGGGCAAGGACACCACCACCGGCCACTGGGAGATTGCCGGCCTGCGGCTGGAAAAACCCTTTCCCACCTATCCCCATGGTTTTCCCCGGGAAGTCATGGACGCCTTTGAACAGGCCATTGGCCGTAAGACCCTGGGCAACAAGCCGGCATCGGGTACGGCAATCCTGGATGAGCTGGGCGAGGAACATATGCGCACGGGCTATCCAATTGTGTACACCTCTGCGGACAGCGTATTCCAGATTGCGTGCCACGAGGATATCATTCCCGTGGAGGAGCTGTACCACATGTGCGAGATTGCCCGGGCACAGCTGACCGGAGACCATACGGTGGGGCGGGTGATTGCCCGGCCCTTTGTGGGAACACCGGGACACTTTATCCGCACCAAGGGCCGGCGGGACTACTCTGTGGAGCCCTTTGGCCCCACCCTTTTGGACGCGGTGAAGGAAGCCGGCATGGAATGCCTGGGGGTGGGGAAAATCGAGGATATTTTCTACCATCGCGGCTTGACCGGCAGTAACCATGCCGCGGGGAACCCTGCGTGCATTGACGCGTGGATGGACTACATGCGCCGGGACTTCCAGGGCCTGGTGTTTACCAATCTGGTGGACACCGATATGCTCTATGGCCATCGTAACGACGCCCAGGGCTTTGCGGACGCCTTGGCCTATATCGATGGAAAGCTGCCGGAGATTCAGGCGCTTATGGGCCCGGAGGACCTGCTCATCATTACCGCGGATCATGGGTGCGATCCCACCTTTCCGGGCACGGATCATACCCGGGAGTACATTCCGCTGCTGGTATGGTACCCGGGTATGGAAAAGCTGGTAGACCTGGGAACCCGCGCCACCTATGCGGATATCGCTGCCACGGTGGCGGAATTTCTGGGGCTTCCCCAGCGCTTTGGGGCAACGTCTTTCCTGCGGGAACTGTATTGACGAAAGGATACGCGGACATGAGTGAATACATGCAAAAGATACAGACCGCCGCGGATACCATTCGCCAGGCGGTGGGCGGCGCGGACGTCGGCATCATTCTGGGCAGCGGCCTGGGGGACTATGTGGAGGCCCTGGAAGAAGCCCGGGCCATCAGCTATGCGGATATTCCCGGTTTCCCGCGCTCCACGGTGCCGGGACATAAAGGCCGCTGGGTAACCGGAACGCTGCACGGCAAGCGGGTATGCATGATGCAGGGCCGTTTCCATGCCTATGAGGGGTATGATCTGAAGGAGGTAACCCTCCCGGTGCGGGTGATGGCCCTGCTGGGAGTCAAGACGTTGATTGTTACCAATGCGGCGGGCGGCGTGAACCTGGCCTTCCATCCGGGAGACCTGATGCTGATTACCGATTGCATCAATTTCTCAGGCATGAATCCCCTGCGGGGAGAGAACCTGGATGCCTTTGGCCCGCGCTTTCCGGACATGAGCCAGGCGTACAGCCGGGAGCTGGTGGCTCTGGCGGAGCGGTGTGCCGGGGAAATGGGCGTGCAGGTGCAAAAGGGCGTATATTGCTGGTTCAATGGTCCCTGCTTTGAGACGCCCGCAGAGATCCGCATGGCCCGGGTGTTGGGCGCGGACGCGGTGGGCATGTCCACCGTGCCGGAAACCATTGTGGCCCGGCACTGCGGGTTGCGTGTGTTTGGCGTGAGCTGCATTACCAACATGGCGGCGGGCATCCTGGATCAGCCCCTGAATCATGAGGAAGTCATGGAGACGGCAGAACGGGTGAAGTATACTTTCCGCGGTTTGCTGGACCGTGTGATTGCGGCGATGTGAGGTTGTTTTTGCAGGCGCCATGGGTAGAGCCCATGGACGCCTTTTTTCACACCTTTTTCCAAGCATGAACCAAATGCATAGCCTGCACCGTCTAACGGATATGAAAGGCCATGGAAAACGGAGGGAAACGTATGCGGGTTTGGATGGGGACAATCCTGGCAACCCTGTTGCTAATGGGCTGCGCGGTGGCGGAATCCCTTTCTGTGCAGGCGTCCGGTACGCTGCATCCTTTTGAGACGGCGCAAATCGTGGTGGAGGTTCCAGCGTCCGGCGTGTTAACGGTGGGGGTTACCGACGGCTATGGAGAGCAGCAGCCTGTGGTGAGCAACTTGGCGGTTAATCCTGGGCAGGTTACGCTGCCCTACGAAGCCCTATCCTACTGCGGAATGCCCCTGATGTCCGGCAGTGCCACGCTAACCGCGCAGCTGTGGACGGCGGATGGAGGATATCTGGAGGCAACAACCGGCGTGCGCATCGGTGGCGCGGAGGCGGTGCTGGAATATGCCCTCCCCAGAAGCGAAACATATTACCTGGACCAGCGGGAGAGCTGGATGGTGGACTGCGGCGTCAGCGGCAAGAGTGAAGTGGTGCTGAGCATTTTTGCCGATGCGGATCGGACGGAGCATGTGGTATCCGTGCGGAAATCCATCGCGAATCAAGGCATGTTTTCCATTCCGTGGAAGGGGGAAACCGCTGAGGGGCGGGTGGAGCCAGGCATTTACTGGTGCAGCGTTTACCGCAAGGAGCAGGAAGACCGTGTCTTTACGTTCCCGCTGTATGTGGAGGCGGGAGCGCCGCCGGAGGAAACCATTTACCTGACCGGGGAGCTGCTGCCCGGCAGCGATGATCCGGATGAGCTGCTGGAAAAGCTGTATGCCCCACTGGTGGCGGTGGACATCGAGGCCACCGATCATCAGAAAATCTATGAGGAACCAAGCACCAAGAGTGCCGTTTTGGGAACGGTGCATGGGCAATCCCAGGGCCTGGAGGTGCTGGAGACAGGGAAAAATTTCACCCTGGTAGGCGTATGGCGCCACGAGGACGGCGCGTACATTCGCGGCTATGTGCCCAGTGACCGGCTGATGGTGGTGCGTCCCTTTGAGCACTACGGCGTGGTCATTGACAAGCCAAATCAGGAGCTGCGGGTATACGAATATGGCACGCTCATTGGCAAAATGCGTGTAAGCACCGGCCTTATGGCGGAGAACAAACTGTTCCGGGAGACGCGGGCGGGAGCCTTCCTGACGACAGACCGCATGATTGCTTTTGAAAGCAAGGGCTTCACGTACCGCTACCCCATACGCATTGACGGTGGAAACCTGATGCATCAATTGGGATTCAGGACCGCATCCCAGGGCGGCTTTGCCCAACAGCTGGAGGAATTGGGATGGAAAGCATCGGAAGGCTGCGTGCGCATGGATTACCGCACGGATGAGACATACACCATCAATGCCTACTGGATTTGGACGCACCTGGAGCGGGGAACCAAGGTGCTGGTGTTGGATGATCCGGAAGCGCGGGAGGCGCGCATGGAGGCGCTTAGCAGATAGTCCCTGCAAGAAAAACATAAGAAACGCAGAGAAAAACTTGCATCCGGAGCCATGAACAAGTAAAATATTTTTATTCTATGGCTTTATGAAAGCCGGTGTGCAAGGACGCACACCCTTGAAAGGAGTATTGGTCCCATGAGTGATTATGCCCAGCGCGTGTTGGATGGATTAAAGGCCCGTAATGCCCATGAAAAGGAGTTTATCCA
>USCR01000188.1 GCA_900553295.1 uncultured Eubacteriales bacterium | reverse complement strand
AAACCTGCAAGCAGTCCGGCGCGCGGCTGGGCCGCCTGCATACCCCGCACGGCGTGATCGAAACGCCCTGCTATATGCCGGTTGGCACACAGGCCACCGTAAAGGCCATGCTCCCGCGCGATCTCAAAGAAGTCGGCGCCCAGATCTGCCTTGCCAATACCTATCATCTGTTTGAGCGCCCCGGCCACCGGCTTGTGCGCGAAGCCGGCGGGCTCCATGCCTTCATGGGCTGGGATCGGCCCATTCTAACCGACAGCGGAGGCTTCCAGGTGTTTAGCCTCGCCGGGACCAACCGCATTCGGGAAGATGGCGTCGAGTTTCGCTCCCTGCTGGATGGGCGCAAGCATTTCTTTACGCCCGAAAGCGTGATGGAGATCGAACAGGCGCTCGGCGCGGACATCGCCATGGCCACCAGCGAACTGATGAAGGAGTTTGACGCGGCGGTTTGGGCCCATCACGGCCTGTTCTGCTCCGGCCCGGACTTCGACATCACCTTCGGGCTGATGCACACCATTGAAAAGGCCGCGGAGATCTATGTCAAGGCCATGAGCATGGGTCAGGGCATCAAGCAGACCATTTCCGACGACAACCTGCGGGCCATCGCCAAGGATTTCGGCGTAACCCTGCGGGAGGAATTCCTGGATTAAGCAGCAAGGGGCGGTTGCGGGTTTTCCCGTGGCCGCCCTTTGCTGCGTGCCGCAATGGAAGGCGAGGGAAAGGCGTTCCTTGCATTTTCCTGCTTCACAGAGGGTTTCGGTTCTTCGGAGGCGACCAGGGGGCTTTCCCATCGCCCCCTGGACTCATTTGGGGGGAGCCGCTATTCGCTTCAGAAGGCTCCTACTTTGCCTCATGTGCTCAAAACAATTTTTCGATTTCCCCAAAAGAATAACAGAGACGGTTGCGAATCTCCCGTCTGCGCAACCGCCTCTGTTTTCTATGTCCTATGCACTTCACATGTCCCGGGACAGCTCTTTGTTCAGGTTCACAATGAAGTCCTGCGCGTTGGTCACAATCCCGCGCGCGGAAAGGCTTCCCCGGTCGCTGAGCTTATTCACCGTGAACTCGGAAATATCCACGCAGTAGAAATACACTTGCCGTACCGTACCGTCAGCCAGTACGCGATAGGAGGGCGTCATGTTCCCCGTGGCAATGGTGTGCAGCGCCGTGGCCATGCAAATCACCGTGGTGGCTGTGCGTACCTGGTTGCGCATGGCGTCCTGGGCAGCATATACATTGCCATACACAGGGGGCAGCGGGCCATCGTCCCGGATGGACCCCGCCAGCACGTAGGGTACACCCTTCTTCTCCAATGTGTAAATAATGCCGTCCTGAATGTGCTCTTCCTGTAGAAAAGCGGGGATGGAGCCACAGGCGCGTACCCGGTTGATGGTGTCCAGGTGGTTGTAGTGTCCGTTGGGCTGGCTTTCCTGGGTGTAGATGTTCTGTCCCAGCGCCGTGCCCAGGTAGGCGGCTTCCAGGTCATGGGTGGCCAGCGCGTTCCCGGCCAGCACCGCGTGCACATACCCCTTTTCAATCAGACCGGAGAACGCCTGCCGGGCGTCATGGTCAAAGGCAAAGGCCGGCCCCATGACCCATACGATTTTGCCGTTGGTACGTTCGTGGCGGAGCAGCTCATACAGTTCGTCATAGTCCCGGGAAAAGGCCGTTTCCCGGGAGCGTCCCTGGCGGAAGGCAAATACATCCCCCTGGCTGTGACGCTCGCCAAAGCCATCGGGGTGGACATATACTCCCTCCTGGCCGTTTTCCGTGCGGCCCATGGCCACCAGGTCACCTGCCTTCAGCAGGCGGAACTCGCGCACCACAATATGCCCGGCCTCCAGCACGGCCACGCAATCCATGCGGCTGTCCTCCGCCAACAGCCAGGCGTCCCCCACATGAAAATATTCCGGGAAAATGCTCATGGCGTGATAACCCATGGGTGCTACGCCGTCCTGGGGCGCGGGGAGGAAAACAGCCTGTGGAGCGTTGTGCAAATCCTCCTTTGAAAAGTCCGGCGCGGTATAGGGCCGCAGCATAAAGGACATAAAGGTCGCCTACCTTTCCGATGTATTGAATACGTTTCTTGATGGCCCTTGCTCCCGGGCACGCGCTCAAGCGCCGCTCTTTTCCCAGCGCAGGGAGCGCTGCACGCTGGGGTGATCCTGCCCTTGCGGAATAAAGGCAATGCTGCCGTTTTCCGTCAGGACAATGGTACCCGTGCTGCCTTGAAGGGCCCGGTGCGCCAGCAGCAACGCTACCAGACGGGCGTTGAGTTCCGGGCCGCCGCCACGGGTGAGGGTATCCTTCCACAGGGTGAAATGGCAGCCTTCCTCCAACCGGGAGCAGAAGAAGCTCCGCTGGCTCTCCAGCACCTTGCCCTGACCGCACAGGGGACAAACCACGCCGTCCACCGCCTTGGCCTGGGATACCCGCCGCTGGGCCTGCTGGGCACGGAACTTTTTTTGCCGGGCGTCCTCGGGGAAGTGCGCGGGCTTTTGATTCTCCCGGGCGTAGCGCACCAGAAAGGCGCTGAGCCTGCGGATGCCCTCCATGAAGCGGGCCGGGTCCTGCTTGCCGGTGGTGATCTCGTCCAGGGCCTTTTCCCAGCGCCCGGTGGTTTCCGGGGAGGCAATCTCCGCGGGCATGATGCCAATGAGCGCAATGCCCTTGGGGGTGGCCAGGAGCGTTTTTCCCTTGCGCTGCACATAGCCCACCTGTACCAGCCGCTCAATGATGGACGCCCGGGTGGCAGGGGTGCCGATGCCGCTGCCCTTCATTTGCTCCCGCAGGGTCTCGTCCTCCAGCTCCTTGCCGGCGTTTTCCATGGCCAAGAGCAGGCTGGCGTCGGTGTGCTGGGCGGGGGGCTTGGTCATGTCCTCCTTCACCTCGGCCTTGGCTACGGTGCGGGTATCGCCTGCCTGCAAGGGAGGAAGCGCCTTGTCCTCCGCCTCGTCCTTGCTTTTGCGTTTGCGGGGCATGGTTTCCAGGGGCTGCACATCCCGCCAGCCGTTTTGCAGCACCACCCGGCCGGTGGTACGGAAGGTATGCTCGCCCACCTGGGTGATGACCCGTGTGGCGTCGTATTCGCAGGGGGGATAGAACGCCGCCAGCATCCGCCGGACCACCAGGTCCCACAGCTGCCGCTCCTCGGCGCTCATTTTGCTCAGGTCCGCCCGGCGGGTGGTGGGCAGCAGGGCGTGGTGGTCGGTGACCTTGCTGGCGTCAAAAACCCGCTTGGTGACCGGCAGCTTCCCCTGGGGCAGCGCGCCGGGCACCAGCTTCTGGTAGCTTTCCGGCAATAGGCGCATGGCCTGCACCACCCGGGGAATCATGTCGTCGGGAAGATAGCGGCTGTCCGTGCGGGGATAGGTCAGGGCCTTGTGGGTCTCGTAGAGGCTTTGGGCCAGTTTCAGGGTTTTGTCTGCGGTAAAGTTCAGGTAGCGGTTGGCGTCCCGCTGCAGGCTGGTCAGGTCGTAGAGCTGGGGCGGAGGCTCCCGCTTGCGGGTGGTTTCGGCGGAGAGCACCCGGCCGGTCTGCCCCTGCACCTGCGCGGCGATGGCCTGTGCCTGGGCTTTGTGGGGAATATGGGTGTCAGGGTCCAGCCCCTCCCGGAACCACTGCCCCTCATAATCCACGAAGGAGGCCGTCAGGGTGCAGAAACCTTCGGGCTTGAAGGTGGCGATCTCCTGATGGCGCTTGACCAGAATGGCAAGGG
>USCR01000187.1 GCA_900553295.1 uncultured Eubacteriales bacterium | reverse complement strand
AGCTTTTTGAGGCTTCGATTCAGAAATCCATGAGCAATATACCCGATCAGGCTGTTGAGGATCATTATCAAATCTTGGAAGCTTTTGAAAAGAAGGATCAGGAGGCCCTGCGGGCTGCGGTGCTCAAAAGCTTTGTAGGATGGAAAAGTATGCTCCATCCCTGAACAGACGAAAGCCTATGGATGAGAAAAGGGCTTTGTATCCTTAATCATCTGATATCTGATAAGTGATATCTTATTAGTACAAAAATGGAGGCGTAGAAGCATGCGGTACGAACAGGTAGGAGAGCGATGGATTATCCGGATTATGGATAACGGTGCGGCAGCCCTGGTGGACAAAGCCCGGAATGTTGTCTGGGGTGGCGGCGTACCGGGATGGGTCACCATGCGCGACGGTGAGCGTATGACCATTGGCGCACCTTCCCGGGTGGGACGGACCAGCGACGGCGCGGCCTATGCAGAGTATGACTTGCCCAGATACAGCTTCCGTGCAGAGTTCCAGCTGAACGATGCAGAACTGACGCTTACCATGACAGAGCTGCGCCGGGATGGAGAGCTGGAATCCATCGAGTACCCGGCCCACATGCTGCGCGTGAACAGTGGCCTGCAGGGAGGGTATGTGGTGGTGCCGCATAAGCAAGGAACCTTGATCCCTTCGCGCCTGGATGACGGCTTTATGCGCTTCCGCCATAATACCTGGAAAAATATCGCGGATATCAACGAAGTCATTCCCTTTGAGTTCTGCGGGTTGAATATGACCTGGTTTGGCGCCAGCCAGGGAGGCTCCTGCGTCATGTGCTATCTGCCGGAGGCGGTGGACATGGCGCTGCGCGTGGCAGGCAATGCAGTTTTTGACCTGGCAGGCGACCCTGTGGACAATCATCAGGGAGATCTTCCCGGGGAGCGGTATTCTTCCCTGACGCCTATTTGGCGCGCCAGCCGCGGTGCGCTGGGATATTCCCGGCAGATGTCCGTGGCACTGGTGGAAAACGGCTATGTGGGCATGGCAAAGCGCTACCGCGAATGTGTAAAGGCATCCGGGCGCTATGTATCCCTGCGGGAAAAGATAGAGAAAAATCCTGCGGTGGCCGGCATGCTCGGAGCGCCGGACCTGAAAATTTATATCTATACCCACCGGCGGGACGAGCCGCGCCTGCGCTCCTGGTCCGAGCCCGTGCTGGATGGCTACACCTGCGTACATACCACCTTTGATCAGGTGGGGCAGATCGTAGACGACCTGCAGGAAATGGGCATGGAAAAGGCGCTGATTCTGCTGGGTGGATGGAACCGCGCGGGCTATGACCGGGAGCACATTGACATGTGGCCGCCGGCGGAAGGCGCGGGTGGCGCGGAGGGACTGGCGCGTGCCAGCCGCAAAGCGGTGGACGCCGGTTATGTTTTTTCGCTCCACGACAATTATCAGGATATTTACCCTGATTCCCCCAGCTATGATGAGCGGCTGACCATGAAGCATCCCGACGGTACCGTACAGCTGGGCGGCATTTGGGATGGTGGACTGTGCCGCCTGGTATGCTCTTCCCAGGCGGTGGAGCTGGCCAAGCGCACTATCGGTCAGGTGAAGGACCATACGGCCGTCAACTCCTACTATTTGGATACCACCACCTCCGCCCCCATGTATGAGTGCTATGACCCGGAGCACCCCATGACGCGCTCTGATGACCGCCGTTATAAGCGGGCCATTCTCGATGAGCTGGCAGACCAGGGCTGGGTTGTGGGCGCCGAGGCAGGCGTGGACTGGGCGGTGCCCGTTGCCACCTTCTTTGAGGGGATGCCCGGGGCCGCAGTCGGCTTGAATCATGGCGCGGAGTCCGCAGACTTTGGCATGATGGTCCCGCTGTTCAACCTGGTTTATCATGACGCGGTGGTTTGCTACTGGCAGCATGGACAGCCCTTTGGCCGGGAGGACCATGTGAACCATGTGCTCCACGATCTGCTTAGCGCACAGCCTTCCAGCTGGTCGTTCATCTATGAGCAATGGGAGGATTTGAAGCCGCTGATTGGTCAGTGCGCCCAGCTGCTGGGACGCTTGCATGCACGCACGGCCCTGTGTGAAATGGTCAGCCACGAATTCGTTACCCCGGATTTCCAGGTGCACCGGGCAACCTTCTCCGACGGAACGGTGGTATGCGTGAATTTTGACCTGCGTACCCGGGACTGCAATGGCGTGCGCCTGGCACCCAAGGGCTTTAGCGTGTCTTTCCCCGGTGAAGCGCCTATTCAGGGCCGCCTGTCCCGGGACATTCTGGTGGACTGAGGAAATATCACGTGCCTGAGCGCGTGAAATATAAAAGGAGGGTTCTTGAAATGAAAAAGCTGCTGTCCTGTTTGCTGGCCGCGATGCTCCTGTGCGGGCTGTGCGCCACCGCCCTGGGGGAAGGTAACGTAACCCTGGAGTACTGGATTGCGGGCGATGCCCGCCGTACCCCGGCGTACGAGGAATCCTGCCAACGGTTCACCCAGGCAACGTCCATTAACGTAAACGTAACCGAGGAAGTTGGCGACAACACGCAGATTCAGCAAAAGCTGCTGACCATGATCGCCGCCGGTACCGCCCCGGACGTGCTGCAGGTGGATACCATGTATGTGGCCGATATGGCCCGTGCCGGTATCATCATGCCCCTGGATGACATGCCGGGCTTCCAGGAGGCGAAGGATGCCATTATTGCATCGGAGATGGAACCTTTGGTGGTGGACGGCAAAACATATGGTTTCCCCGTGAGAGGCAACTCCATTCACCTGATCTATAACAAGCAGATGTTCCGGGACGCGGGGCTGGACCCCGAAAATCCCCCCAAAACCCTGGAGGAGCTTGCGGATGCCGCTGTGGCGCTGACCAAGCGTGATGCGGATGGCAATGTGGAAGTCTATGGCTTTGAAATCGGCATGACCCCCGATGCTCACTGGACCCTGCATGCTTTCAGCCCCATTTTCTGGGGGTATGGCGGAGAGTATCAACTGGAGGATGGCTCTTCCGGCTTTGGCACGGAGGCCGGCGTGAAGGCGCTGGAGTACTGGGATATGCTGGTGAATGAACTGCAGGTGTCCCCTGTGGAGCGGATTACCAACGGCTTTGTGAGCGGAAAACTGGCCATGATGCTGGACGGCGAATGGAACTTCCGCACCTGGCGGGAAGAATATCCCGAGCTGGACTATGGCGTGGCGACCATTCCCATGCCCTCGGAGGACGTGACGCCGCAGATTCCCCTGGGCGGCCGCGTGTGTGTCATTCCCACCATGGCGCCCCACAAGGATGAGAGCTGGCAGCTGATTCAGCATGTCATTTCCTACGACGAGCAGATGGCCTATACCAAGGCGGAAGTCGGCCTGGGCGTGCGCAACGATATGGTAAACGACCCGTGGTTTGATACCAATGAGAACTATCGTATCGTGCTGCAGGACATGCAGTACGCCAAGCCCAAGGCGGCTGTGGAAATTATGCAGATGGATACCATTGTTTTTGACGCAATCCAGCAGGTCATTCTCATGGGCGCGGACCCGCAGCAGGCCCTGGCCGACGCGGACGCCCAGTATAACGAGCTTCTGTCCACGATCGAGTAAAGGCAACGGCGCCGGACGGGGCAGGGACATCTGTCCCTGCCCCGCTCACCTAAGGAGGCTGGGTAAATGAAAAGACGAGGGCTTACCCTTTCCCGGCGGCAGGCCGTGGTCGGTGTGCTGTTCCTGCTGCCGTTTCTCATCCATTTTG
>USCR01000186.1 GCA_900553295.1 uncultured Eubacteriales bacterium | reverse complement strand
TGACACACAGGGATTTCTGTTCGTCCTTACATATTATTACAGGACATAAACGCGCCAGTCCTTCCCGGCCATTTTCAGCCTCCTGAATTTCATAACTCTGCTGAAAGATATTTGCAAGCAGTGCGCGGTTCAACTCGGAATCATCAACAATCAATAAGCGAGAACGCTCTTCCTCCAGTGCATCCAGAGCAGAATTATCTTGCATAGCTAGTTCCCTCCACATTCCCCATGCCACAGCGATGGCGCAAGGAGGGCACCAGGGCCGCGACAACAACGGGGAATCGATGATCGGCGTATAGAGCACAAAGAGCTGCGCAACATTACACTTTATTATACAAGAATTTATAGGAAAAGACAACGAGAATTTCCTTGTGCTGCGTAGCCTGGAAGGCGTCGCACACGTTCTCCGCAAACTCTTCGCAGGGCGGGATGGGGCAGAAACCGTAGCTGGGAATCAGAATTTCCACGTTTGCCAGTACCTTGAGAATGATGGTAACGCACACGGTCATCTTGAAGCGGTTGTCGCCCAGATATTGACCGGATACGCAGATGGCGCTGACCATGCTCTCCAGGGTATAGGGCACGATGGACTCGTCGGGGATGGAAAGCAGCACGTCCCGGTCCACGGAGACCACGCCTTTGCCGATGTACTCCACGCAGCGGCTGTCCACAAACAGAATGTCGATGGGTACGTCAATGGTGGCGCGGACACGGGCAAAGCAGGGACGGTCGCAGAGCCGGTCTACGGACAGGTTACGAATGACGCCTTCCGTGGTTGTGGAACGGCAGCTTTCAAAGGTGATGGGGGGAACGGGTGCTGAGGTGGGGGTAGTAGTTTCCGTCGCATCGGAGCAGCAGCTATTGCAGCAGTTGTTTACCACCTGGGCATAGCTGGTAATGGTGACAATCTTGTCATCCAGCTGCTCCTGCTGCAGGCAGCTGTCATACACGCGCTTGACCTGCACGCAGACTTTTTCCTGCAGGCCATCCAGTGCGTTGCCCGTAATGGTGCCAGGGCAGCAGGAAGGGTTTGCGTTTTTGTAGGAGTAAAGAGCGAAACACATCAAGCATTTTATAAATGCCTTGAAATATAAGGCATTGCAGGAGATGCGCATTTCAGGGTTGTGGAATACTGGCAACTTTTTGGCAACCTGCGGAACGGAGTACGCCGGAGAGGGAGACGGCGGCGCGCTTGGTTTGCTCGTTTTGCAGGTGGGTGTAGATGTTGATGGTGGTGGAGTAGTCACGGTGGCCTACGATGCGCATGGTGACCTCGGCGGGGATGCCGGCGGTGACGCAGCAGGTGATGTAGTTATGGCGGAAGGAGTGGGGGGTGATGTCGGCATCGTAGTCATAGGAGATATTGGGGGCTTTGCAGGGTTTGCCTGCTTCCAGGGCGGCGGCGCGGCGGGCTTCATAGCGGGGGCTGAGGTGCAGGAAACCGGCGGCATGCATCAGGTGCGCCCAGCGGGTACGGAATTTATTGGAGGTGAGGGGAGCGCCCTGGTCGGAGATGAGCAGGGTTTGCGGCAGGCCGCGCAGGGGGAGCAGGATCTCCGCCAGGTCGTCGGGGACGGGCACCCAGCGGTCGCCGGTGGAGGTTTTGGTGGGCCCCAGGGTGGAGACGCTGCTTTTGCCGGTATTGAAATCCACAGAGCGCTGGATGTGCACCATGCGGGTGTGCCAGTCGAAATCGCCCCACTGCAGGCCCAGCATTTCCCCACGGCGGCAGCCCAGGTAATAGAGCAGGTAGATCATCAGGCCGTCCGGGGAGGAAGCGGCGGTGCGAAGAAGGCGCTCCTCCTCCTCGGGGGTGAAGGCGGTTTTGGCCTGGGCGGTGGAGGACTGGGGGAGCATCAATGCGGCGGAGATGTCCACGTCCAGCAGGTTTTCCGTGAGGGCATAGCGAACGGCATGCACCAGCACGGAGCGGGTGAGGGAACCGATGATGCTGGACATGCCCGCGCAGGCGTCCAGGCAGCGCTGGAGATCGGCCCGGCGCACGGCCCGGAGCAGCTGCTGGGGCGGGAAATAGGGCAAAACGTGGGCATTGATGATATTTCGGTAGTTTTGCAGGGTGCTGCGGGAGCGGATGCGCGGGCGCTTGATGACCTCGAACCATTCCACCACCAGGTCATGGAAGGTAATGTCGCGGGGTTTGAGGCCGTCCCGGTAGTGAGTGAGGACATACTGTTTCTTTTCGTTCAACTCCCGAAGGGTACGGGCGCTGACATAAACGGGCTTTTCACCGGGGGCGGGCGTTACCTTGGCGCGGTAGCGGCCGTCTTTTTGTTTCTTGGGCATGGGGGGACCTCCTAGGAGAACAGAACGTTTTCTTCAAAATGGATAGACAGAAGAATGTCTTGAAACTGTGCAATGTCTTCCTCTGTGAATGCATAGTCCGATACATAGTCAATATAGAAGTCAAAATAAGATGGATCAGAACCTGGGTTAGTTAATAGATATGCGCTGAGCAGATAAGCATCAGCATCAGTACCAGAATCGGTATAATCCATGATTGCATTACAAATAAGGAAAGTAGCCTGGGAACAGTTCAGACTGGTGAAACTCATATTTTTCAGTTCAAGCGATTCGCCAATAGCATATTGCTGCTCAATTTTAGAAAAAGCATATTCGGACAGTTGAATTTCGTCGTTGGTAAATTTAGCCATGAAAGGAGCGTAGCTAAAATCTTTGTCTTGTGTAATATGAATCATACCTCCCCATGGGGTAGAGCCTATCAATACCATATCCGAATAATCTATAAAATAATCCGCAAAAACACGTTCGAGCTCTTGATCATTTTGCTGATAGGAGGTACGTGTTCCCACGTTCCAGGTCATGGGAAGCAAAATGGAAAAGGTATCGGTTTTATACTGCGCAAAGATCTGGGTAGCGTTCGGCGGGGTTAATCCTTCCTGCGCGAGCTGCTCCATGGTTCCAGTCACAAACGTTTCATAACCGTAATCGTAACCTTCGCCAAAACCTACACGATAGATATTCTTTTCCGCCTCGGTAAGCTTCATACTGGAAGGAATTTCACATTGCATGACAGTGACGATGGTGTCGGTTGACCAATCTTTCGTGACACCTTTGTAATAATCAATTTTCGGTGCGGCGGCATGGGCGCTGACAGGTGCGCACAGTGTGATGAACGCCAGGAGACAACACAGAGAAATTAGACGCTGGAATTTCATGAAAGCAACCTCCTTTTGAATATATGGACATAGCGTGCCTTTTATTTGGTGGGGGGGTTACAACGCTTGCAAGGCTCATAGCCTTTTTCCAGAGCTGTGGACAGAGTAACTTCCATGGGGGATTTCATGCTGCTGCAAGAGGACTTGGCGTGGTACTTGGTCCCGCCGTGAACGGGAATCCAGACCATGGGCTCATCCGAATCGGTGGAGGTTGTGCCCTGGCCAGCGTCGTATCCTTGCGCAAAGCCCAGGCGGTACAAGGCTAGCTCATCTTCGGAAAGGGAAAGACCTTCGGGGGTTTGCTGGTTGGCGGCCTGGACGGCGGCGGTGGAGGACTGGCGCATGAGTGCTTGCCAGTTGGTAGCGGCCACGGCAGCGGTGGTACACAAAAGCAGAGTTGCAAGGAGAAGGGGCAACAGATGGAAATACTTGTTTTGTTTCATGGGGAACAGTCCCTTCAATTAAATTATTAAATTATGCGAAAAATGAGCAATGGTTACTTGCCAAAAGTGAAATGTGCAGTTCAGTCTTGTCTCTTGTAGCGGGAAGCTAGAATCATATTATCTTGGCCAA
>USCR01000185.1 GCA_900553295.1 uncultured Eubacteriales bacterium | reverse complement strand
GTCCGTCCCTGGGAGGGCCACTGTCGCCTTCGGCGCAGCTGATCCCTCCCCCGGCGTTTGGGCGCCGGTCTATCCCTGGAGTGATGGCAAGGGGCCGCTACGGCAAGGCTACCTTGTAGCGGTACGCGCCGCGGCTAAGGTGCCATACAAAGTGCGTGCCCGATACGGTCTCCGTCGGTCGAGTAACAAGGGAACGTGCCCGCTGCGGCGCAAGGGGGCATAGGGGGAAGTCGGAATTTCCCCTGCCCCCTGGCCAGCGGGAAAGGACTGATTCATAGCTGGAACTTTATCCCGTCTCCAGGCGCTGCGGAAACTTCTATGCACACGTAGGAGCAGGCAATTTTGAAAAGGATACGGCAACCGCGCCAGCAAGGCGAAACCATCGGCCTGGCGTGTCTGTTCCCTCTTACACCTGCGGCGTCAGCACGGCCACATGGGGCTGGCAGGATAGATCCTGCGCGGTGACCCGCAACAGGGGCATGGGCGGGGGAACATCCTGATACAGGCGGGTAAAGTCCTCCAACGGGGCAATGGGCCAATCGGAGGTCCACTGGTTGCGGTAATGCATGGGGAGAATCACCCGGGCTTGCAGGTCCTCGGCCACTTGCCGGGCCGTAGGCGCATCAATGGTGTAAAATCCGCCCACGGGGATCATCAGCAGATCCACTGGGGTCAGGGTCCTGCGCTGGGCATCGGTGAGCGTATGCCCCAGGTCGCCAAGATGCGCCACCCGCAGCCCTTCCGCCTCCAGCAGGAACAGCAGCGTGCTTCCGCGCTTGGCCCCGTGCACGTTATCATGATACGCAGAGAGGGCGGTGACGCGTACATCAGGCGCCAGGGTGGTTACGCCGGCTTCACGCAGGATACGTGGATTGCCGCCAATGGTTTCCACCGCGTTGTGGTCGTGGTGGCCGTGACTGACCAGCACCACATCGGCGTTTACCGGCATTACCGGATAGCCGGACTGATCATCGTAAGGGTCGGTGACAATGCGCAGGCCATTGTCCAGCTCCAGCAGGAATTTGGCGTGCCCCAGGCAGGTAACGATCATGGTTCTCCCTCCTCAGATAGTATATGGTGAACGTAAGGCAGCAATTCTCCGGGCAGACGCTCGTGGGTACGCAGGCAGACGGCGCATTGCCGGCACAGGGTTTGGCACAGCTTTTCCAGGGATGGGGTTCCCGCCTCTTCCGCCTTGAGAAGGGCAAGAATGAAGGCGGTATCTCCACGGGGGGCTGGATGACGGTTCAGCAGGTGGAACAATCGACGCAGCGCGGGACGGTCTGCCCCGGCGGAAACCTGCCCGCCGGGCGCGGGAGGAACCAGCCCGGGCGTCAGCTCCAGGTAATCGCCCTGGCGCAGGGCTGTCCAACCCTGGGCTTCCAGCGCGGCGATTAACCAAGCCAGGCTTTCCGGCGCGGTGAGCCGCGGCAGGTCCGTGGTCAAAAGGGCGTCCGGCCGCAGGGAGCGCCGCAGAAAGGGCTTGCGCAGGGCGGGGATGCCATGCAGCAGGGCCTGCACCGTCCGGCGGTAAGGGGTCAGGAGCAAGGGGGCTGCTCCGTGTTGGCGGCGTAGGTTAGGCGAAGCTCATGCATGGCCGCATAGTTTCCCTGAAGGTCCAGCTGGTATTCCAGGACCACCGTGCCATGCTCCCGGGTCATGTTCACATCCACCCGGGTGGGAAACACGGCCATGCTCAGGGACCCAAAGGGCGTGTGGTAGGAGCCCTCGAACCGCCGGTCCTTGCGAAAGACCATGGAGGAGCCATACTCCCCCGAGCGGGACATGAGCACGCGGTCGTGCCCCATGAGCAGCGTCACCTCCGAGGTGGTGTTGTCATCGGGCTGGGTTTCCGTATAGGTTAGCTTCCAGCCCTCCTTCAAGGGGTACAGCAGGCCGGTGGTCATCAGGTCCACCACTTCCTCTTCCTCCACGGTACCGCCGTAAGCGCGGCCGGAAAGCGTCATAAGTACAGGAATAGCTTCCATAGCGATCCTCCCCGTTGGATATCCATATAGCAGTATACCACAGTTGCAGGTCGAAAGGATAGGGGAACATGCCGGCAGGGCGGAGGAAATAGCGGAATTTCCCGCTGCCTTGACGGAGCGCGGGGGGACGGCTATACTGAAGGGCAAAGACGGGAGGCGCGAACCATGCGGGAAGAAATGTTTTCCAGAGAGACAATGCTGGTGGGGCAGGAAGGGATGGAGCGGCTGCGGAGGCGGCGCGTTGCGGTGTTTGGGCTGGGCGGTGTTGGCGGGCATGCGGCGGAGGCCCTGGCACGGGCCGGCGTGGGTGCCCTGGACCTGATTGACGCGGACCGCGTGAGCCTGAGCAACCTGAACCGCCAGCTGGTTGCCACCCTGGACACGGTGGGACAGCTGAAGGTGGAGGCCATGGCCGAGCGGATTGCCCGGGTGAATCCCTTTTGCCGGGTGACGTGCCACGCGCTTTTCTACTTGCCCCAGACCGCGGATCAGGTGGACCTGGCGCAATACGATTACGTGGTGGATGCGGTGGACACGGTCAGCGCAAAGGTGGAGCTGGCCCTTCGCTGCCAGGCGCTGCAGGTTCCGCTGATCAGCGCCATGGGCACGGGCAACAAAATGGATCCGGGACGGTTGACCGTCACCGATCTTTCACGTACCCAGGGATGCCCCCTGGCGCGGGTCATGCGCCGGGAGCTGAAGAAGCGGGGGGTGGAGCACCTGCGCGTGTGCTATTCCACCGAGGAACCCTTGCGGCCGCGGGGCGCCGATGGACAGCCCAGCCGTACGCCCGGCAGCATGAGCTTTGTGCCCGGCGTTGCAGGCATGATGATGGCCGGGGAAGTGGTGCGCACGCTGATAGGCAGGGAAGCGGCGCGATGAAGGCCGAACCATCCGGGGTGGGGGTCCCCCTTCATGGAACCCCCGCCCCCTTTTTTTGCGCGGAGAGAAGGCGCCGCTTTTTCGGAAGGAAAAGTTTCACCATTCCTTCACGCATTACTTCATATTGAATTCACATTTCGGCCCTATAATTCCCAATATAGACAAAGGAGAACAGCCACCTTGGGGTGCCTGCTCCCCCAATCAAAAAAATGAGGAGGATGGAACCTATGTTGTTTGGGAACAAGGAAAAGAAAATTGAGCATGCCATTGCAAAGAAGAATGCTGCCGCAGTAACGGGGCTGTTCGAAGATAAGGATGAGCATATTGCCATGATGGCCATTGACGCTGCCGGGAAAATCGGCGGGGATGATTGCATGAACGCGTTGATCCCCCTTCTGCACCATCCGGATGCCAAGCATCGTGCGGCTGCCGCTACCGCGCTGGCAGCGGTGGGCAACAGCCATGCGGCCGCGTTCCTGTCCTATCAGCTGGATCATGAGCAGGATGCCACCGCCAAGGACGCTATCCGCAAGGCCATGCAGCGTTTCCACGGGCAGGATTGATGCCCGGCGGGGAATGCCCTTCGGTTACGCTCTGCGAGGAAAAGCGCCCGCTATCTCCTGATGGGGAGCGGGCGCTTTTTATACGTCCGCGCAGAAAAAACGCCGCGCTTCGTAATTCGAAACGCGGCGTAAACTTTTTTTCCGAAATTACTTGGCAAACTCCGTGCTGCGGGTTTCGCGGATCACGTTCACGCGGATCTGTCCAGGATATTCCATTTCCTTTTCGATACGCTTGGCGATCTCCTTGGCCAGAATCTTGGTGCCCTCGTCGGTAACGTCGTCGGGCTTGACCATGATGCGGACCTCGCGGCCGGACTGGATGGCATAGCACTTTTCCACGCCGTCAAAGCTATTGGCAATCTCCTCCAGCTTCTCCAGGCGCTTGATGTAGTTTTCCAGGCTCTCGCGGCGGG
>USCR01000184.1 GCA_900553295.1 uncultured Eubacteriales bacterium | reverse complement strand
GGGCCTGTTATCTCTTGGAGAACTGAGGCGCGCGACGGGCAGCCTTGAGGCCGTACTTCTTGCGCTCCTTCATACGAGGATCGCGGGTGAGGAAGCCAGCCTTCTTCAGGGCACCACGCAGCTCGGGATCAGCCTTGCACAGGGAACGGGCAATGCCGTGACGGATTGCGCCGGCCTGGCCGGTGAGGCCGCCGCCGG
Source organism: uncultured Eubacteriales bacterium (assembly GCA_900553295.1). Classification (GTDB taxonomy): domain Bacteria; phylum Bacillota; class Clostridia; order Christensenellales; family Aristaeellaceae; genus Egerieenecus; species Egerieenecus merdigallinarum. The sequence goes on along the minus strand of USCR01000184.1, from coordinate 3,671 downwards.
TCACATTCACCAGCACGTCGAAATTACCCACATTGGTCAGCACCAGGGGCTGACGCACGGTCATCTTCAGGGTCTCCAGACCAAAGTAGCTGTCAATGTCACGCTTGTTGATGACGATTTTGCCATCGCCGGCAACCAGGCGGACGCGGGCCACGGCCTTCTTACGGCGGCCAACAGCACTATAATCAACCTTCGCCATTTTGAAATTCTCCTTCCGCGTCAAATCAGATCGTACTTCTCAGGCTGCTGAGCGGCATGCTCATGATCGGGGCCGCTGTACACCTTGAGCTTCTTGGCCATCTGACGGCCCAGAGGTCCCTTGGGCAGCATGCCAACCACGGCGTGGCGGACGGCGAATTCAGGCTTCTCAGCCAGCAGCTTGCGGTACTTGGTCTCCTTGAGGCCGCCCACATAGCCGCTGTGATGGTAGTAGATCTTCTGATCGAGCTTCTTGCCGGTCATGACCACCTTGTCCGCGTTGATGATGATCACATAGTCGCCGGTATCCATGTTGGGCGTATAGATGGGCTTGTTCTTTCCGCGCAGGATGTTGGCGACCTGGCTGGCCAGACGGCCCAGCACCTGGCCCTCAGCATCGACAACGTACCACTTACGTGCGATATCTGAAGCTTTCGGCATAAAAGTCTTCAAAGGTATTTCCTCCTCGAATGGCTGTTGGAAAAGTGAAGCGCTGGTATGATGGTCGCATACCTTCGCAATTGTTCAATAGTTTCCGGGGCTAGCGGAGCTATTGATGCCATCGACTATCTTATAATAAATGCAAGGAAAAGTCAAGTAAAATTCAACGTTTTCCTGAAAAAAATGGCAGCTGCTTCGGTTAATCCTCCAGGATCTCCGCGGCGTTCACGGTATGAAAAGCAGCCGCGCGCCCCAGACGGTTCATAACGGCCAAACCTACCCCTTCTGGGGGCATCACTTCGCTGAAAATGGCTTCCATCCCCTGCTCATCCATCTCACGCAACAGCGCAAAAAGCCTGTGCGCCACCTCCTCGGGCCGTTCCTTGCTGCCCAGGGCTTCCACGTGGCATCCCGCCAGCTGCGGGATGTGCTCTGTAAAGCAAAGGATGCAGGCCCGCTGTCCTGCCGCTTCGGCCTGCTGGTACAGCTTGTGACAGGCTGCTACCACCTGCGCTTCCTGCCCCTCCACCAGTGTCACCGCGCCTGCAGGCGCATAGTGCTTATAGCGCATGCCAGGGGAAAGCGCCTTCTCTCCCGGCTGCAAGGGACGAAGAACGCTGCCGGCCACCTCCACCCGTGGGAGCACCGTTTCCAGCATCGCCTTGGTAATTCCACCGGGCCGCAGAATGCAGGGCGTCTCCCCGGAGATGTCCAGCACGGTGGATTCCACGCCCACTTCGCAATCCCCGCCGTCCAGAATCAGGGGAATCCGGCCATCCATGTCCTCCAGCACGTGGTGCGCCGTGGTGGGACTCGGCTTACCGCTACGGTTGGCGCTGGGCGCCGCCACCGGCACGTTGCATGCCTTCAGCAGTGCCGCAGCCACCGGATGGGAAGGCATGCGCACTGCCACCGTAGGGAGGGACGCCGTAACCACCAACGGAATGCTCTCCCGCCTGGGCATCAGCAGCGTCAGCGGCCCCGGCCAGAAAGCATCCATGAGCTTTTCCGCCAAGGGCGGCACATGGCATACCTGCGCAAGCTGTTCCCTATCCCAAATATGTACAATCAGTGGATTATCTGCCGGGCGCCCCTTTGCGGCAAAGATCTCGCGCACCGCCGCGCTGTCCAGGGCATTGGCGCCCAGCCCGTAAACCGTCTCCGTGGGAAACGCCACCAATTCTCCCCGGCGCAGGAGTTCCGCACCCCAGGCCAGGCTTTCCTCATTGGCGGCAAGCAATTTCGTTTCCAAGCAAGTATTCCTTCCTTTTGTTTTACATCAAATGGCGTATACGCTGTTATTATACGCTTCTTCCCCGTGGAAATCCAGCCTCGATGCGCATCTATGGCAAAATTTACGCCAGCATTTTATATGAAAAAAGCTCTCCGCACCTTTCAGCGCAGAGAGCTCAGCCTGTCAAAATTTCCAGGAATAGATCGGAGGGGCGGCAGTTCCTCCGTATTGATTACTCTACCACCAGCTGACCATCCTTGGCATCCACCAGCATGGTCGTGCCAGGGGCAACGTCGGCAGCGATGATCCGGCGTGCCACCAGGGTTTCCACATGGCTCTGCAAGTACCGCTTGAGCGGACGCGCGCCATAAACAGGATCAAAGCCCTGGTCAATGATCAGTTCCTTCGCCGCGGGGGTCAGCGTGACATGCAACTGCTTATCCTCCAGACGATGGTTCAGGTTCACCAGCATCAAGTCCACAATGTGACCGATCTGCTCACGGGTCAGCGGCTTGTAGAACACAATCTCGTCAATCCGGTTGAGGAATTCGGGACGGAAGTGGGTCTTGAGCAAATGCTGTACCTGGCTACGGGCTTCCTCGGTGAGCTCGCCATTCTGGATGCCGTCCAGGATGTACTCGCTGCCCAGGTTGCTGGTCATAATCAGGATGGTATTCTTGAAATCCACCGTCCGCCCTTGACTGTCGGTGATACGGCCATCATCCAGCACCTGCAACAGTACGTTGAACACGTCGGGATGCGCCTTTTCCACCTCGTCGAAGAGCACCACACAGTAGGGATGCCGGCGTACGGCTTCCGTCAACTGGCCACCCTCATCATAGCCCACATATCCTGGCGGTGCGCCGATCAGCCGCGATACGCTGAATTTCTCCATGTATTCGGACATATCGATACGCACCATATTCTTTTCATCGTCAAACAGCGCCTGTGCCAGCGCTTTGGCCAGCTCGGTCTTGCCTACGCCCGTGGGGCCCAGGAACAGGAAGGAGCCCAGAGGCCGGTTGGGGTCCTGAATGCCCGCGCGGCTGCGCAGAATGGCCTCGCAAACCTTGGTCACTGCTTCATCCTGACCGATGACCCGCTGATGGAGCACATCCTCCAGGTGCAGCAGCTTCTCGCGTTCACCCTCCATGAGCTTGCTCACGGGAATGCCCGTCCACCGAGCCACAATCCGTGCAATCTCTTCCTCGGTTACCTTATCCCGCAGCAGGGAATCGCCCGACTTGTTCTTTTCAGCGATGGCTTCTTCCTCAGCCAACTCCTTTTGCAGCTTGGGGAGTTCGCCATACTTCAGCTCAGCAGCCCGGTTCAGGTCGTAGGTGCGCTCCGCCTTTTCGATCTCCGCGTTGGTACGCTCAATGTCCTCCCGGAGCTTTTGCACCTTGGCAATGGCGTTCTTCTCGTTTTCCCACTTGGCCTTCATGGTGTTGAAGGTTTCACGCTGGCTCGCCAGTTCCTTTTGCAGCTCTTCCAGGTGTGCCTTGGAGATGGGATCGTCCTCCTTCTTCAGGGCAGCTTCCTCGATTTCCAGCTGCATGATGTGCCGGCGGATGTCATCCAGCTCCTGGGGCAGGCTGTCAATCTCCGTACGGATCATGGCGCAGGCCTCGTCCACCAGGTCGATGGCCTTATCCGGCAGGAACCGGTCGGTAATATACCGGTTGGACAGGGTAGCGGCGGCAATCAGGGCATTGTCCTGAATTTTCACGCCGTGGAACACTTCGTAGCGCTCTTTCAGGCCACGAAGAATGGCAATGGTATCCTCCACCGTCGGCTC
>USCR01000183.1 GCA_900553295.1 uncultured Eubacteriales bacterium | reverse complement strand
TTCAGCAGATGGGTCGCCTTGGGGTCCAGACCCACCATGGGCTCATCCAGTATCCACACAGGCGGCTGATGGATCAGTGCGCCGATGATGGTCAACTTCTGCTTCATACCGCGTGAATAGCTACGGATCTGGTCTCCCGCCGCATCCTCCAGCTCGAACAGGGCCAGGTACTTCTCCATATGAGCTTTCCGCGCCGCAGCATCCACCCCATAGATGTCCGCCATGAAGTTCAGATATTCCAGCCCGGTCAGCCGCTCATACATTTCATGGCTGTCCGGCACAAAGCCAATCAGTCGCTTCGCTGCCAGCGGGTTTGCCACCATATCCTGTCCGCCGATGATCACGCTTCCTTCCGTGGGCGCGAGAATACCGGTAAGGAGCTTGATGGTGGTGGTCTTACCTGCGCCATTGGGGCCGATAAAGCCAAACACCTTGCCCTTTTCCACATGCAGCGTGAGATCATCCAGGGCCTTGATTTTTCCCTTTCCATACTGCTTACTTACGTGTTCCAACCGAATCATCGGGAACACCTCCTTTTTCAGGTGCCATTATAGCAAAGGATCCATCCCGGCGCAATGCGGAATGTGTAAAAACCTGTCAAGCCGCTCTGAATTGTCAAAAATTACGTCGAAAGCCGACGTAACGTTATGTCCTCTCCCGCATCCAGGGCATATGCGCAAAAAGGGAGGCTATGCCCCGACTGGAGCACAGCCTCCCTGAGAGTTCTCCCCTGGCGATTATACGGGCATGGTCTTGTCGGCCTTGTCCAGCATACCGCTGTCGATCTTCATTTGTTGTGCCTGACGATACTCGAAGTACTTGGGCGCAACCTTGGGGAACATGGCATAGGTCAGCACGTCTTCCTCGCACTGATACCATTCGCGCATTTCTTCGCGCAGCTTATCCAGTTCCGGAGGCAGCGTATCGGCAAAGCGGCAAGTGATCACCTTGTCATCGCCAATGCACTGCTTGCGCACCGCCTCGTTTACGGGAGCAGGCAGCTTGCCATATTCGCCGCGGAGCAGGCCCTTGCTCTCCTTGGGCACCATCTTGTAGCGCTCGCCGTAGAGCACGTTCATAACCGCCTGCGTACCCACAATCTGGGAGGTAGGCGTGACCAGCGGCGGATAGCCGAAGTCCTTGCGCACCCGCGGGATCTCCGCCAGCACGTCGTAGTATTTGTCCATGGCATTGGCAGCCTTCAGCTGACCAATCAGGTTGGACAGCATACCGCCGGGAACCTGATATTGCAGCGTCTTTACGTCCACGCCCAGCACACGGGAGGGATCGCGCCAGCCTTCCTTGGTCAGGCGATCCGCTACGCCACGGAAGTGCTCCGCCAGCTTCGCCAGCAGATCCAGATCAAAGCCCGTGTCGTACTCCGTGCCCTTCAGCGTAGCCACCAGCGACTCCGTGGCAGGCTGGGAAGTACCGCTGCCCAAGGGGCTCAAGCAGGTATCCACCACATCGACGCCCGCCTCAATGGCCTTCAGCAGCACCATATCGCCGGTGCCGGTGGTGTTGTGGGTATGCAGCACGATGGGCAGGCTGGTCTCCTTCTTCAGGCGCTTGACCAGGCTGTACGCCTTGTAGGGCAGCAGCAGATTGGCCATGTCCTTGATGCAGATGATATCAGCACCCATCTTTTCGATGTCCTGCGCCAGCTTTACGAAATAATCCTCGTTATGTACCGGGGACTCCGTATAGCTCATGGCAATTTCCGCAATGCCGCCATACTTCTTGGTGGCCTTCACAGCGGTTTCCATGTTGCGCAGGTCATTGAGGGCATCGAAGCAGCGGATAATGTCAATGCCGTTTTCCACAGCCTTCTTGACAAAGAATTCCACCACATCATCCGAGTACGGACGATAGCCCAGCAGGTTCTGGCCGCGCAACAGCATCTGCGTCTTGGTGTGGGGAAGGGCCTTGCGCAGCTTGCGCAGACGCTCCCAGGGGTCCTCATTCAGGAAGCGCAGGCAAGCGTCGTAGGTGGCGCCGCCCCAGCACTCCAGGGAATAGTAGCCTACCTTGTCCAGCATGTCGCAGGCAGGCAGCATCTCGTCGGTCCGCATCCGCGTGGCGGCCTGGGACTGGTGACCGTCACGCAGGATGGTATCGGTAATTTGCACTTTCGGCATAGGAAAAGCCTCCTTACTATGCAGTCAAAAATCCAGCCGTTAACCAAACATGGACAGCAGCACGCCCGCGGCAATCGCAGAGCCGATAACGCCGGCCACGTTCGGGCCCATGGCATGCATCAACAGGAAGTTGCCAGGATTGGCTTCCTGACCCACCTTCTGCGACACACGCGCCGCCATGGGAACCGCGGAAACACCGGCAGAACCAATCAACGGATTGATCTTGCCGCCAGAGAGCTTGTTCATCACCTTGGCCAGCAGCACACCGCCTGCCGTGCCCATACCGAAAGCCACAATGCCCAGCGCAATGATCTTGAGGGTATTGATGGACAGGAAGGTGCTGGAAGTAGCCGTAGCGCCCACCGTCACACCCAGGAAGATGGTCACGATGTTCATCAGCTCGTTCTGAGCAGTCTTGTTCAGGCGTTCCACCACGCCGCATTCCTTGAACAGGTTACCCAGCATCAGGCAGCCCACCAGAGGCGCAGCAGAGGGCAGCAGCAACGCTACCAGGATCGTCACAATAATCGGGAAAAGAATCTTCTGCTTCTTGGACACAGGCCGCAGCTGCTCCATCACGATGGAGCGCTCCTTCTTGGTGGTCAGCGCTTTCATAATCGGCGGCTGAATCACAGGCACCAGGGCCATGTAGCTGTATGCAGCCACCGCAATGGGTCCCAACAGATGGGGCGCCAGCTTGCCCGTCAGCCAGATGGCCGTGGGGCCGTCCGCGCCGCCGATGATACCAATGGCACTGGCTTCCGCAGAGGTGAAGCCCAGCAGGATTGCACCCATGAAGGTCAGGAAGATACCCAGCTGTGCCGCCGCACCCAGCAGCAGCGTCTTGGGATTGGCAATCAGGGGACCAAAGTCCGTGCCCGCGCCAACGCCCATGAAGATCAGGCAGGGATAAATGCCCAGCTTAACGCCCAGGTACAGGTAGTCCAGCAGGCCCGCGCTGATGGTTTTGCCAGAGGTGGCCACCAATTCGCCCAGCGCGTTGAACACCTGACCGTTCTGCAGATAGCAGCCGCTGTTGAGCACCACGTTGATGGAGTCGTAAATCACTTCACCCGTGGCCTGGCTAACAATGGCGCCGGTCTCCGTCAAGCGAACCGCTTCGGACAGCGTCGCAGTAATGTTACCCAAGATAGAGCCGGAAGGCGTCAAAATAGCGCCTGCGGCGTTGATGGTCAAGTTGCTCAAATCCGCCAGGTTTGCCGAATTGACCAGGGTCGCACCGCCAAAAAGGCCCCAGTTCACATGGCCACCGGCAAACAGCTCTTCATGGTAGATGTCGCTTCCCAACAGGTTGGTCAGCAGCATACCAAAAGCAATGGGCAGCAGCAGCAGTGGTTCAAACTTCTTCACAATGGCCAGGTACAGCAGCAAGCAGGCCACCGCCACCATGATCAGCGCCTTCGGATCGGAGGCATACATGGCAATACCGGAGGTCAGGTAAAGCTCCCGCAGCGTACCGAGAATATCAATCGACATCGTATCAACTCACTTTCCTCGGCCGCGCGCTCAGCCCAGTACCACCATCGTAGCGCCGGCTTCCACCGTGGAACCCTTGGTAACAATAACCTGCAGTACCTTGCCGTCATGGGGAGCGGGAATTTCGTTTTCCATCTTCATGGCTTCCAGGACCACCAGCGTCTGGCCCTTGGTCACACTGTCACCAGCCTTGACCTTCACATCCAGAATGTTGCCAGGCATGGGGGCTTTCACGGCCTCACCGGCCACAGGGGCAGCAGGAGCGGCAGGAGCGGCGGGCGCAGGAGCGGCAGGAGCCACGGGGGCAGC
>USCR01000182.1 GCA_900553295.1 uncultured Eubacteriales bacterium | reverse complement strand
TTACTCTTTCTACGTTAGCGCTTGGCTTGTCGATCTTGTTAATGGCAACAATGATCTCTACGCCTGCCGCTTTTGCATGGCTGATGGCTTTAGGTATTACATCATGGAGAGTGCAGGCAGCAGGATCTGCAGTACGCTCTCGGGCAGAAGCTGCAACATCTTGGTACCGCTGGACGTGATGGTGGTAAGCTCCTGATTCAGGAAGGTCTGGAACGCGGCGTCGTCCATGGTGCCGGGGGTAACGACCTCGCCTTCGGCCAGGGAAGCGGGGGCATCCACGCTGGCGACGGTACGGGTCTGGGTGAGAATGGGCTCCTTCTCGCCGGTGAGGTAGAGGTTGGCGGTATTGTTCAGGGCGGCGGAAGTGCCGTCAAAGGAGGCTTCGGTGGTGCTTTCCAGGGTCAAGGCCAGGGCTTCCTGATCCACTTCCGGACGGAAGGAGAAGCTCAGGGTGGCGGTCTCCTTGGCCTGGTCGGCGGCGTAGTCCTTGTCGGCCAGGTAGCTGATGTTCAGCATTTCCACATCGTCGGCGCCTTCCTGCTTGGCCACCACCACCAGGGTGAACACATCCATGGTCTGGCTGTCTGCCAGGTAGGAGACGGTCAGGCCCGCCAGGGGGGCGCCATTTTCCGATATTTCCATATTGGCGGCCCAGCCGATGCCGTCGCTGGTGGTTTGACGGGTCATTTCAAAGTTCATGGCAACGGCTTCGCCGCCTTCGGGAACAATGTTCATGTCCATGGTCAGCATCACCGGCTCACCGTTGCTGTCCAGATAGATGGTCATGGGGATTTCACCGATGGCGTCTGCCTGGGCGCGGATCTTGTCCGGGAACTGCTCCATGGCCTCTTCCACGGTCATGGCCTCGCCGTCCACGGTGGCGGTGACGTTCAGCTGATGCAGGAAGTTCATCATTTCTTCATTCTGAAGCATGATGTCGAAAACAACCTCGTAATACTGGGCAATGTCCTCCGCGGTGAGGGTCAGGGTGAGCATCTCTTCCGCGGCGTCGCAATTCCGCGGCTGCTGGGTCACTTCGCTGACTTCCACGCGCTCCATGAGGGTCTGGATATAGTCGGTAACCTTGGCGATCTCTTCCTCAGTAAACTCCGGCTGGCTTATCTCCAGCGAGGACAGCGCCTTGTTCAGCTCTTCGGCGCTTACATTTGCGGCTTCCCCCATCAGCTCACTCAAGCGGGTAATGGTGGCGGCCAGCTCCTCGTCGTTAAAGGAGATGGCATCCTCACCCAGCCAGTTGCTGAGTACGTAGAAGCGGCCGTCGGCGTCTTCCCAGTCCACGCGGAAGGCATCCTTGCCCGACAGCTGCAGGGCAAAGGCGTTGCGGCCCTCCCGGGAGGAAAGCTGGTAGATGCTCAGCGCGCTGAGCAGGTCGCTCACGGGGGTGTTGATACCCTCGCCAAAGGGCAGATTGCCGGGGATGAGGGAAATCTGCGTTTCCAGGGTCAATCCTGCATCCAGGGCTTTCTCCATCAGTTCGTCGGGGCTTTCCGCCAGGCCGGACAGCGGGAGCGCCAGCAGCATAACCGCCAGGAGCGCAGCAAGCCATTTCTTCATAAGATCCAATCCTCCTACATTTGGTGGTCTTTGCCTGGGTACCAGGCGTTGACATGATTATAACGCAAAGACGCCACGTTGTCATGCAAAATTCCTGCAAAAGATACACTTTTCCACCTGTTCTCTGCAAATTCGCGTCCGTAGGCTGCGCGCGCAGGCATCCGGCCCAACGCCTTGCCCCCCGGAGGTGGATGTGCTATACTCTCCTTACCCCATTGGCAAGGAGGTATTCCCATGGCATCCATCCCGGAATTCTTGACCCAGGCATTGCAGGCGCAATACGGCGAAACCCTGGCGGCGCAGATCCTGGCGGGCTATGCATGCGTGCGGCCGGTTACCCTGCGGGTCAATACCTTGAAGGCCGCGCCGGAGGACATACAGGCCCGCCTCACCCAGGCGGGGCTTGCCTGGGAAGCCGTGCCCTGGAGCCCGGAGGCGCTGATACTGCCCCATTGCCGGGAGGATGTCCTGGAGGCCCTGCCCATGTACCAGCAGGGGGAGATCTATCTCCAGAGCCTGTCCTCCATGCTGCCGCCGCTTTTCTTGCAGCCCCAGCCCGGGGAGAACGTGCTGGACATGGCCGCGGCCCCGGGCGGCAAAACCACCCAGATGGTCGCCCTTTCCGGGGGCAAGGCCATGATTACCGCCTGCGAAAAGAACGCCATCCGCGCCGAGCGGCTGAAGTTCAACATCCAGCGCCAGGGCGCGGGCCGGGTGTCCGTGCTGGTGCAGGACGCCCGCAAGCTGGACGATTTCTTTTCCTTTGACAAGATATTGCTGGATGCCCCCTGCAGCGGCAGCGGCACCCTGGCGGTGCGGGAGGGAGCGCTGGTGAGCAAGTTTTCCCGGGAGCTGGTGGATAATTCGGCCCGGCTTCAGGAAGCGCTGCTGCGGAAAGCCTTGCGCCTGCTCAAGCCGGGCCACGAGATGATCTATTCCACCTGTTCCATTTTGCAAAAGGAGAATGAGGATGTGCTTCGCCGGGCGGTGGCTTCCTCCGGGGGCGAAGTGCTGCCCCTGGACCTGACGCCCTTCGGGGCATTACCCCTGCTGCCCAGCGCTGTGCCCGGCACGCTGCTGGTGGCTCCCGGCCCCCTGTATGAGGGATTCTTTGTGGCCCGCATCCGCAAGGTCAAGCCCGGCGCCAAGGGGAAAAGATAACCCGGTTATTTTTCATAGAACGTGCATCCGCCGATGAATTCCCGCTCCAGCGACAGGGGCGGGATTTCTGTTAGCAGCGCCGGGTCCAGGCTGGGGAAATAGTGCAGGGTTTTCAGCAGCCGCCGGGATTTCAGGTAGGTGGGGTCCTCCGGGCCGATGGCCTTCAGGGCGTCATAGGCAAAGTGCTTGAGGATGGGCAGCTCGTAGTGCAGGGCGGTGTTGAACATGCTGTCCGCCTGCTCCTGATAGGGGAAAATCCAGGTATCCTCCCCCCGGCGCACGCTGTCCCACATGGCCAGGGTACCCCGGGCGGGGGTGCCCCGGGTGGCGCTGTCCCGGACAATGCGGCGCAGGAGCCGCACGTCCGTGGTGCGGATGCGGTTGTGGTCGTCCAGGTTCACGCAGGTCAGGGCGCTGACGAAGATGCGGTGAATCTGCTCCTGGGGCAGGCCCTGGGCCAGCAAGGGGTTCAGCCCATGGATGCCCTCGATAATCAGGGGCTGGCCCGGCTCCAGCCGGTTTGCTGTGCCCTGGGCTTCCCGCTTGCCGGTGGTAAAGTTGAACACGGGGGTTTCCACTTCCTCGCCCTCCAGCAGGCGGCAGATGTCCTGCTGGAGCCGGGGAAGATCCAGGGTGTGGATGCTCTCCAGGTCCAGGGAGCCGTCGGCCTCCCGGGGCAGGGTATCCCGGTCCAGGTAATAGTCGTCCATGCTCAGCTGCAGGGGATGGCGTCCCAGCACCTTCAGGTGCACCCGCAGCCGCTGGGCAAAGGTGGTCTTGCCGCTGGAGGACGGGCCGGCGATGAGGATAATCCGCTTGTTTGCGGCCACAATCCTGTCCGCGATGGCGGCAATGGCCTTGTCGTGCAGGGCCTCATTGACGCGGATGAATTCCCGCATGTTGCCCGATACCATCAGCTGGCCCACGTCCGCGGCGTTAACCACGCCCAGGATCTCACACCAGGCGGCGGACTGGGCGAACACGGCCAGGTGCTTGGGCATATCCACATAGGCCGCGGGCTTGGACGGGTCCGCCTTGTCGGGCATGAGCAGCACGAAGCCCGGCGCGTGGTAATGCAGCTGAAACACCCGCACCCAGGCGGTGGAGGGCGCGGTCATCGAGTCCATGACCGACCAGGAACTCCAGGACTTTGTGCCCCAGGTGTCGGTCTATGCCCGGGTGTCGCCGGAACATAAGATTCGGATTGTCCGGGCCTGGCAGGAGCGGGGCAATCTGGTGGCCATGACCGGCGACGGCGTCAACGACGCCCC
>USCR01000181.1 GCA_900553295.1 uncultured Eubacteriales bacterium | reverse complement strand
CCAACAAAAATCCACAAGCAATAATCACGCCATACCAGGCGACGGAAAAACCACCGATAGAAAATGCAGTCCGAGTTCGTCTCGTCCGTCTCGCATGAGCTGCGCACCCCGCTCACGGCCATCAGCGGCTGGAGCGAAACGCTTCTTTCCGCCGGAGCTGGCGTTGACAGCGCCGAGGCCCGCCGCGGCCTGAGCATCATCCAGCGCGAGGCCGCCCGTCTGACGGACATGGTCGAGGAGCTGCTGGAGTTCACCCGCCTTCAGGACGGCCGCTTTACGCTGAACGTCGTGCCATGCGACCTGCGCACGGAGTTCGAGGACACCGTGTTCATGTACGGCTCCCGCCTGCGGCAGGAGGGCATTCGCAACCGTGTGTCCCTGGTGGTGGGCGGTTCCATCCGCTCCAGCGCGGACGTGGTGAAGGCCATTGCCCTGGGGGCGGATGCGGTGTACATTGCCACCGGCGCGCTGCTGGCCCTGGGATGCCATCTGTGCCGTTCCTGCCAAACGGGCCGCTGCAACTGGGGCATCGCCACCCAGATTCCTGAGCTGACCCAGCGGCTGAACCCGGACATGGGCTGCCGCCGCCTGGTGAACCTGGTCAGTGCCTGGAACCACGAAATCAAGGAGATGATGGGCGGCATGGGCATCAACTCCCTGGAAGCCCTTCGTGGAAACCGCGCCATGCTCCGCGGCGTGGGGCTGAATGAGAAGGAACTGAGCATTCTGGGCATTCGTCACGCAGGCGAGTAAGTCGGCCCAATACGGAACAAGGAGGAGCCCATGAAGCGCATTTATGTTCAAGAGAAGTGGTGCCTGGGGTGCCACCTGTGCGAATATTATTGTGCCTTTGCCAATTCGGGGAAAAGCGACATGGTCAAGGCGCTGAAAAACGTGAAAATCCATCCCCGTATCCATATCGAGGGCCGGGGAAGCGTGCATTTTGCCGTGAGCTGCCGCCACTGCGTCAATCCCCTGTGCGTCAAGGGATGCATCACCGGCGCGCTGACCCGCAAGGACGGCATGATTCTCATCGACCAGGATAAATGCGTGGGATGCTATACCTGCATTCTGTCCTGCCCCTATGGCGCCATTATGCCCGCCCCGGAAGGCACAGTAATGCAGAAGTGCGAACTGTGCACCAAAAACGCCGTGGGCGCGCCGGCCTGCGTCCGGGGCTGCCCCAATCAAGCCATTGTGTACGAGGAGAGGTGAGCAAGCATGCGCTATGTCATTGTGGGAAACGGCCCGGCGGCGGTGGGGTGCATTGAGGCCATTCGCCGTAAGGATACGGAGGGCACCATTACGCTTTTTTCCAAGGAACCGGAACATACCTATTCCCGGCCGCTGATCTCTTATTTATTGGAAGGAAAAACGGACGAGAAGCGCATGCGCTACCGTGGCCCGGACTTCTACCGGGAAAACGGCGTGGATGTCCGCCTGGGGGTGGAAGCCACGGCGGTGGACCCGCAGACGCATACGGTTACCGGCAGCGACGGCTCTACCGCCGTGTATGACAGGCTGCTGTTGGCCACCGGCGGACGCCCCTTTGTTCCCCCGGCGGAGGGCCTGGAAACCGTGGCATACCACACCTTCATGACCCTGGCAGATGCCCGGAAGCTGGAAGCGGCGCTGACCAGGGAAAGCCGGGTGCTCATTGTGGGCGCGGGACTGATTGGCATGAAGTGCCTGGAGGGAATCCGGCACCTGGTGCGGGAGGCCGCCGTGGTAGACCTGGCGCCGCAGATCCTGGCGTCCATTCTGGACCCGGAGGCAGCCGCCATGGTGCAGGCGCATGTGGAGAAGCAGGGCGTTACCTTCTATCTGGGCAACAGCGTCACGCGCTATGCCCCTGGGGAAGCGCTGCTGCGCAGTGGCGAGACCATTCCCTTCGATGTGCTGGTCATGGCCGTGGGTGTGCGCCCGGAAACAACGCTGGCTATGTCCATGGGCCTGGACGCGGCTCGCGGCATTCCCACCGATGAACGGGGGGAAACCGCCATTCCCGGCGTATATGCCGCCGGAGACTGCGCCATCAGCCACGACATCACCACCGGCAAGGACCGGGTGCTGGCGCTGCTGCCCAATGCCTACATGCAGGGGGAGCGGTGCGGCGAAGCCATGAGCGGCGCGGAAGTGGAGGAAGTTCGCTCCCTGCCCATGAACTCCATGGGACTGTTCGGCCTGCACATGATTACCGCGGGCGTACTGGAAGGGGAGAGCCATATCCGCCGGGAGAACGGCAGCTACAAGCGCCTGTGCACGCAGGATGACCGGCTGATGGGCTACATCCTGGTGGGCGATGTGGAGCGCGCGGGCATTTATACTTCCCTGATCCGGGATCAGGTGCCCCTGCATACCCTGGATTTTGCCCTGATGCTGGAAAAGCCGCAGCTGATGGCCTTTTCCAAGCGTGACAGACAAATTCGGTTGGGAGGTCAACGGCTATGACGGAAATCAGAGCGGCAGAGATGTCCTTTCAGCAGCTGAATGAGCAGATTCATACCTGTCAGGATACGGAGATTACCCTGACGGACGTCATGGGCCAGCGCTATATTGCCAGCGGCCTGTCCGGCAAGCGGCTGGAGATTTACGGCATCCCCGGCAATGCCCTGGGCGCCTATGTGGACGACTGCCGGGTGGAGGTATTCGGTAACGCCCAGGATGCCACCGGCGATACCATGAACGCCGGGGAAATCATCATCCACGGCAGCAGCGGGGACGCCACGGGATACGCCATGCGCGGCGGAATGATCCTGGTGGAGGGCAACGTGGGCTACCGGGCGGGCATCCATATGAAGGCCTACAAGGACCAGGTGCCGGTGCTGGTGGTGGGCGGTGAAGCGGGAAGCTTCCTGGGCGAGTATCAGGCGGGGGGCTACGTGGTGGTGCTGGGCCTGAACACCACGGGCCGGGCGCCTGTGGGGCGCTTTTGCGCGGCAGGCATGCATGGCGGGAAAATTTTCCTGCGCACGGAGGCGGAGCTGCCCTTTGACCTGCCCAGCCAGGTGAGCGCACATCGGGCGGATGCCAAGGAGTTGGAGGAAATCCGCCCCTTCGTGGAGAAATATGCCCATGCCTTTGGCCGGAACACGGCGGAGATTCTCCGCGGCACCTTCCAGGTGCTGATTCCCAACACGGCCAACCCCTACAAGAGTCTTTATGTGACCAACTGAGGAGGAACCATTCATGCGCATGACCGAGCAGGAAGTAATGGACTACGCGGCGGAGAACGATGTGAAATTCATCCGCCTGGCCTTTGTGGATCTTTACGGCACACTGAAAAACATGGCCATTACACCCTCGGAGCTGCCACGGGCCTTCGCCGGTGGATTCAGCTTTGACCCGTCGGCGGTGAAGGGCTTTTGCGATATGGCGGAGGGAGAACTGTTCCTCCAGCCCGATCCCTCCACGCTCTGCGTGCTGCCCTGGCGTCCGCAGACAGGACGGGTGGTGCGCATGCTCTGCGACTGCTATACCCAGGATGGGGAGCCCTTTGCGGGGTATAGCCGAACCATTCTCCGCCAACAGGTGGAGAAGGCGGCCCGGCTGGGATTCCGCTTCCGCTTGGGCACGCAATATGAGTTTTACCTGTTTGAAAATGACGAGCGGGGCAATATGACCCTCATTCCCCAGGATCAGGCAGGATACATGGACGTGAGCCCCCTGGACAAGGGGGAAAACATCCGCCGGGAGATCTGCCTGGATCTGGAGAGCATGCATATTCTGCCGGAGTCCTCCCACCATGAGCAGGGCCCGGGACAAAACGAGATTGATTTCCAGCGGGCTGATCCCCTGTCCACGGCGGACAATGCCCTGGCGTTCAAGGGTGCGGTGCGTGCCATTGCGGCGCAGTACGGGCTGAGCGCCTCCTTCCTGCCAAAACCCTTGGCGGAGGAGAGCGGCAACGGCCTGCATGTGAACCTGTCCATGGCCCGGGACGGGGAGCAGCTCTTTGAGGAGCATGAAGGGGGCTTGCATCCCTTGGCGCAGCATGCCATGGCGGGCATTCTCCGCCGAACCCGGGAGATGAGCCTGCT
>USCR01000180.1 GCA_900553295.1 uncultured Eubacteriales bacterium | reverse complement strand
AGTGCCACCTTGCCAAGGTGGATGTCGCGGGTCCGAATCCCGTCTACCGCTCCACTTGCGGGTGTAGCTCAATGGCAGAGCTCCAGCCTTCCAAGCTGGTCACGTGGGTTCGATTCCCATCACCCGCTCCAGCCACAAGGTTAAGTGCCATATGAAAGAAGGAGTTGCCGTTTGGCAGCTCCTTCTTTCATATCAGCGTGTGCACGAAAATGCGTCAAATTTTACGAACCGGCCGTTTACAAAGATGCATTCTGTGCTATACTAAAGTGTAACCCTTGCTACGCAGTCGAAAAATGTCTGCGGCCAGGAATGCAAAACGAAATCAAGAACCGTGCCGTCATTTTTCCGGGACGGCGGAAAGGTAAAGGGACACGGATGAATAACGGACACCCCAATTATCAACAACCCGCGGGCGGTCAGCAACCGGGACAGGGAATGCCTCAGCCAGGCCAGCGCTATGCGCCGCAAGGCGGCTATTCCGGTCAAGCGCCGCAAGGTTATTATCCGCCCCAGGGGCAGGCGCCCCAGGGCTATGCCCCTCAGGGGAATCCCCAGGGATATGCGCCCCAGGGCCGCGCACCCCAGGGACAGGCGCCCTATGGCTATCCCCAAGGCCAGGGAGGATATTATGGTGCGCCCTCGGGCTATGGGCAAGGGCAGGGCGGTAACTATTATCCCCCGCAAGGCGCTCCCGCGCAGGGACAGCAGATGCCTTATCAGGGGTATGGTCAGCAGCCGTATCCGCCCCAGCAGGGCTACGGGCAGGGCTATCCCGGTCAACCGTATCCGGGCATGTATGCCCAGCCTGGGCAACAGCCTAAACCACCGGCCAAGCCATTTCCCGTGGAACTTGTGTGCAAGATTGCGGTGTTTGGCCTTCTGCCGGTGCTGTTCATCCTGAGCATGATATTCCCCATTGTGGCGTTAAAGTGGATATTCATTGTGTTGGCCGTTGCGGGGGTGACCTTTTTATGGGTGCGTCCGATACTCTTTTCCAACACGCGGCTGACACTGACAGCGGTTTATGCGGCGGCGGTGGTGGTTGCCCTGGTCAGCGCCCTGATGGCGCCACCCGCCGATACCAGTAACAACTCCCAGGGCAATGGCGCAATGGATCAGAACAGCATCAACGAGACCCTGAACCAGATCCAGGACGCAACCGGCGAAACACCGGAACCCGGCATGGCCTTGCAGGAGGTTACGCCCACGCCAACCGCTTCCCTGGACAATGATGAGACGGTGTCTCAGCTGAAGTCCTTCTTCTATTTCTGGAGCGTCAACAAGACCAACGAAATGGTTACGCTCTGCGCGCCTTCCTGGCAAAGCAGCGTGGAGGACCCCACCAGGGAACTGTTTGTCATCCTGGCCAACCGCGTTCCGCTGGACTATGAGGTGGAAAAAATCACTGGCTCCGCCAATGATTCCTCCCGCACGGTAACGGTGGTGGCCAATATTGACAAGCAGAATGCCCAGGACCCGGTGAAATACCGCTTCTCCGTGATTATGCTGAAGGAGAACGACATCTGGTATGTGGACCCCAAGTCGCTGACCACCAGCGAAGCGCAGGATACCCCCACGCCCACGCCCACCAGTACCCCCGCGCCTACCCAGGAGGTAAGCGCCAACACCGTACTGTACTACAACACCGACGGCGGCAGCTATTACCATGCCGACCCAAACTGCAAGCGTGTGGCGGAAGAATATCTGCCCTTGAAGGGAACCTTCACCTACAGCCAGATTAACGATGATCCCTATTCCAAGCTGCAGCCTTGCAATATCTGCAACGCGCCCTTGCGGCAATAACAAACGGATTCCAATCATCCGGGGAGCGGCGGGAGCCACTTCCCGGCTTTTTTCCCCAAGCGGGGGAGGAGGGCTGCCATGAGATTGGATGACCTTTGCCGGGAGGTCTCCCTGCAAATGCGCCCGGTACGCGGTCAAGGCGTGCTCATTGCCCTGTCCGGAGGGGCAGACTCCGTGGCGCTTGCGTATGCGTTGTGCCGGGTCAGGGCGCGAGAAGGGTGGCGCTTGTGGGCCGCCCATGTGAATCACGGTATGCGTGGCGCCGAGAGTGACGGGGATCAGGCTTTTGTGGAGGAACTTTGCCGGCGCCTGGGATTGCAGCTTGTTTCCCGGCGATTGATTCCGCCGGAACAGGCGGGTGAAACTTGGGCCAGGGAGGCAAGATATGCGGCGCTGCGGGAGATGGCGGCACAGGCGGAGTGCGGCGTGATAGCCTTGGCGCACCATCAGGACGATCAGGCGGAAACCCTGCTGGAACACCTGCTGCGGGGGACTGGTCCGGAGGGACTGGCAGGCATGCGGCCCCTCAGCCGCCTGGGAGGTGTGACACTGGCGCGGCCATTGCTGGGGTTATCCCGGGCGGCGCTGCGGGAAGCTCTGGAAGAGGCGGGAGAAAGCTGGCGCGAGGACAGCACCAATGCGCAAGCGCAATGCCTGCGCAACCGCCTGCGGCTGGAGATTCTGCCTGCGCTGGAGACGCTGTCACCCGGCGCATCGGCCCGGATGGCGTCAGCGGCGCGGTTGCAGGCACAGGAGCAATCCATGCTGGAAGAAGCGGAGCAACGCTTTTTGCAGCGGCAGGACAAGGGATGGCGGGCCTTGCCGCTGACAGCGCTGGAACAGCTGCATCCGGCCATGCAGGCACGGGTACTCCGGCGCTGGTGGCGGAACCTGACGCAGGATGCGGTACGCCTGGACGAGCGGCAGACGCTTGCCTGGAGAAACCTGCTGGCGGAAAAGCGGGGCGCACGTTGCAATTTGCCGGGGGGATGGCATGGGGAGCGCGGATACCGCTTTCTGCATGCGGTGCCACCCTGGCCGGATACCCCTGTGGTGCTTGATGTTCAGGCTACGGAGGCGCGCCTCAACCTGGGAGATATCACCCTGACGCTGGCCCCTTGGAAGCCGCAGGACGGCACCGGGGACGGAAAACGATGGCAGGCAATGCCAGGGGCATGGCTGGCGGGATGCACGCTGCGCACGCGCCGCCCGGGGGACTGGATGCGGCCCTTTGGAGGTGGCGGCATGAAGCATTTGCAGGACGTATTTACGGACCGCAAGGTGGATGCGCCCTTTCGGGATCGTGTGCCCATGGTATGCAGGAAGGACGAAGTCTTGCTCATTGCCGGTGTTACGGCAGGAAATTTACCGCCTGCCGACGAAAAAAAGAATTTATGGACGTTGCGCTGGGAAGGTTACTTACCCTGGCTGGACGGCTGACATGGGAGAGGAGATAAAGCATGGAACGGGATGCGAAACTATATCAGGATTTGCTGAAGGTGCTGGTAACACGGGAGGAAATTCAGGCGGCGGTCAAGGCACTGGGGGAAAAAATCACCGCGGACTATGCCGGAAAGGAACCCGTGCTCATTGGAATTCTGAAAGGCGCTGTGGTGTTTTACAGCGACCTGATCCGCGAGATTGACCTGCCCCTGACCACGGAATTCATGGCGATTTCCAGCTATGGCAGTGCCACCAAAACCTCCGGCGTGGTGCAGGTGCTCAAGGACCTGAACCGGGACATCACAGGCAAAGATGTGATGATCGTGGAGGACATTGTGGATTCCGGTATGACGCTCAGTTACCTGAAAAAGTATCTGGCGGACCGTGGCGCTGCCTCCATTCGCATCGTGACGCTGCTGGACAAGCCCGCACGCCGCCGGGTGGATTTGAAAACAGACTACTCCTGCTTTACAATTCCTGATGAGTTTGTAGTGGGCTATGGCCTGGACTTTGATGAAAAGTACCGGAATTACACGCCAATAGTATAATTTGTGCAAGGAAAAAAGTCAATGGTAAAAAAAAGAAGATTTGAAATTGTAAAAATATTGTTGACAAAGGTACGGATCGTATAATAAAATCATCTCAGTTAAAATATTAAATTCATAGCGTTTCTCTGAGACTTTGTACAGCTGTTACAGAAATGATGAAGGAGAAAGTTATGATGAACAAAGAAAATCTACAGAATGAGATTCTGTTAGAAGAGCAGAAAGAGTTGGATAGGCACAAGATCACCGGAGCTTGGCGCCAAAAATAGGGTGGAACACGTCGGCCTTATTCA
>USCR01000179.1 GCA_900553295.1 uncultured Eubacteriales bacterium | reverse complement strand
AATTGTCCAATGCCTGGTGCGTCCACCTCTGGGGAGAGATGGCCAGGCGGGAGCCTCGATGTTCATGGCCTTGTCAGGCCGCCAGGCAGGCAGTACCGTTACGGGGAAAGAAGTGTCATTAGCCAGCTTTTGATGATATTCCAAGGTATCTACCGGATCATCCGTGGTGCAAATCAGCGTTACATGGCTGCGGAGGATCAGGTTGCGCACACTCATGTCTTTTTCCCGGAGCTTGGCATTGCACAGCTGCCACACTTCCTCCGCGGTTTCGCCGTTGAGAATGCCCTCATAGCCAAAGAAGCGCTTCAGCTCCAGGTGGCTCCAATGGTACAGGGGGTTGCCCACGGCCGTGGCCAGGGTCTCCGCCCACTTCTGAAACTTTTCCCGATCAGAAGCATCTCCGGTAATATACTTTTCCTCTACGCCCGCAGCACGCATCAACCGCCACTTATAGTGGTCGCCGCCCAGCCAAACCTGCGTAATATTATCAAACTGCCGGTCCTCCCAGATTTCCTTGGGATTGATGTGGCAGTGATAATCCATTATCGGCATCTGCTCCGCGTAATCGTGGTAGAGGGCCCGGGCTGTGGGTGTAGCCAGCAGAAAATCCTTGTCCATGAAAGCTTTCATCGGGATACTCCTCCTTATTGTTGCTTCATTGATATTGCTTCGGCACGGCAAAGGCCGCGCCGCTGGGTCACCTTTTTCTTCCCCAATGGGAGGTCAAGCCGTGGTACCGCGCCGGGTGAGCTCACCCGAGAATACCATGCGTTTGGGCGCATCCTTTCCCGCCAGCACTGCCGTTAAGGTATCCACGCACTGGGCGCATTGACTGTGCAGCTTGTTGTCCACGCTGCTCAGTTCCGGCTCACAGCAGCAGGCCAGGGTTGAATCATTAAAGCCCACGATGGACAGTTCCCCCGGAACGTTCAGGCCGGCTTTCAGCGCATATTTCAGCGCCCCCTGGGCCAGCTTGTCATCGCTGGTCATCACCGCGTCAAAGCGCAGACCAGTTCCGCGCAGGCGCAGCAGTTCTTCCCGCACAGCGGTGGGATTGGCGCGTTCCCCTTCCATTAGCCGGATGAGCGCAGGATCCTGCGGCACCTCCGCCTTGCTCAAGGCGTCCCGATAGCCTTGCAGCTTTTTCAGTCCGCTGTAGGAAGGGGAATGATACAGATAAAGCACCCTGCGGCAGCCATGTGCCAGCAGCTGCGTTACCGCGTCTTCCGTGGCGCCCCGGTCATCGCAAAACACCGAGTAAATCCCCGGTCCATCCAGCGCGGCGCCAAGAATCATCACCGGCACACGTTTGGCGGCGTCCAGGATCGGCTGGTTCAGTGCAGGATCGTTCTCCACCAGGCTGGAGCCCACCAAAATCAGCCCATCCACGCGCTTATTCAGCAGCAGATCCAGCATGTTTTGCCGGTCCTGCGCGTCCCGGCAGCCGCCCAGCAGGCAATCGTATCCATGGTCCCGCAAAAACGCTTCCAGGTACGCCATGGCCTGCGCCAGGTAGGGATCGGCAAAATCGGCGCAAAGCAACCCCACCGTTTTCATGGACCCCAGGCCAAGCCCCCGCGCAAAGGCGTTGGGCGTATATCCGCAGGAGGCCATGACCTGTTCCACTTTCCTGCGTGTGGCCTCGCTGACCCGGCTGGAACCATTGAGCACCCGGGACACCGTGGCAATGGAGACGCCGGCACGCTGGGAAATATCATAGATATTCATGGGAGCGCCTCCTTTCATGTAAGGGCTTACGCACAGGCTCAGCCAATATATTATCACGTCCCCGCAGGATTTGCAAGCAATTTCCTGCGATTTCTGAAATTTCTGGTGGGTTTTTCTTGGAATTTTCACAGGAAATTTGACGGTTCCCCCCTTGACTTTCTTCTATTTGTTGCGTACAATAAGGATCGGAATGTGTAAGTATTTACACAGTAATACCGCACGGCTGATAGATGACGGAGGGATAGCACGATGACGATTTCCGAAAAGGTATGCAAGCAAACGCGGCCCATTCGCGTGCTGCAATTTGGCGAAGGAAATTTCCTGCGTGGATTTGTGGATTACATGATCGACATTGCCAATGAGAAGGGACTGTTCAATGGCGGCATCGTGCTGGTGAAGCCCATTCCTTTCGGCTCCCTGGAGCAATTCCCCAAGCAGAACTACAACTATACGGTTTCCCTGCGCGGGCGGGTGGACGGCCAGCCCACGGTGATCGAGCGCATCGTCACCAGCGTGGAGGATGCCGTGGACGCCTACGGCGAGTACGACCGTTACATGGCATATGCCAAGCTGGACACCCTGCGCTTTGTGGTTTCCAACACCACCGAGGCCGGCATCGTGTTCGACGCCACCGACCGCTATGAGCTGACCCCGCCCAACAGCTTCCCCGGCAAGCTGACCAAGTTTCTTCATGCGCGGTGGAAGCACTTCCACGGCGACCCCAGCAAAGGGCTGGTCATGTTGCCCGTGGAGCTCATCGACGATAATGGGATCATGCTGCACAAGTGCGTGCTGCAACTGATTGACCTGTGGGGGCTGGAGGCGGACTTCAAGGCCTGGGTGGAAAATGCCTGCGTATTCACCAGCACGCTGGTGGACCGCATTATCACCGGTTATCCCCGGGATGAGGACCAGGCGCTGTGGCAGAAGTGGGGCTATGAGGACCGTTTGATTGTCACCGGCGAGCCCTTCGCCCTGTGGGTGATCGAGAGCGCGAAGGATATTTCGGAGGAATTCCCCCTGCCCAAGGCTGGCCTGCCCGTGATCTTCACGGACAATCAAAAACCCTACAAGCAGCGCAAGGTGCGCATTCTCAACGGTGCTCACACCTCCTTCGTGCTGGCGGGTTACCGCATGGGGCATGATATTGTTCGGAAATGTATGGAGGATGATCTGGTGCGCACCTTCATGAACGACACCATCTTTGACGAGGTGATTCCCACCCTGGATTTGCCCCTGGAGGACTTGCGGTCCTTTGCGGGCGCGGTCATCGACCGGTTCAACAACCCCTTTGTAAAGCACGCCCTGCTGGCCATTAGCCTGAACTCCGTCAGCAAGTGGCGGGCCCGCTGCATGCCCAGTCTGCTGGAGTACGTCCAGCGCAAGGGTGAGCTGCCCTGCCACCTGGCCTTCTCCCTGGCGGCGCTGCTGGACTTTTATCAGGGCACCGAGATCCGCGACGGCGCGCTGATCGGTCACCGCAATGGCGAAGAATATCCCATCCGGGACGATGCGCCGGTGCTGGCCTTCTTTGCGGCGCACAGCCAGGACTCCCCTCAGGCGCTGACTCATGCCTTCCTGAGCAACGTGGATTTCTTTGGCCAGGACCTGACCCAGGTGCCCGGTTTGGAAAACTATGTGGCCCAGGCCCTGACGGACATCCGTGCCAAAGGGATGCGCCAAGCCATGGCTGAGCGCTTTCCTGTGAAAGGTTAAGGGTATGGAAAAGAGCATTCGTATTCATCCCCTGGACAACGTGGCCGTGGCGCTCACGGACCTGCACGCCGGTGAAACGGTGGCAGGGATTACGCTGCGGGAGGATGTGCCTGCCGGGCACAAAGTTGCCCTCGCTCCCCTGCACCCGGGAGACAAGGTCATCAAATACGGCTGCCCCATTGGCCACGCCACCGTGGAGGTGGCGCCTGGGAGCTGGCTGCACACCCACAATGTCAGGACGGACCTTTCCGATACACTGACTTACACGTATACGCCAACCCATCCCCACCTGGAAAAGCATGCTCCGGACACCTTCCCGGGCTTTCCCCGGGAGGACGGCCGGGCAGGTGTTCGCAATGAAATCTGGATCATTCCCACGGTGGGATGCGTCAATGACATCGCCTCCGCCCTGGCACGCCGGGCGCAGAAGTTCCTGCACGGCTCCGTAGAGGATGTTATCGCCTTCCGCCACCCCTATGGCTGCTCGCAGATGGGAGACGATCAGGAGAACACCCGCCGTCTACTGGCGGACCTGATCCGCCACCCCAATGCCGGGGGCGTGCTGGTGCTGGGCCTGGGCTGTGAAAACAGCGGTGTGGATGCCCTCCGGCCCTATCTGGGGGAAGAACCGCTCCCCCGTGTGCGCACGCTG
>USCR01000178.1 GCA_900553295.1 uncultured Eubacteriales bacterium | reverse complement strand
CACCGCTGCCTGCGGGCCTTTCGGCGTCGGAAATTTTTCCTTCCATAAAAGTTCCCGGGCCCGGGCGAGGGCCTTGGCGTCCTTCTGCCCGGAGGGGGCGGCCTCCATTTCCTTCAGGGCCTTCTCCAGGTCCCAGGCGGAGGCCCGGGCGCGCTCCAGGCCCCGGCGGGCGTCCGTGCGCAGGGCCTCGAGGGTTTGCAGGCGGAATTCGCCCCCCGTGCGCTTGTCCAGCTCCTCCTGACGGGCGGTCAGGGCGCGGAGCTTTTCCTCCTGCTCCCGCAGGGGGCGGCGCAGGGCCTCGTCCCCCTCCTCGTCCTGGGCGCGGCTGACGCGGCTCTCCCGCACCTTTTGCTCGGTGAGGCGGGCGGCCAGGTCGTGCCGGGCGGCCTCCTCCATGAGCGCCCGGAGATTCTCCCGGCTGTCCCGGAAGGCCTGCTCCAGGGCGCGGCCGTGGCGCAGCTGGGGCGGCAGGTTGGAGGCCACTTCGCCCATCCAGCGGACAAAGCCCGCCAGGCAGGCGTCCACCTCCTCCGCCTGGCGCGCCATGCGCTCCAGCTCCTCCTGGGACTTGCGGCCCAGGCGGCGGAAGTTGGCCGCGTACCAGCCCGGGGTGCGCCCGCCCAAACGGCGGCGCTTGCCCAGGCGGCGGCGCAGCTCGGGGTACAGTTCCGCCCGCCAGGCCAGAGCGGTTTTCATCAGCCCGCCATAGGCCCGGCGGTAGGCCGCGGCCTCGGTGTCGAAGCTGTCCCAGTTCAGGCGGGTGGAGGCCATCTGGTAATAATAGCAGTTGATATTGGCGCCCTCCCGCTCCCGGTAGTCCGTGGCCAGGAAGCGGCCCACACATCGGGTAGCCAGCCACTCCAGCAGGTGGGCGTCGTTCTCCTGGCTCTGGGAGCCGGTGGAGTAGTTCCCCGTGGTCACAAAGTGCGTCTCGGGCAGGCCCAGCAGGAACACCGCGTCGTACAGCCCCTTTTCGTCGGAAAGCCCCTGGCGGATCAGCCCCTCCATGCCGTAGTAGCTCAGGGCCGTGCGGGCCTTGACCAGGAACTGGCCGGAGGATACGGTGATCTCCTCCCCGTCCTCCGTCTCCGCGGGGGGCACATGGTAGTAGGGCAGCATGAGCACCGCGCCCATCTCCAGCAGATCCCGCCGGGCGGCGAACCGCTCCCGCAGCGCCCGGGACAGCACGGGAATTCCCGCCGCCCCCGTGCCGCCGAAGATGGAGCCGCACAGGAGCACCTTGACCTTTTCCCCGGCTTCCAGGGCCGCGCCGATTTCCCGCAGCAGGGCCAGCAGCTCGTCCGCCTTGCCCTGGGCGGCGTCCTCCTCCAGGCGCGCCACCAGGTCGGAGAAGAACAGCACCCCCAGGTCGGGATGCCCGCGAAAGCCCTCGCTGTACGCCAGGGAAGCCTCCGCGGAGGTGAACAGCGTCCGGGCCAGCAGCCGGCCCTGGCGCAGGCTCTCCGTCTGCGCCCGCACGGACTGGCTGCGGCGGCTCAGGTCCATGTTCCATTGGCGCAGCCGCAGGGGGGTATGGAAGCCACGATGGGTATAGGGCAGGGAATCCAGCAGCTCCCGCACCGCCTCGTAATGGGCGCAGGACTGCATGGCCCGGGTGGTGTTGCCGCAGGAGGCGTCCACGTCCACGCTGAGCATGCGCAGCTCCCCGCCGGGGTCCAGGACGCCGGCCGCCGCGGCCCACACCACGCCTTCCAGGATTTTATTGCCCGTGCCGCCCACGGCCAGCAGGTATTGCTTCATGGTGACTCCCTCCTTCCTCACAGGCGGCGGAACGCGCCCCGGCGGGCGCAATAGGCCGTGGGCGCGCCCAAACGGCGCAGGGGAACGCTGCACAGCCACGTCAGGGGATAGCACCCCAGGGCGCACAGGTAATCCCACCGGGTGCGCCCCGCCACAAAGCGCAGCCCGTAGTGCCAGCACACCCACGCCAGCCCCAGCTGCGCCAGCAGCACCGCCAGCCCCGTGACAAAGCAGGTGTACCCCGCCCGGCGGGCCTGCCGCCCGTAGGGTAGGGCGTGGCGCTTCAGGTGCAGCCGCCACAGCAGCACCATCAGGTACATGACCACGACGCCGCCCCCCTGCAGGGCCAGCAGCCCCCGCCGCCACAGGTTGTCCCGCAGGTCATAGGCGCGAATACGGGCCTCGGGAGTCATCTCCGGGGTGAGGGCGGCGGCGGACTGCTCCCCGGCGGTGGCCAGGTAGGGCAGGGCCTCCTCTGGGGCCGTCCGGGCCAGGTAACGGGGGTAAAGCGTCCCCAGGGCAAAGAGCAGCCAGGCGGCCAGCAGCCCCAGGCAGCACAGGTCCATCAGCGCCACCTTCCAGGCCCGTCGGGCCCGGGCACGGGGCAGCGGCTTGCGTTCCGTGGTCATGGCGATACCTCCGATTCCATATCGCAGAAGATGGTCACGTCCAGCCGGGCCAGGGGCGTCTCCACCCGCAGGGCGCTTTGGCGCAGCCGGGTGAGCAGCTCCCCGGCCTCCAGCAGGCGGAACACCGGGGGAATGTTGGGCACGCGCTCCAGGGTCAGGGCGGCGTTGCCATCGCACCAGGCGTGGCGCAGGCTGTCCGCCAGGCGGCTGCGGGTTTGCGCCCCCGCGTCGTGGAGGGCCTGGGGCAGCTCCAGCCAGCTCTCCGGCACCCGTTCCCCATAGTCATAGTCCCACTTGCCCGCGTCCGCGTTCCCTTCCGGGCTGTTGTCCGCCAGCCAGCTCAGCCCGGCGGGGGCCTCCCAGGCGTCGGCGGGGATGTTCAGGCTCAGGCGGAAGGTCCGCCAGCCCGGGGTCAGCGCATCGCCGTCCAGGCGCAGGGTGAGCACGGCCTCCCCGTTCTCCACGGTGGCCGTCAGGGTGGCGCCCTCCAGGGCGCTCAGGGGCGCAAAGGCATACAGCGTGTCCCGGTACAGGGTGTATTGGATGCCCGCGCTTTCGAGGGCCTGCCGCTCCTGAGCGGTATTGGGCAGGGTTTCCCGCAGGGTCAGGCTGTCCGCCAGGGACAGCGCCGCGCCCCGGGCCAGGGCATCCCCGTCCAGCCCCAGGTCCTGGGAAATGGGAAAGCGCCAGGTGAAGGTCTGGTCGGCGTAGCGGCCGTTTTCGGGGCGCAGGGTTACGGTCTGGGTCAGGTCCGCCGCCTGGCCGTTGTGGGTCATGGTGGTGGCGTTTTCGAGGGTCTGCACCGGCTGGGCCTCCACCCGGGGGAAGTCCTCCCGCACATAGGCGAAGGTGCAGGTGGAGCGCATGATCTTTTCATCCTGGTAGAAATAATTCACTACCGTCACCGGGCCGTCCCCGTCCTGGAAGCCGCGCACCTGGGTAAAGACTTCCCCGGCAAAGAGAGCTTCCAGGCGCTGGGCGGTTTCCGCCACCTCGCTTTTGGGGCCCAGCAGGAGCAGCAGCATGCACCGGGGCATGGCGCATTCCCGCCACAGCCCGCTGTTGCCCCGGGAGAGCCGCCCCCATTGCAGGGCCTCCGCGGGGGTCTCCCAGGCAAAGGAGGTGATGGCCCCCACATAGTCCATGCGCAGGGCGAACACGGTCATGGCGGTGTCGCCCCCGTCAAAGAAGCCCCGCTCCGCCAGCACCGCCGCGTAAGGGTCGGTGAGCTGGCCGTCCACCACAGCGTCCGGGCTGCCCAGGCTCCAGGTGTCCAGGGTGATGAGGTTCAGGTGGGTGGGGTCCAGGTAGCGCAGGGCGGTAAGCAGGTGGGACCCGCCCTCCTCCCGGTTCACCAGGGCGGAGGGGTCCCCGGCCTGCTGCAGGGCCAGGCCCTCCTGCTGGGCGGCCAGCAGCGCCTGGGCCTGGGCGGGGTTTTCCAGCTCCACCTGGTCCGCCCGGGCGGCGGAGGCGGTGCCGGGGGCATAGAAATTCTCCGGGCCGGGCTGCACCATTTCGGTGAAGGTTTCCCCGGTGGCCCGGGTGGCCCAGGTGCGCAGATCCCTTTGCAGGGAGGCCGCCGCCTCGGGGGTGGAGGCCGTCAGGCCGTGCCTGTCCAGCAGCTCAGGGGAGAAAAGCCCGTCGTCGTAGCGCAGCACCCGCACCTGGCTGCGCTGGGGGCCCAGCAGCTCGGGCAGGGCGGTGAGCAGATCCACGTACCAGCCGTGGAA
>USCR01000177.1 GCA_900553295.1 uncultured Eubacteriales bacterium | reverse complement strand
GTCGATGACGTCGTGGACCCGGTGCATCTCCCCGCCGCACTTTTCGCAGCGCAGGGTTACTTCATCAATATAGGGACGGTGCAGTTCGATGTCCGGGCCGGGGTCCTTCACGGCCATGCGGCGCAGCTCCTCGATGGAGCCCACCACGTGCACATGGCCGCAGGAGCAGGTCCACACGGGCAGGGGCGTGCCCCAGTAGCGCTCCCGGCTCAATCCCCAGTCGATAACGTTTTCCAGGAAGTTGCCCATGCGGCCTTCCTTGATGTGGTCGGGCATCCAGTTGATGGAGCGGTTGTTGCGCAGGAGGTTGTCCCGCACGGCAGTCATGCGGATGTACCAGGTGGGCCGGGGGTAATACAGCAGGGGCGTATCGCACCGCCAGCAGAAGGGGTAATCATGGGCGAAGGGAATGGCCGCGAAAAGCAGTCCCCGTTCCTTCAGGTCCTCCAGCACCAGGGGATCGGCCTTTTTCACAAACACGCCGGGCCACTTGGTGTCCTGGGTCAGGCAGCCCTGGGTGTCCACCAGGTTCACAAAGGGCAGGCCGTTGAGCTTGCACACCCGGTTGTCGTCCTCGCCAAAGGCGGGGGCGATATGCACGATGCCCGTGCCGTCCTCCATGGTGACGTAATTGTCGCACACCACGTACCAGGCGGGCTTGTCCGGCTCCACAAAGCGGTACAGGGGCTCGTAGGCCATGCCCCGCAGGCTTTCGCCGGGCATTTCCTCCAGGATGGTTACTTCCTTGCCCGCAAAGACCTTCTCCACCAGGGCCTTGGCCATGATGAAGTCCTCACCCTCGCAGCGCAGGCGGCAGTAGGTATCCTTGGGGTTCACGCACAGGGCCAGGTTGGAGGGCAGGGTCCAGGGGGTGGTGGTCCAGGCCAGGAGGGAGGTGTTCTCCATATCCTTGACCTTGAAGCGCACGATGGCGGAGATTTCCTTAACGTTCTTGTAGCCCTGGGCCACCTCGTGGCTGGACAGGGCGGTGCCGCAGCGGGGGCAGTAGGGGGCGATCTTGTGCCCCAGGTAGAGCATGCCCTTGTCGTAGATCTGCTTCAGGCTCCACCATTCGCTCTCGATATAGTCGTTATGGTAGGTGACGTAGGGGTGTTCCATGTCCACCCAGTAGCCTACCTGGTCGCTCATCTTCTCCCACTCGTGGAGGTATTTCCATACGCTCTTTTTGCACTCGCCGATGAAGGGCTCGATGCCGTATTGCTCAATCTGCGGCTTGCCGTCCAGGCCCAGGACCTTTTCCACTTCCAGCTCCACGGGCAGGCCGTGGGTGTCCCAGCCCGCCTTGCGGGTGACGTTCTTGCCCTTCATGGTCCAGAAGCGGGGGAACAGGTCTTTGATGACGCGGGTTTCGATGTGGCCGATATGGGGCTTGCCGTTGGCCGTGGGCGGCCCGTCGAAGAAGGTGAAGTGCTCCCCGTCCTTGCGAAGGTCGAAGGACTTGTGGATCACGTCCTTCTCCTTCCACAGGCGGGCGACCTCCCGCTCACGGGATACG
This sequence comes from uncultured Eubacteriales bacterium, assembly GCA_900553295.1. GTDB lineage: Bacteria > Bacillota > Clostridia > Christensenellales > Aristaeellaceae > Egerieenecus > Egerieenecus merdigallinarum. The sequence goes on along the minus strand of USCR01000177.1, from coordinate 2,613 downwards.
AAGTTCAGGTCGGTGGGGACCTTGTTGTACATGGTGCTGACCTCCTTTGTCCTGCTTGCAGCTGCCTAAGGTCCGGGACGCTTTTTCCATAAAAAAACGCCCCAGGAACTCTCCTGGGACGGATGCTGTCGATCCGCGGTACCACCCAAGGTTGACGGCGAAAAACGCCGCCCGCTCTGGCGCTCGTTATCGGGAGCCCCCGGGCCTCCCTACGGCATACCATCGGAAGGCCTCACTCCGGGGTGATCCGCCCTGCGCTATGCTGCCGCCGGGCTTGCACCATACCCCGGCTCGCTTGGGAGCTTTGCGCCGCCGTCCCCATCATCGTGAACGTTTGCTAGAGTTTCATTATACGCTGTTTTTTCAAATTGTAAAGGGGGAAAAGGCAGGGACCGGTTCCCCTTCCTCGCCTATTTTTTTACACAGAACAGGCGCAATTTCCTCTTTACATTCCACGGAAAATGGCGCTATACTGCTCAAGGACAGATTAGGAAAGGAGACGGACCCATGAATCGCGATTTAACCGTGGGGAAGCCAAGTCAGGTTTTGGTACGCTTTTCTTTGCCGCTGCTGGGGAGTATTGTATTCCAGCAGCTGTACAACCTGGCGGACAGCTTTGTGGCGGGCAAGTTCCTGGGGGACGCAGCCCTGGCCGCCGTGGGCAACGCTTATGAGGTTACGTTGATTTATCTGGCCTTTGCCTTTGGGTGCAACGTGGGGTGCAACGTGGTGCTGTCCCTGCTCTTTGGCGCCAAGGAATATGGCGACCTGCGCACGGCGGTGAACACCACCTTTATTGCCAGCGGCGTGCTGTGCCTGATCCTGATGGCGCTGGGCTTTGCATTCACGCCTGCGCTACTTACCGCCATCAACACGCCCCCCGAGCTCATGGCCGACACGGAAACCTATCTCTACATTTATACCGGCGGCCTGCTGTTCCTGTTCTTCTACAACATTGCCACGGGCATCTTCTCCGCCATGGGAGATTCCCGCACGCCCTTCCTGTTCCTGATGGTCTCCTCCCTGAGCAACATCGGCGTGGACATCCTCTTTGTGACCGCGGGGGGCATGGGCGTGGACGGCGTGGCCTGGGCCACCTTCCTGTGCCAGGGCATCAGCTGCCTGTGCGCCATGGCGGCGGTGCTGCTGCGGCTGAAAAAGCTGCCCCATGCGCCCCACAAGCTCTTCTCCTTCCGCCTGCTGGAGAAGATCAGCCTCATCGCCATTCCCAGCATCTTGCAGCAGAGCTTTGTCTCCGTGGGCAATATCTTCATCCAGGGCATTGTAAACACCTTCGGCACCACCACCATCGCGGGCTATGCGGCGGCGGTGAAGGTGAACAACTTCGCCGTTACTTCCCTGAACACCCTGGGCAACGCCATGTCCACCTATACGGCTCAGAACATCGGCGCGGGCAAGATTCCCCGGGTCAAGGCCGGCGGGCGCGCGGGCATGGCCATTGGCCTGAGCATCTCCGCGGCGCTGGCGGTGCTGTATGTGCTGCTGCGCTCCCTCCTGGTGGGCGCCTTCCTGGAAAATCCCGTGGGCGCTACCCTGGAGGAGGGCATGCGCTTCCTGCTCATCGTGTCGCCCTTCTTCCCCATCCTGGCGATAAAGCTGGTCAGCGACGGGGTGCTTCGCGGCGCGGGAGTCATGCGCTACTTCATGATTTCCACCTTCACCGACCTGGTGCTGCGCGTGGTGCTGGCCAAGGCTTTCAGCGACCTGATGAGCTCCAGCACGGGCATCTGGCTGGCCTGGCCCGTGGGCTGGATCGTCGCCACGGCCATTTCCGCCACGTTCTATCTCCGGGGCGTGTGGGACAAGGAAAAGGCCGAAAAGGAAGCGGACGCCGCCGCTGTGTGATTACCTTTCTCCGCCGCCCGGCGCTTTGCCTCCCGGGCGGCGGTTTGCGTTTCTTTATGATTACCAAGGAAGGAGGGCATATCCATGCCATTGATTGAACCCATGACCCCGGCCTTCGCCTCCTATCTCAGCGACGAATCCCGCACCCAGGGGCAGGCGGAATATATCGCCTTTCCCCGCAGCGAGGAGGAAATCGCCCAGGTATTGCGCTGGTGCGCCCAGCATGGCGTACCCGTCACCGCCCAGGGCGGCATGACCGGCCTGGCCGGCGGCGCCAGCCCCCAGGGCGGCCTGGCCCTGAACCTCTCCCGGATGGACCGCATCCTGGGCCTGCGCCGGGACAGCGGGGGCACCTGGCTGTTGCGGGTGCAGCCGGGGGTTCGGCTGCTGCAGGTGCGCAAGGCGCTGAAGGAAAAGAGCTTCCAGATCTCCCAGTGGGACGAGGCCTCCGTGGCCGCTTTGCGGGATTTCCGCCCCGGGGAGGCCTTCTTCTCCCCCGACCCCACGGAGACCACCGCCAGCATCGGCGGCATGGCTGCCTGCAATGCCAGCGGCGCGCGCTCCTACCTGTACGGGGCCACGCGCACCAAGATCCACGCCCTGCGGGTGGTGCTCACCGATGGCAGCGTCACCGCCCTGGAGCGGGGCGTGCACCGGGCCCGGGACCGGGAAGCCCTGCTGCCCCTGACAGACGGCAGCGCCCACGCCTCCATCGTTGGTGCAGCTGCCCCCCAGGCCCAGGATGAT
>USCR01000176.1 GCA_900553295.1 uncultured Eubacteriales bacterium | reverse complement strand
CTCCAGGATGATCTGGTTGTTTTCATCGCACAGGGTGTCGCCGGTGGTGGTATCCTTCAGACCCACCGCGCCGGCAATCTCGCCGGTATAGATGTCCTGCACCTCTTCGCGATGGTTGGCGTGCATCAGCATGATGCGGCTCATACGCTCGCGCTTTTGCTTGGTGGAGTTCATCACATAGCTGCCGGCGGACAGATGGCCGGAATACACCCGGAAGAAAGCCAGCTTACCCACAAAGGGGTCCACCATGATCTTGAAGGCCAGGGCGGAGAAGGGCTCTTCATCGGAGGGGTGACGCTCCATCTCCTTCTCGGGATCAGAGGGATCGGTGCCCTTGATCGCGGGGATGTCCACAGGAGAGGGCATATAGTAAATGATGTTATCCAGCAGCGGCTGCACGCCCTTGTTGCGGTAGGAAGTACCGCACATCACGGGGGTCATTTTGCAGGCGATGGTGCTCTTGCGGATGGCACCGCGGATCTCATCAACGGTAAGTTCCTCGCCGTTGAAGTACTTCTCCATCAGCGCTTCATCCGTCTCGGCCACGTGCTCGATCAGCGCAGCGCGATACTCCTCCGCCTGATCACGCATTTCCGCAGGGATCTCCTCGTCACGTACATCCGTGCCGTCGTCGTTGTAGTAAACCTCGGCGCGCATGGTAATCAGGTCGATGATGCCGCGGAAGTCCGCTTCAGCACCGATGGGCAGCTGAACGGGCACCGCATTGGCATGCAGGCGATCCTTCATCATGTCCACCACGCGGAAGAAGTTGGCGCCGGTGATATCCATTTTGTTCACATACGCCATGCGGGGCACCTGATAGGTCTCCGCCTGCTTCCATACCGTTTCGGACTGGGGCTCAACGCCGCCCTTGGCGCAGAATACCGCCACAGCGCCGTCCAGCACGCGCAGGGAACGCTCCACTTCCACCGTGAAGTCCACGTGACCGGGGGTGTCGATGATGTTGATCCGGTAGGTCTTGTTCTTGTTGGTGGGATCCTGCGGATCGTGCCAGATGCAGGTGGTGGCCGCGGAGGTGATGGTTATGCCGCGCTCCTGCTCCTGAACCATCCAGTCCATGGTGGCAGCACCATCATGCACCTCGCCGATGCGATGGGTCTTGCCGGTGTAGTACAAAATACGCTCGGTAGTGGTGGTCTTACCGGCGTCAATATGCGCCATAATACCAATATTGCGCAGCCGTTCAAGTGGGTGGCTCCTGGGCATGTTGGATTGTTCTCCTTTCTACGGTGGCTCGCTTGAATATACCGTTGGAAGCGTCTCTTACCACCGATAATGGGCGAACGCCTTGTTGGCCTCGGCCATACGGTGCATTTCTTCCTTACGCTTTACAGCGGCGCCGGTGTTGTTGGAGGCATCCAGCAGCTCGGCAGCCAAGCGCTCGGCCATGGTCTTCTCACCACGCTTGCGGGAGAATTCCACAATCCAGCGCAGCGCCAGGGTCTGACGGCGCTCGGGACGGATCTCGATAGGCACCTGGTAGGTGGCGCCGCCCACACGGCGGGCCTTTACTTCCAGCTGGGGCGCCACGTTGTTCAGCGCAGCCTGGAAAACTTCGGTGGCTTCCTTGCCGGTCTTTTCCTTCACCGTCTCAAAAGCCGTATAGCAGACGTTCTGCGCAATACCGCGCTTGCCGTCTTCCATAATCTGATTGATGAGCTTGGTGACCACCGTGGTCCCATAGACAGGATCCGGCAGCACCTCCCGCTTGGGGACAAATCCGCGACGGGGCATGTGATTCCCTCCTTGAAAGATGTAAGGTGATGTTGTTTTGCGTCCTCTCCCGCAGGCAACGTGTCAGCATCACGCCGCCCCGCTCCGTATTGAGCGGCCGGAAAGGCCGATGGTCTGCGCGCCGCCGTCTCCCTCCTGTTCCGCAGAGGGGTGGATGGCGCCAGCGGGCTTATGTTCCGCTTTGGACAGCTTCGGACGCAGCTAGCTTACTTCTTCGGGCGCTTGGCGCCGTACAGGGAACGGCCCTGCATCCGCTTGGCCACACCGGCGGTATCCAGCGCGCCGCGGATGATGTGGTAACGCACGCCAGGAAGGTCGCGCACACGGCCGCCACGGATCAGCACAACGCTATGCTCCTGCAGATTGTGGCCGATACCGGGGATGTAGCAGGTACCTTCGATGGAGTTCGTCAGACGGATTCTGGCAATTTTACGAAGGGCGGAATTCGGCTTCTTGGGCGTGGTCGTCTTCACGCTCAGGCACACGCCGCGCTTTTGCGGGCAGCCCTGCAGAATAGGCGAATTGGAATGCTCAACAACCTTTTCCCGTCCCTTACGGATCAACTGATTGATCGTGGGCATGGAAGCACCTCCTGGAAAATTATCCATAAATTTCCGCAACCCTCGGAAACTTACAGGCAGTAAAGTAGGGCGGTCACCGGGCGATACCGGCAGCGGCGGACGCAACCTCCATCCCGCACAAAAGCCCCAGTTCCTTCATGGTAGGAACCCGTACCACCGGCACGCCGGCGCTTTCCGCCGCCCGGACAATCCGCTGGTACAAAAAAGTGTCCGCATCGTTGGCCACATACACCTTGGCAACCGTGCCGCCGGCCAGCGGCACGGCCTCTTCCGTCGTTACCTCAAGGCCCGCGCAGTTCACGCCGTCCTTGGCAAGGTACAGCCCGCTGTAGTAGCTGTTGGCGCTCAGCTGGGCGGCAGAGTCCACATCGCCCATGGCGCCGTTCTCGCCCACCGCACGGAGGGTGTAGCCCGCATCCAGCAGGGTGCCCACGGTGGTCTCGCCCACAGTGATGTTCACCCCGCCAAGGCTCACCGGGTAGGCCTGGCCCGCCTTCGCGCACCCGGCCAGCGCCAGGCACAAAGCCGCGCACAGCACGGCGGCTGCCAGTTTTCTGCATATCTGCTTCATGACAGTATTCAAAAAGAATGGCAGATACCATGGGTGCGCAGGCAAAGCACCCGCCTCTCCTGCACACCAATGCCATCTGCAAACTTGCATCCGTCAGGCGGGAACAGCCCGTTGCACTTGCCAAACACATGTTTTCCTGCTGGCGGCATCCGGCACGGAAAGCGTCCGTTCCGCCGGGCTTTTGCCGCGCCTTCGGTTTGCACTTGATGAAACAAAAATATTATACCATAAAACGCCGCGCGGCGCCATTTGCAAAATATCCGAGAAAATGTTTCCGTTTTGCCGGGAAACGGGAAAAAATGCCGGGAAACAGCCCCGCACACAAGCAAAAAGGGCCGCCTGTGGCGGCCCTTTTTGCTTAGAGGGGTGGGAAAGTATCAAAAGGTTGGGAATTCTTTTTGACACCACTAGTTTACAACATTCCGCTTCATTGTCAAATGCAGAAAAGCGATTTTTTCTTTCTTTTGTTATTTACACCCGGCTCATTTCATAATATAATTAAGGAAGCCCGGGGTTTACCCTGCCTAAAATTTGAAAAAGCATTTGATGGCGCCCGGGCGCTTTAAAAAATTCGTATTTTGTCTTTCGCGGAGGAACAGTTTCATGGACGAGCTGGATAAAAAAATCGTTCGCTGCCTTTCGGAAAACGCCCGCATGACGGTGAAGGACATTGCCCGGCGCGTGTGCCTGACAAGCCCCGCTGTCTCCGAGCGCATCCGCCGCATGGAAAAGGCCGGCACCATTGCGGGGTACACCGTGCTGCTGGGCAGGCAGAACGGCCCCGGGGCCATTGAGGCGCTGATCAGCGTCTCGGTAGAGCCGAAAGACCGCGACGCCTTTCTTGCCATGGCGCAGCAGCAGCCGCGCGTGGCGCAGTGCTTTCACGTCACCGGCAGCCACAGCTTTCTGGTGAAAGTGAACTGCGAGGGCATTGCGGCGCTGGAAAAACTTATCACCACCTTTCAGCAGCTGGGCCATACGTCCAGCCAGATCATCCTGTCCACCCCGGTGGACAGGCACACACCCCTGGAATATGAGGAGGAACTGCCATGACATGCACAGCGTGCGGGCAGGGGCTGCCGCAGGGCGCCCTGTTCTGCCCCTATTGCGGCGCAGCCGCACCCATCCCGGCCCCTGCACAGGGCGGTACAGCGGCCGGGCGGGCTGCAAACGCCCCCGGTGAGGCCGCGCCCCCTGCCGCGCCTGGCGAGGCCACAGGCGCCCCCGCGCCGGAAGAAGCGCCCGCCGGGGCGCCCGAA
>USCR01000175.1 GCA_900553295.1 uncultured Eubacteriales bacterium | reverse complement strand
AAGGACCGTGCCCTATGGCGGCTGGAAATCGGACGGGATGGAGCCGGGGGCGGCATGAACTAACGTGAAAATTGCCACGCCTTTGTGCACTGAATGATCCATGGGAGCCTGTTCCACACTGTTGGGAACAGGCTCTTTTTTGATGCGAATTCCATCTTTTACCTGGCGCCGGGCAGCGCACTGCACGGCAATTAAGCAGGTGGATGCGCTCCCGAAAATTACCCTTATCTTGCGCCGCGCGCCGGGGCATGCTGAAAAAACGAAAGGAGGACGGTTCATGGGCAAGAAAAAGCATCGTGGCAAAGCAGTGGACAAAATTTTGCAGGAAAGCCAGGAAAAGAACCCTACGGATGTGCTGGGGAGCTGGACCGGCGTACCCTGGAACCCGGAGGAAGCGCCTGTGCAGGACGCGGATGACCTATAGGTAGGGAGGCGGCGCCATGGTACGTTTGGGAAGCGTAACGGGGTTGCCGGTGGTCTGCGGCGGACGGATGCTGGGCCGGGTGGAACAATCCATTTTGACACCGAGTGGGAAAAGCCTGCGCGGAATGGTCATCCGAAAAGGAATGGGTGGAGCAAAGTGGCTGGAAAATGACCAAATTTTGGTTATTGGTGGTGTTTCTGTGCTGGCACGGGGACCTGCGGGAAAGCTGCCCAAGGATGCGGATTTTTCGCTGACCAGCGTCAAGGATGCCTCCGGCCTGCGCCTGGGCCGGGTGACGGACGTGTTCCTGAACCCGGAAACCCGGCGCGTCACCGCCCTGGAGGTCAGCCTGGGTCTGGTGGAGGAGCTTCGCCATGGACGTTCGCTGATTCGGGACTTTGTGGTGCAGCCTGTGCCCCGGGAGCCCGGACAGGTACTGGTTCCCTGCGGTTTCGTGCTGGAACAGGAGCAAAGGAGGTGAGCAAATGGGCAAGTTCTTTGTGGGCAGCGCCATGGGCCTGATGATGGGTGCCGGCATCATGATGATGCCAGGTGCGCGCAAGTTTCAGCGCACCATGACCAAAGAGGTAGGCAAAATGAAGCGGCAGCTGCGGAAAATGTAACGTCATGGCCTGGGGCATGGGGGAGACCCTGTGCCCTAGGCCGGTGAGCATAAAGTAGAAAGGAGGCGGCTCATGGAGCGTTTTTGGGGCCATGCTTACCGATGGCGCGTATGGATTGGCGCCGCCATCCTGGCCGCAGCCGCGTGGGTACTCCGCCCGGTGCTGTTGGCGCTGGCGACGCAGATTTTCTGGGCCTATCTGCTCATGGGCGCGGCGCTTCCCCTGTGCCGGGTGCTGGAAAGAAAACTTTCCCCCTCCCTGGCAGCCACCGGTGCGTTTTTTGCCCTGTCCCTGCTGGGGGCGGGGCTGCTGCTTTTATTGGTGCCCACGTTCATTCAGCAGTTTGAGCAGCTGGCCCAGGCGCTGCCGGGGCTGATGAGCTCCCTGGGCCATACCCTGGAGCGCTTTCAAAACTGGCTGGCGGAAAAAGGAATCGAAATCACCCCTGTGCGTGAGGAACTGTTCCTGCAGCTGAAACAAATTGGCGGTCAACTGCTTCCCCAGGCGGCGCAGACCCTGCGGAATGCCGCATCCGGGCTGAGCAGCGTGATGCTGGCGCCGCTGCTGGCCTTTTATCTCCTCCGGGACCGGCGGCAAATCAGCGCGGGACTCACCCTATTGGTGCCCATGGACCGGCGCCGCACGGTGGTGCTGGCCGCACGGGAAATGCGAAGGGAAATGGCCGGCTTTCTTCGAGGACAGCTGTTGCTTTCGGCCATGGTGGGGCTTCTCACTGGCCTGGGCTTGATGCTGGTGGGCACCCCGGGGTGGCTGGTGCTGGGAGTGCTCATGGGCGTGATGGAGCTGATTCCCTACATCGGCCCGCTGCTGGCAGGCATTCCCGCAGTATTGTTGGGCTTGACCGGGGGATGGAACCGCGCCCTGTGGACCCTGGCTGTGCTGGTGGGGGTGCAACAGCTGGAGGGCGGCATTCTTTCCCCACGGATGCTCTCCGGCGCCACCAAGCTTTCTCCGCTCACCGTGCTGCTTTCCATTAGCGCGGGTGGATTGCTGGGAGGGACGCTGGGCATGCTTCTGGCGCTTCCGGTGGTGGTTTCTTTGCGTGGAGCGCTCCGGGCCTTCCGGTCGGAGTTGTCATAGCTGTAATAATTTTGTAATATATCTTTACAAAAAAGTCATTTTCTGATACAATGCGTACCGATGAAGGAAACGGCGTGTGCCGTGAAGGAGGAACTGAGAACATGGAAAGAAAAAGCTGGTGGCGGATTGTGCTGCTGTCGCTATTATTTTGCGCACTTTCCGTGGCGGCGCTGGCCGAATCGTACAGCACCCTGCGCTATCTGGACAATGGCAGCGCGGTGCTGAGTCTCCAGCAGGCGCTGAATCAGCTGGGATATAGTACCGGGGGCGCGGATGGAAAGTATGGCCCCGCCACCAAGGAGGCTGTGGAACAATTCCAACGCAACAACAACCTCAAGGTGGACGGCATTGCGGGCAACGCCACCCAGACGCTTCTGTATCAGCTCACCGGCGGTGCATCGGCCACCCCCGCGCCCGACAGCGGCAGCAGTTCGTCGGGCAGCACAACGGGCGGCCTGTTTTCCGGGAATTATGCCACGCTGAAATATGGTTCCCGGGGAGATCGGGTTTCCGTTTTGCAAAAGGCGCTGAATGACTTGGGCTTTAACGCCGGAAGCGTGGACGGTAACTTTGGCCTGGGAACGCAGAAGGCCGTTACCTCCTTTCAAAAAAGCGCCGGATTGACCCAGGATGGCCTGGCGGGGCGCAATACCCTGACTGCCCTGGAGCGCGCGGTATCCGGTGGCACCGTGGTTACCCCTGCGCCGGATACTTCCACCCCTACCCCTTCACCCACGCCCAACGCGAACGGCTGGGTCATTCCCTCACGCACCCTGCGCAAGGGCTATACGGGGGATGACGTGAAGTCCGTGCAGTCCCGCTTGCAGGAGCTGGGGTATTATACCGGCAGCGTGGACGGCAACTATGGCAGCGGCACCATGGCGGCGGTCAAGGCTTTTCAGGGAAATAACGGTCTGAAGCAGGATGGCCTGGCCGGCAGCGGCACCTTTGCCAAGCTGTTTTCCACCAGCGCGGTAGGGTCCGGAAATTCCGGTTCCACCACAACGCCTGCCCCGGACAGCAACGGCTGGGTGATCCCCAACCGTACCCTGCGCAAGGGCTATACGGGGGATGACGTAAAGTCCGTGCAGTCCCGTCTGCAGGAGCTGGGTTACTATACCGGTAGCCTGGATGGGAACTACGGCAGCGGTACTATGGCGGCGGTGGAAGCCTTCCAGGGGCGGAATGGCCTGAAGCAGGACGGCATAGCGGGCAGCGGTACCTTCGGCAAGCTGTTCTCTACCAGTGCGGTGGCTGCTGACAGCAGCTCCACCGATGATCCAGACACCACGGATTATCCCACCCTGCGCTCCGGGGATACCGGCGCGGAGGTTACGAAAATGCAGCAGGCGCTGGTGAACCTGAAGTATACGCTTTCCGTTACCGGAACCTATGATGCGGCTACCAAGGATGCGGTGATTGGCTTCCAGCAGCGCAATCAGCTTAGCGTGGACGGCGTAGCCGGACCGAATACCTTGCAAAAGCTGTACAGCGGTAACTGCGTTACCGGGGATACGGAAATCTCCTACCCCGATACCAGCATTGACGGGCCCAACGGCTCCCAGGTTCAGCTGCTGCACTGGTTCAACGATGTGAAGCCCACCCTGAAAAACGGCCAGTGCATGGAGGCCTATGATCCCGAGACCGGCATCAGCTGGACCCTGCGGGTTATGAGCCGGGGAAGACACGCCGACGTTGAACCCCTTACCGCGGCGGATACGGCAGCCATGAACCAGGCCTTTGGCAACAAGGAGAGCTGGGGCCCCAAGGTGGTGTACGTGCTGCTGCCTGACGGACGCTGGTCCATTGCCTCCACGCACAACGTGGCCCATGGTGGACAAACCATCAGCGACAACAACTTTGACGGGCAAAACTGCGTCCACTTCCTGCGGGATATGGATGAGTGCATGAAGAACGATCCCAGCTATGGCGTGCAGAACCAGGAAGCCATTCGGAAGGCCTGGAAGGAGCTCACCGGGGAAACGGTGAGCTGATCCGGCCCCCAAACATAACGATAAAGGCCCCGCAGCGGTAGGCAAACCGCTGCGGGGCCTTTCAGACTGTCAAAAAACCTTTGGGAGGTGTCGGAGGGGCCGCAGCCCCTCTGACCTCCATTCGTATCCGGCGGCTTTGCCG
>USCR01000174.1 GCA_900553295.1 uncultured Eubacteriales bacterium | reverse complement strand
TCCACGTGGTAGCCGATATGGCCAAAGTAATACACGCAGGGGCTTTCACCCATGCGCAGGCTGATGCGCCCGGCCTCCCGGCGCTGGCGGCAGGGAGCAATGATATAGTCATACACATGGCCAAAGCCCATTTCCTTTTCCGGGGGAAACAGGCGGATGGGAATCAGATCCACCACCCCGTCGGAAAATTCGGGACGGAATCGGGTAAGCAGCACGGCCTTACACTTCCTGTACTTTCACTTGGGATACCAGGCGCTCAAAGTCTTCGGGGTGAATGAGCTGTGTGCCCTCGGTCATTACGCTGGCAGCGCCGGCGGCAATGCCGTAGCGGAAGGCCTGCGCCATGTCTCCGCTCTTTTGCAGGCCCAGGAGCATGCCGCCCACCATGGCGTCCCCCGCGCCCACGGTGGAGCGCGCCTCCACCCGCAGCGCCGGGGCATAGAGGGTGCGGGCCTCGCTGACGTACATGGCGCCCATGGCCCCCATGGAAACCACCACATGGGATGCCCCCTTGCGCAGGAAGATCAGCGCCGCGTCCCGAATGGCCCGGAGGGTGCGCAGCTGGGCGCCCAGGGCCTGCTCCAGCTCCGCCAGGTTGGGCTTGAGGAGGAAGGGCCCGGCTTCCACACCCAGGCGCAGCACCGGACCGCCCGCGTCCAGGATGCAGCGGGTGCCGCCCATGGCGCGGATCAATTCCCCGTAGGTGTTGTCGGGACATCCCGGGGGCAGGGAACCGGTGAGCACCACATATTCGGAGCGGGCGGCCTCCTCCTTTGCCAGGGCGAAGAAATCTTCCATGGCCTTGCCGGACAGGGGCGCGCCGGGCTCGTTGAGCTCGGTAACCCCCTTGCCGTCCCGGGAAACCACTTTCAGGTTGGTGCGCACGGCGCCGGGCACGGTGAGAAAACGGTGGGGCAAGCCCTCTTCGTCCATGAGCCGGGTAAAGTGCTGCGCTCCCTGCTCGCCCATGCATCCGATGCACAGGGCGTCCAGGCCCAGCCGACGGGCCACCACCGCCACATTCACGCCCTTGCCGCCCATGTCCACCCGCACGGAGCGGATGCGGTTTACTTCCCCCAGGGCCAGGGCGTCGACCTCCACGGTTTTATCAAAGGAAGGGTTCAGGCAAACGCCGGTGATCATCGGAAACGCACGCTCCTTTCTGCCTGTGATTATACCATGGCGGGGGAGGCTTCGCAAGGCAGGAGGCGGACGGCCCGCCGGGGGGACTGGAAATTGATGCTTTTTTCCTGTTTGCCCCTTGCGTTTTGCGAATCCTGTGCTATGATAGAACATGTAGAAGCGAGGAAAGGAGCATGCCGCCCATGCTGTGCAGGCTTTTTGCGGGGTATTATTACGCGCTGTTTTTGCAAAACAGGGCGTAATTCGGCATGCGTTTAGCGCCCTGTTGGCCATGGCCGGCGGGGCGTTTTCTTTTGCCTCAGCAAGGTAGAATGGAGGAAATACCATGATCGTTATTTTGAAGGACGGTACCAAGCAGGATCAGGTAGCCAAGCTGCAGCAGTATTTTGAGGCCATGGGTTTGCGCATTCACATGTCCCAGGGTGAAAATTCCACTATCATGGGTTTGATAGGCGATACCACCCGGGTGGACGCGGAGCTGATTGCTTCCCTGGACGCGGTGGAGGCGGTACGGCGAATCCAGGAACCCTACAAAAACGCGAACCGCAAGTTTCACCCGGCGGATACGGTGGTGGACGCGGGCGGCGTGAAAATTGGCGGCGGACATTTCCAGATTATCGCGGGGCCATGCTCGGTGGAATCGGAAACGCAGATGATTACCGTGGCCCGGGCGGTGAAGGCTGCGGGGGCGACGCTGCTGCGGGGCGGCGCGTTTAAGCCGCGGACGTCCCCCTATGCTTTCCAGGGCCTGCACGAGGAGGGGCTCCGCCTGCTGCTCAAGGCCAAGGAGGAGACGGGCCTGCCCATTGTCACCGAGATCATGGACGCGGCGCATCTGCCCCTGTTTGAACAGGTGGACGTGATCCAGGTGGGGGCACGAAACATGCAGAACTTTGAGCTGCTCAAGGAGCTGGGCAAGCTGCGCAAGCCCATCCTGCTCAAGCGCGGGTTGGCCAATACCCTCCAGGAGCTGCTCATGAGCGCCGAGTACATCATGGCCGGCGGCAACGAGCATGTGATCCTGTGCGAACGGGGCATCCGCACCTTTGAGACGGCTACCCGCAATACCCTGGACCTCAGCGCCATTCCCGTGCTGCGGCAGATGACGCATCTGCCGGTGATTGTGGACCCCAGCCATGCCACGGGGGTCTCCCGGCTGGTGAAGCCCATGGCCCTGGCCAGCGTTGTTTCCGGGGCGGACGGGCTGATGATTGAGGTGCACAACGACCCCAAGCACGCCCTGTGCGACGGCGCGCAGTCCCTGACCCCGGAGGCCTTTGCCGACGTGGCGGAGCAGGTGCGGCAGGTGCTGCCTTTCCGCTGCCGGACGCTATAAGCGGCTTTGCGGGAATCCGGTTGGGCAGCGTGGCCTGCCATGAAAGCGGAAGAGACGTTTCACCAGGAAAGGAGCAAAGGACGTGGGCTTTTTCTTTGGCGGAGGATTTCAGGCTGTTTTCCTTTTGATTTTCTTCTGCATTCTGGGTATATTTGTTGTCACGATTGCCCGCGGCATTGGGCAATGGAACAAAAACAATCATTCTCCCAGGCTGACTGTGGACGCCACCGTGGTGGACAAGCGAACGGATGTGACCAGCCACCATCATGGAGCCATGCAGACGGGACATTTTGCGTCTGCTACCACGTACTACGTGACGTTTGAGGTGGAGAGCGGCGACCGCATGGAGCTGAGCATGCCCGGCGAAGCGTTTGGCATGCTGGCGGAAGGGGATCGCGGAAAGCTCTCCTTCCAGGGAACGCGGTTTCTGGGCTTTGAACGGGCCGGAGGGGGAGCGCCTGTGTGAACGCGGGGCCCTCGCAGGTATTGGCTTCCCGGCGAGAAATGCCGGCGCTGCCTTGAAAGCGTTCCGGGGAAAATGCCTCCCGCTGCGGCGGGGGGCATTTTTGCTTGCGCCGCCTTTCCCTGCCGGGACAGACCTTGCCGCTTCGGATAATCCATGGTATACTGAGCACAAAGATGTGAAAAAAGCAACAGGACCGACGGCATACCGTAGAAAACCATTATGGGGTACCGAAGGAGGCGAGAACATGCGGCAAGGCATGCGTATGGGCGTGCTGCTGCTCCTGATACTGGCGCTGGCCTGTCCCGCGGTGGCGGAGACATGCGACCACAGCTGGCGGGACGCGGCAGGGCAGCGGGAGCGTTGGCTCATTACGGAAAACGGACATCAAAAGGTGCGGGAGCGGGAAATGGTCTGCGACCTGTGCGGGGCGGTGGCCTACCGGCAAGAGGAACTGCTGGAGGCATACGGGAAGCACAACTGGATGATGACGGAGCAGTGGCATGACGCGGCTGCAGGCATGCACATGTACATGCAGGTCTGCGCGGATTGCGGAGCGGTGGGCGCGGCCTCCATCCCCTGTGAGGGCGTATAATGAAGCCAACGACAAAAAGGAATTTTACAGCGAGGTGAAAAAGGTTGAACTATGTTGAATATGGGAAAGGAAATAGTAATGTAATTATCCTCTTACATGGAGGTGGTTTGTCATGGTGGAATTACAAAGAAATTGCTGAAATGCTACAAACAAATTATCATATAATTATACCTATATTAGACGGTCATGCAGGAAGTGATAAACGATTTACAACGATAGAAAATAACGCTTTAGAGATTATAGAATTTATAAATGATAAACTGGATGGTTCCGTTTTATTGATTGGAGGACTATCACTTGGAGGACAGATTTTACTTGAAATTTTATCTCATCGTAAGGATATATGTAAGTATGCAATAGTGGAAAGCGCACTTGTAATACCTTCAAAATTCACATATTTTATGATTAAGCCTGCGTTTGGGAGTTGTTATGGTTTGATAAATTATAAATGGTTTTCAAAATTACAATTCAAATCATTACGAATAAAGCAGCATTTGTTTGATAATTATTACAGAGATACTTGTGCAATAACAAAGGGCAATATGATTGCTTTTTTACAGGAAAACTCATTATATTCCTTAAAAGATGGGATTGAAGAGAGCGAAGCAATAGTTCATATTTTTGTCGGAGAAAAAGAAAATCACTCAATGAAAAAGTCAGCAGAACTAATTCATAAAAAACTACAGAATAGTTCTATACAAGTTCTTCCTAATATGTATCATGGAGAGTTTTCAATAAACCATGCAGATGATTATGTAA
>USCR01000173.1 GCA_900553295.1 uncultured Eubacteriales bacterium | reverse complement strand
GATGACCGCCGGGCTCACCGTTCTGATGGTCATGCATTCGATGCCCGGTTCGGACACCAGGCCGACGGACGACGATCCCTACGCGCTGGAACGCACCGAAGCGATCGACAGCACACACCTCAATCGTGCCATTTCGCTCTATCAGACCTCCTCGCAATGGAACAAACGATAAGCAAGTTCCCGAATCCGTTCGGTAGCGTCGCTCCTCATAAGCTGTTCGCATGGGGCCTGTTGGCAACGGTGGGCTACGGCTTCGCCATCTGGGGTGTGCGGATCTACCAGAACCAGACGGTCGAATTGGGCGGGCAACTGCTGGTCGTGCTGATGCAGGCATTCGTTCTGCCCGCACTGCTCTACGGTGCCGACCGGCTCCGCCGCCGGTTTCCGGCCGACGCGACGGCGCTCTTCGGCGGCTTGCTCTTCGCACAGATTCCGCGTCTTGCGGCGAGTGCCGGCAGCGCATGGCTCTACGCATGGCTGCTGCCGCTCGGCAACGGCTCGGTTTCGCCGCTGCAAGAGACGATGCAGGCGGGAGGTTCGGCCGTTTTGGGCAGCGTCACCGTTTTGTGCGGCATTTGGAGCATGATCTGGGGTTGGCAGGCATTCTGCCGTGCGACGCACGCGAAGGGCCTCCGCAGCATCGCCGTCTACGCCGGATGCTATGTCCTCGCGGCCACCGGCTTCTGTGCTCTGCTTCCTTTTACCTTTTTATTGCATTCCTTTCATATATCAAAAAAGGCCGCTTCCTGCGACCCTCTTTGAAAATCTGCCTCCTTGCCGGTAAAGCCGGCAAGGAGGTTTGTGTGCGTGCAATATGAATTTCAGGCAGATTGAACCGCTTTCATTTACCCAAATCTGCCTTCATAACAAATTGTCGTTGCCACTTGTTTGACATGGGGCAATGCTCCCTGGAAGGCGCGGTTCCCGCGCGGCTAGGGCAAGCATATGCCTGCTTTCCAACAACGCTTGGAAGGATTCACCCCACAGGCCCGAGAGTATCCATGGATGGCATGCCGGAATGACGGCGGGACTCAGCTGATCTTTTCGAACATGTCCGCACCCACGCCGCAAATGGGGCAGGCGTACCCCTCGGGCAGCGCATCACCTTCATACACAAAGCCGCATACTTTGCAGCGCCACTGGGTGGCAGCCACCGGTTCTTCCTCCCGTGGGGCAGGCGTGCCGGTCAGGGATTGGACCAGCTGCGTGGCAAGGTCGCCCAGCTTCTTATAGCTTTCGTCATTGGTTGTGGACAGTATGGTCACTGTGTCGCCAACCTGACGCATATCCGGCATCTGCATAAGGATCTCGTTCATCAGTTTTCCGGAAGCGGGGGACCAGCTTCCGTTTTCCACTAGCGCATAGCTGCGGATTTGCAGGTTGTACGCCTGCTCAATCCTCCTTCCATGTTTTTCTCCTCCATCCCATACAGGTTGTGATGCATTTGCTTCAAGGAAGGGGGCGCGTGGGCTTGCCCCCCTGCGCAGCCTTGATGCTTACAATTGATTATAGCCCAGAAACCCGCAAGGAGCAACAGCAGCATCATGGAGCGCCATACAAAGTGGCTACCAATCCGGCCGCAGAACCCGCCTGCCGTTGGAAGATCATGTGCATGGACGGACTGCTTTGCGCAGGCAAGCGCAGCTCAGGCTTTATGCCGGTTGTCCCCGCTTGGACAGAGGACAGGTTGCAAAATGCGCCCCCTTTACCCAGCGCATCCTCCAAAGCAATTTCGCTGCAACAAGGGGGAGGGACTATTGTTTTCCAGCTTCAGCCGACTGCGCTTGCCTTTGGAATCCATTACAGGAACCGACAATCACAACGCTTGCATGTAAGGATACAACGGAATTTGCCCTCTCGAGAAAGCGGCCTTTGCCATCCACTGGATACACAGCGCTCCCCGGCTGGGGAGCGCTGCGCACAGGGTTACTTGCTGAGCTTTTTCAGCCACTTGAGCTTCTTTTTGTAGGGGGGATAGCGCACCGGCATATCCACCCGCAGGGACTTTTTCAGCATGGGCTTGGTGTGGGAGAAGGCCTCAAAGCTCTTGCGCCCGTGGTAGCTGCCCATGCCGCTTTCCCCCACGCCGCCAAAGGGCAGGCAGGTGGTCACCAGGTGGGAGATCACGTCGTTGATGCAGCCGCCGCCGAAGGAAAGGCGGCGCAGGAAAGCGTCCTCGTGTGCCTGGGAGCGGGTGAACAGATACCCGGCCAGGGGTTTGGGACGGCGGCGGAGCTGGGCCAGCATGGCCTCAAAGTCGCTGTAGGTCATGACCGGGAGAATGGGCCCGAAGATTTCCTCCTGCATGACCGGGTCATCCCAGGAGCGGGGCGAAAGCACCGTGGGCGAAATTTGCAGGGTTTCCGGGTTGGTGTCCCCGCCGGTTTCCACGGTGCCCTGGGTCAGGTAGCCGCACAGGCGCTCAAAGTGATGGCGGTTGACAATGCGCGGCAGGTCAGGGTTGCGCAGGGGCTCCTTGCCCCACATCAGACGGATCTGCCGGGTGAGCTCTTTGACCAGGCGGTCGCGGATGCTCTCGTGGCAGAGCACATAGTCCGGGGCCACGCAGGTCTGCCCGGCGTTGAGGAACTTGCCCCAGGCAATGCGCCGGGCGGCCAGGGCAATGTCCGCGGTTTCGTCCACGATGCAGGGGCTCTTGCCCCCCAGCTCCAGGGTTACGGGGGTCAGGTGGCGGGCGGCGGCCGCCATGACCACCTTGCCCACGGCCACGCTGCCGGTGAAGAAAATGTTGTCGAACTGCTGCTCCAGCAGCACCTGATTCTCCTCCCGGCCGCCTTCCACCACGGCCACGTATTCCGGGTCAAACAGCTCGCCCGCCATTTCCCGCAGCAGGCGGGAGGTGGCCGGGGCATAGGCCGAGGGCTTGAGCACGGCGCAGTTTCCCGCGGCAATGGCGCCCATGAGCGGTTCCACCGACAGCAGGAAGGGATAGTTCCACGGGGACATAATCAGTACCCGGCCATAGGGCTCCTGCACGGTGAAGCACCAGGAAGGCCAGTGCATCAGCGGCGCCCGGTACCAGGCATTGGCCGCCAGGGTGTTCAGGTGGGTGCGCAGGTAATGCAGCTCCTCCCGGGCGGTGAGGATTTCCGTTTCGTAGGCTTCAAAGGCGCTCTTGCCCAGGTCGGCAAACAGTGCCTCCTGGATAGCCTCCTCATGGGTGGCAATCCAGCGCTTCAGCGCATCCAGCTGCTGGAAGCGGAAATCCAGGGGCAGCGTCTTGCCGGTTTCAAAGTACTCCCGCTGCCGCTGGCACAGGGCCTCCAGGGCCGGAAGATCCGTCTCCTGCTGCTTCAGGGCGGAGAGCACCTGGGCCAGTTCCTGGGCGGACAAGTGCCGGGGGCTGGCCAGGCGCACCTGGTGCAGCACCCCCTGCGCCAGGGTGGGAAGCTCCGTATTGCGCAGGCAGCGCCACACAGAGGTTACGCCCCAGGCAGCGCAGGTCTCCTCCAGCCAGCGGAGGAATGCCTCCGCATTCTTTTCCGGGGCCGCCTTTTCCTCCCCGCGCCCAATGGCCTGGGCGCACAGGTGCAGCCCCTGCCGGGCGTCCATGCCGTAGCGGCGGATCAGCTCCCGCAGGCAGGCCAGGCGCGCCGCGCCCAGGGGAATGCTCCCATGGGCCTGATGTACCGCCGCGCCCAGGCAGGCGGCGTAGCCCTCGGGTTTGCCGGCCAGCAGGGTCATTTGGGCGGCCAGCTCCGGGGTCAGGGGCTCCCGGACCATCAGCGCCAGGGCCGCCTGGGCATCCCGACGGGTCTGCTGGGAGGTTTTGCGGCAGATCAGCTGCTCAACGGCCGTGGCCAGGGCGGAAAGCCGCATATCCCGCAGGGCGTCCTCCGTGGGCGCTCCCGCAAAGCCCGGCATGAGCGCCACGCCTTCCGGGGGCGCAGCCATGGCCGCA
This sequence comes from uncultured Eubacteriales bacterium, assembly GCA_900553295.1. GTDB lineage: Bacteria > Bacillota > Clostridia > Christensenellales > Aristaeellaceae > Egerieenecus > Egerieenecus merdigallinarum. The sequence goes on along the minus strand of USCR01000173.1, from coordinate 499 downwards.
AGGGCGGGCAGCTCCAGGGAATCCGGCACCAGAATCAGCAGGGAGACGCCCTCCGCGCTGTCCTGCGGGGGCTCCTGGGCAATCAGCGCCCGGGTGGAGGGCTCAGCCACGGGAGCGTCCGGCTCCGCGGCTGCCGGTTCCGGGGCCTGGGAGGCAGCTTCTGCCGGGATGGCATCCTGCGCCGTGTCCGCAGGCGCGGAAGGGGCGGATGCCTCCGCCGGAGGTTCGTCCCCGGTGGAAGCGGATGCCTGGGGAGAAACCGGCTCTTCGCCGGCGGATTCGGACTGGGCGGTTGCTTCTGCCGGGATTGACTCCCTTTCCGGTGCCGCGGGGGTCTCCTGTGCCGAGACGGGCGCGGACTCCTGCTCGGGTACCGGGACGGCCGCGGTTTCCGCCGCTGGCGCGTCCTCAGGCGCGGGAACCGGCCCGCCGGCCGCGGGGGTCTGCTGGACCGGGACAGGCGCAGCGGCTGCCCCGGGATCATTGGCTTCCACGGCGG
>USCR01000172.1 GCA_900553295.1 uncultured Eubacteriales bacterium | reverse complement strand
CTTCCAGACGGGCTTTAACAACGGTTATACGCCCGGAAACTATAATGGCTATACACCTGCTCCTCCGCAGCAGAATGGGTTTGGCGGCTTTGGCAATGGCTATGTGCCGCAGCAAACCACGCAGTATACGCCCACATTCCCGGCCAATCAGCAGGGAATGAACCAGGGCAATCCCATGGGCAGCGCACCTGCTGTGCCTCCGGCGCAGCCACCGCAGCCTTCTGCCATGGAAAAGGACGAGCTGGGCGTGCCTGCTTTCCTGCGGCGGAAAAAGTAAAACAGGATTGCTTTGAAAAGGCGCTGGGAGAAAAAGGAAAATAACGGGCGATACCCGGCGAGAAGCTGGGTATCGCCCATTTTCATGCCCGACGGTGCGTAAACAGAAAAAAATCGCCCTGGGGCGGTGCGGTATGCTGGAAAGAGCCAGTACGGTGAAGCGTACAAGGAGGTTGTTCATGAAGATTCGGCGGTGCATACTATGGAGCTGCGTGCTTCTACTGCTGTGTGCCGGGGCCTGCGCAGAGGACAGGATCATTTTTGATCCGGCAGATTTGCCGCAGCAAGGCGCGTTCTACCCGCTGGAGCGGCTGGGGATTCAGCTTTTTCTGCCAGAAGATTGGCAGGCCGTAGACGTTCCCCAGGAGATGAAAGCCCAAAACCTGGAAGCGTTTTTCCTGAGCCAGGAAAGCGGACAGACCATGGCGGTGACATATGGTACCCTGATTACCGATGCCCAAGGCCAGGCGGTAACGGTGCTATCGACGCTTACGGGAATGTTCCAGCAGGCTGGATACGCGGATGCCCACGAGGCGGTGATCAATGGCCTACCGTGCATGATCTATTCCTCGGCTGCGGAGGACGTGATGGGTGCGTATTTTCTTACTCAGGGAGAAAAACTATTGGCAGTTCACATTTCACCCATGGCGGGGCAGGAAAATTATGCCCTGGCGCAGGGATTGCTGTCCTCCATCATGGCTGTGGACGTGCCCTGAACATCTGCACCTGCATAGGCGAAGAGATGATGGAACAGTACCGGGGTGATTTGCGGGTAGGTGAGGGCAGCGGGAAGGGCATCGAACTGCCGAACCTCGGCCATCTCACTCTCCGGAAGCGGACCAAGGCGATGAATGACGGCACGGAACACCATGCCGTTGGCCCAGTCATCCGTTCCTTCCTCTCCAGCCCAATAGTCGCACAGGGGCTGGATGTCAAAGCCCACCGCGCCAGACTCTTCGAATAGCTCGCGTTTGGCGGCATCCAAGGGCTGCTCTCCGGCTTCAATATGTCCTCCCTGCGTTTCCCAGGTCTTACGGCATTGGTGGCGGCTGAGCAGAATTTTTCCCTGGTATTCCGACAGGACGACCACATATTTGTAGCTTTTCAGGGAACCGGTAGGGTAGATTTTGCAGGTCATGATACCAGGTTACCTCCTTGTGTGGGTTCAACCGGTAAAAGTAGTATGAAAACGCCTCTTCTCGCATTGCGGCGAAAAGAGGCGCTTTTTTGTTACAGCTTCAAAACGCTTACTCCTGGGAAGGAGCGCCAACGGGGCAGGTGGAGGCGCAGGCGCCGCACTCGATGCAGGTATCAGCATCGATGACGTACTTGCCATCACCCTCGGAGATGGCAGAAACGGGGCACTCGGACGCGCAGGCGCCGCAGCAGATGCAATCGTCAGAAATCTTGTATGCCATGGTGGATTCACCTCCTTGACCATTGGATCACGCCGGGGATTGTGTCCGCCGGCATGTGCATATCATACCATGTATATGCCTATATTGCAAGGGCGACTGGAAGATTTTGCTTAAGAGCGCGCTGACGGCTCCATGATTCGCTTACGGATTTCCTCCATTTTCGCGTCCAGGCAGGCGCTTACTTCCGCGCAGTCGCGAAGTTCCCGGGTGAGCTCTTCGGTGTTGGCAATGTCTTTTTTGTACTTCAACTGATGCTCCAGGCTGGCCCAGAAGTCCATGGCGATGGTGCGAAGCTGCACTTCCACCTTCATCATGCGCTTTTCCTGCGCCAGGAAGATGGGCACCTCCACAATCAGGTGCAGGCTGCGGTACCCATTGGGCTTAGGATGCTGGATATAATCCTTGCGCGCCAGCAGGCGGATATCATCCTGCTTGAGCAAGGCGTCTGCCAGCATGTAGACGTCCTCGGGAAAAGAACATACCACCCGTACGCCGGCAATGTCATTGAGCTTGGCCTCCATGGCGTCAGGATCGCTCAGGGAAATGCCTTTGCGCTGCAGCTTTTCAATGATGCTGCCAAAGCTCTTGAGCCGGGTTTTGATGGAGCTGATGGGATTCCGGTCATATTGCAGGGAAAATTCTTCATTGAGCACGTTGAGCTTGGTTTCAACCTCCATCATGGCGCAGGTATAATAGGCCATCAGCTTGCGGAAGGGCGAGGATGCCTCCCGCATCAGCTTGAGCGCATTGCTTACAAACTGATCGCGAACGTTATCGGGCATGAGCTCGATGGCCTGCTGAAGCATGAGCGCATTTTTGTTTTGTTCGTTGTTCACGGTTTGTTTCCTTTCCAGAAAATAGATATGCAGGGAAAATGATCGTCAGGAATCGATGCTTTCCAGCAGCTCCCGAACTTTCTGTGTCATGCGGCGCAGCTCCCGGTTCGCAAAGCCACGGCAACGGGGGAGGGCCTCCAGAAAGCGGCGGGTGAGGTTGAATAGCTCCTGATAGGCAGGGCTTTCGTGGGACTCGGGAGCCTTCCCCTTTTTGCGGCGCTGCGGGGAGGCTTCGTAAATCCATTTTCTCAGCCCCAGGTCATAAACGGAGCCGCTATATGGCGCCTGGGCCTGTGCCTGAAAGCGTTCCACAAGCAGCTGGGCAAAGGTGGTGCAGGCGTGGTCGTCTCCATGGTTGACAAAAACCTGCGCCGGCTTTTGAGAAAAGCTGGCATACCAATCCAGCAAGCCTTGCTGGTCGGCGTGGCCACTGACGCCGGGTAAGGTTTGCACCTCTGCGTTTACGGCTACCTCATCCCCAAAGAGCTTGACGGATTTTGCACCGTCGTACAACATACGCCCAAGGGTCCCTTGGGCCTGATACCCCACAAAGAGCACCGTACATTCCGGGCGCCACAGGTTGTATTTCAGGTGATGGCGAATGCGGCCTGCGTCACACATGCCGCTGGCGGAAAGAATGACCTTGGGGGTGGTGTCAGTGTTCAGCGCCTTGGATTCATCGGCGGATACAGTGGTGTACAGGCCGGGAAAGGTAAGGGGATTGTCGCCGGCGGCCATGACCGCACGGGCTTCTTCATCCAAACAGTCAGTTTGGCACTGAAGAAAGACGGAGGTGGCCTCATTGGCCAGGGGACTGTCCACATATACAGGGAAGTCCGCGTGACCGTGTACCATCCCCTGTGCCTTGATTTCCCGGATAAAATAGAGCATTTCCTGGGTGCGTCCCACGGAGAACGCGGGAATGACCACGTTTCCCCCGCGGTCCAGCGTTCGCTGGATTACATCGGCCAGAAAAGCCACGCTGTTGGCTTGGGAGCGCTGCTCGTGCAAACGGTCGCCATAGGTGGACTCGATTACCAGATAGTCCGCCCCATCAACGGCCTGCGGGTCCTTGATAATGGGCTGATTGCGGTTGCCCACATCTCCGGAAAAGACGATCTTCCTTTCTACCCCGCCTTCCTTTAGCCATAGCTCAATAGCGGCGCTGCCCAGCAAATGGCCGATATCGGTGAAGCGGACGTCTACGCCTTCGGTGATGGGAAACCGTTCGCCATACCTGCAGGGATGAAACAGGGGAAGGAGACCCTCCACATCCGTCAAGGCGTAAAGCGGTTCCACCGCCGGTTTGCCGGCACGCATGGCCTTTCGGGTCTGGTATTCCGCTTCGGATTCCTGGATATGGGCGCTGTCCTTGAGCATGATATTGCACAGGCTACAGGTCTCTGCGGTGGCATACACCGCCCCGCGGAAGCCTTGCTTATACAGCAGGGGAAGCATGCCGGTGTGATCGATATGCGCGTGGGTAAGCAGCACAAGCTCGATTTTTCCCGGCGCCACGGGGAAAGGGGCGGAGGCAAAATCGTTTTCCCCCTGCTCCATACCATCGTCAATCAGGATGTACCGGCCGTTGACTTCCAGCAGGGTGCGGCTGCCCGTTACATCATGGTTGGCCCCAAGAAACGTCATTCGCATGAAAACGGCCCCCTTTTTTACGCTGTCAACACCATCTATATTATTATTTTATGTTATCCTTGCATGAATGTCAAATGAGCAAATTGTGAACAGCGCAGACGGGAAAGAGGGCAAAGGCAGCCACAAGAGGTCAATCCTCCACTTGGCCGCTTTCAAACTGGGCCCGGTACATGGCGGCATAGACGCCGTTGCGCTGGAGCAGTTCACGGTGTGTGCCGCTTTCCACAATGCGCCCCGCCTGCATGCATACAATCTTGTCGGCCCCCACAATGGTGGAAAGCCGGTGGGCGATCGGCGCTGTAGCAGACCATGTGGATATGGGGATGGTGTGCTTCATCA
>USCR01000171.1 GCA_900553295.1 uncultured Eubacteriales bacterium | reverse complement strand
GCATTTACATCGGCGTGTCATGCTGGCGTTCCACCCTGCCATCACCCTGGCGGCGAAGTGCCACCGGCGCTCGCTTTCCCGCGGGGCCTCCAGCCGGCCGTCCCCAAACACCGTCACCCGGTCAAAACCGCTCTGGTACAGTAGGTCAGACAGGTGCCGGAGGGTATGGGCCTTCTGGCGCTGGGTTTCGTCGATGCGCTTGTACGTGCCATCTTCCTGCTTGACAAAAAAGCACAGGTGCATGTCCAGCACCTTGGTTTTATCATTGAATGAATTCTGCCAGAAATAGGTAATCTTTGGCAGATCCTCACAGATAATCTGGTTCCCCAGCACGTCCCGCAGCTTATGGGGCGTGGAAATATCAAAGAAAAGCCCGCCACCGGGCCGCAGTGCCTGATAGGCCGAGGAAAAAAACTCCAGCACGTCCACGTCATCCAGCAGGTAGTTGACCCCGTCGCAGGTGGCCAGCACCGCGTCCATGGGCCGGTGAAGGCGCAGCTGCCGCATGTCCTGACGCACAAAAGGAATGGCCATACCCTGGGCGCGGGCCTTCTGGGCGGCACGCCAGAGCATGTCCTGGCTCAGGTCCACGCCGGTCACATGGAAGCCATGGCGAAACAGCGGCAGTGTCAGCCCGCCGGTGCCGCAAGCACACTCCGCCAGTTTTCCTCCCCGAATGCCGAAGCCTTCCATCATTTTGCAATAAAAGTCCGCCCACGCGTCGTAGTCCACGTCCGTCATCAGTTCATCGTAGATTTCCGCAAATCCCGTATACATCCGTATTCCTCGCGTCTTTTGATTCTCCCTCAGGGGGCGCCAGCCTCCCGAATGCCTCTATTGCTTTTTGCTGCGGTGCAGCATACCGCCGATCCTTCCGGTTTCCTTGGCCGGCAGCCCTGCCCAGCCCTTTTCCTGAAGTTCCTCCAGCAGCCCCAGATGTTCCGCCAGGGCATACTTGCGCTTTTCCTCCTCGGTCAGCCGCCATCGTGCCATTTGCGCACCACCTCCGGTGCTAGCTTGCGTGCCTTGGGGGAAAAACATACCTGTGCTTACGCCTGGGGATTTTCCTCTTCCTCGTCGTCGTCATCATCATCGGTTTCCTGGCTCAGGCCGCGATTGATGACCGCACCCTCAATACGGCTGTTGATAAAGCGATCAAACACCGCATTGGTGTAGCTGGCGGTGACAAAGCGGCTCAGGCCAAAGCCAAATACCAAATAATACAGGAACAGGCCCAGCACCGACCATACAGGGCTGAAGAAAAAGGCGCAAATCAGCGCAATCACCGTGGGCACCACATGCAGGAGGCGCACCGCAAAGCTGAAGGGCAGCCGCGCCACCGCCAGCAGCAAGCCATTGCGCAGCAATTCCCGCATTTTCAGCTTATAACTGACCATCAGCGGGTAAAAATACGTAACGGCCAATGCCCAGATAAAGCCGACCATGGCAATGAGCACCTGAGGAACCACCATCACAGGATTTTCCGCTGCCATGGCGCTGTAGAAATTCCAGCATACATACACCACCAGCGGCAAAAGCCCCGTAATCACGGAGATAGCCAGCCCCTGCTTCCAGTTTTCCTTCACCGCATCCTTGAAGTCCGACCAGATAAAAGCATGCTCGTCCCGGGCCCAGTTACGGGTTACATAGCACACGCCCGCGGTGCACGGTCCGGTGATGGCAATGCAGGGTACCAGCAGCAGCAGCGTGGACATAACGATGCTCCCCATGTTTTGGGACAGGCTCTGCATCATTTCTTCCGTGGTGGCCGCTTCGCTAAGCAGCGTAAGCGCCGATAATGCGGCAATCATCAGTACCGCCATGGCAGGGAGCCATACGACCACGTACATCAGGTTCAGCCGAATAAGTGCAGAGAAACGAATGCGCAGCATTTCCCAGAATAGCTGCCAACGGTTCTTGGGTAGGTCCTCCTTGCGGTAATCTCCCTTGCCGCTTTTCCCGTAATAAAAATTGTTCATCAGCTTTCCAAACATAGGGGGTTCCTCCTCATCAGTGGTGGGCTTCGCACATTATAGCATACAATTGTAAAAAAGTGAAATACTCCGTTTCAGCAGTGTGTCGAAAAAGTGTCCCTCCCACTTTTTCTAAGGAAGGACCATTCGTCCAGCACAGGCCGGTCGAACGGAGAAGGCATTGATTTGACCTGCCGGCTACGGGCGAAAGTCGGAGGGGTGGCGGCCCCTCCGTCACCTTCCCGGGCATTTTTGTCATTCTTCTCCGTTTCTGGTTTTCGTTTTGAAGGAAATACCGTCCGCCTTGACAAATTTCGCAATGCAGGTGTAACTTTTCATGGCATCATGCGTATCTATGGATGAAGGGAGGTTGCGCCATGACCCAGCAATCCGAAACCGACAGCCAGCTAATGACGCGCCTCTGCCAGGGCGATGACAGCGCCCTGGACCTGCTGATCCATCGCCACCGCGCTGCCGCGGAGCAGTATGCCCGCGTCCTGCTGCAGGATGCGGGCGCGGCAGAGGAAGCGGTGATGGACGCTTTCGCCCGGGTATACCTGCTGCGGGAGCGTTATCAGCCCGCCTTTGCCTTCCAGACCTGGCTGCGGGTACTGGTGCGCAGCCGCTGCCTGGATCAGCTGCGCCGCCGTGCCCGGCAGCCCATTCCCGTGGATGACCCTGTGCCCCAGGGCCTTGCGGCTTCCCCGGAAGCACTGGCCTTGCAAAAGGAAGAACGCCTGCGTCTATGGGAAATGCTGGAGGAGCTGAGCGAGGTGGATCAGCGCCTGTTGCTGGGGTACGCCATGGAAGGGCGTAGCTACCGGGAGCTGGCCGATGCCCTTCATCTGTCCCTGCCCCAGGTGCGGGTGCGGCTGCACCGCATCCGCAAACGTTTACGCCGAAAGGAGGATGCAGCGGAATGAAGGCTGCCTATACCCAGGAGGTGCTCCGCCGTGCCCAGCGCCTTGCGTCGCTGGAAAAAGCAGGGCATGCCTTGTCCACCCCTGATCCACGCCGGGAGTGGCGCGGTTTGCTTGCCGCGGCCCTGGCCGCCTCCGTCACGCTCTATCCCGCCGCCAGCGCGGCCTTGACGCTTGTGCGCTAAACGTATATAATCATACCATTGTCAGAAAGCGAGGCGTACTCCCATGTCCGAACTGGAACCCGTGACCCCCGAGAACAGCACGCAACCCGCCAAGCGCGGCCAGAAGGAAAAGCCCAAGAAAACCCTGAAACGGGAAATATTCGAGTGGGTGGTTACCATTGCCGCGGCGGTGCTGATCGCCTTTGTTATCCGCACCTTTTTGTTTGAGCCGGTGCGGGTGGACGGCGGCTCCATGCTGGAAACCCTACAGGACGGGGAAATCATGTTTGTCACCAAGTATGATTACCTGACCAGCGACCCCGAACGGTTTGACGTGGTGATCTGCCACTATCCCAACCGCGGTTCCACCAACTTTGTCAAGCGCGTGGTGGGCCTGCCCGGTGACACGGTGGAGATTCGCGGCGGCTACCTGTATGTGAACGGCGAGCGCTATGAGGAGGACTACATCGAGCATCGACCCTACGCGGACTTTGCCGCCTATACCGTGCCCGAAGGGTACTACTTCGTCATGGGCGACAACCGCGCCAATTCCCATGACAGCCGGGCCGATGACGTGGGCCCCATTGCCCGGGATCAGATTGTGGGCCATGTGCAGTCCGTGCTGTTCCCCTTCAGCGCCTGGAGAACCATCGAGTAATCGCAAAGCCGATTTGCGCGATAGGCCTGAGGGCGATACGGCCTCTCCCCACATCTCTTCCTCATTTGACCGTATGACGCAGTGCGGCGTGCTGAAAGTATGCACGCCGCACTTTTTTGTTTCATTCATTTGTCCCGCATGGTTGGTTATTGCTCGGGTACATTTTTCAGCCACTGGATGCGCAATTTAGGCAATATGCTGCTGCATAAACCTCATGCGCTTTATACCCGCTGAAGTGCCTGTCCCTTTTGCTCCCGAGGGATTTTTACCGAGCTACCGCCTTGACCAGCAGCATCATGGGGCGGCGCATTTCATCTGCCATACCCGGCAAATCCATCATGCTGGCAGGGGGCTGCGCCTCCTCCACCGCCTCCAAGGCAAAGCCATTGGTCAACAATCCATTCAGAATTTGCGTCAGCGTGTGATGCTGCTTTGTCACCCGGCATCCCAGAAAATTGGTAACCCGCTCCCCCGGATCAAAATACCGGTCCACGGGCCAGTACAGCGGTTCGCCCTGCGCGTTATAAACCCAGTCCTGCCCAACCCCTGCGGTGAACACCGGATGTTCTATATTCATCACAAAGTATCCCCCCAGCACCAGGGTGCGATGTACCAGCCGGTAAACTGCCGCCAGATCCTCCAAATAATGCAGGGCCAGGTTCGATATCACGCAGTCCCAGGAGGACTCCGGGTAAGCATAGTCCTGGATAGCGCACACCGCGTAAGTGATGCGCGGGTCACCATTGCGCTGCCGGGCTACCGCAAGCATCCGTTCGCTTATATCTATGCCCAGCACCTGTGTTGCCCCTTGCTCCACAGCATAGCGGCAGTGCCAGCCATAGCCACAGCCCAGGTCCAGCACCCGTTTGCCCTGAAGCGG
>USCR01000170.1 GCA_900553295.1 uncultured Eubacteriales bacterium | reverse complement strand
AGGCGACCAAAGGGCTTTCCGATCGCCCTTTGGAAACCTTCGGAGTGGCTACCGGCTTACAAACACTTTTGCTCGCTGCTGCTTTTGAAATTTCGCGATAAGTCCGATTGTAAGAAGCCACATTGCAGTGCTGCAATGTGGCTTCTTTGACAACCTGAGCGCCGGGATGCATCATTATCCCCCGACGCATAGCCTCAGGAGATATACAGCGTCCCACTCATTCCCGGAAGTAAATCCTGGGCATTGCTGATGGTCAGCCGTACCTCATAATAGGTGGCATTTTGCATTTCCACGCCCAGGGGGAGAATCTCCGTCACCTGGCCGGTGTATTCCCGGTCCGCATACGCATCCAGGGTAAAGGTCAGGGTGTCCCCCACCTTGACCCGGGAGAGATAAACCTCGTCCACCTGGGCGCTGAGCTCCAGCTGGGTTAAATCCTGAATCTCACATAGGAGCTGCCCCTGATATACCTGCGCCCCGGAGGATACATACAGCGCGGATACCGCGCCATCCACGGGAGAAATCACTTCACCGCTGGTCACCGTGGGGGGGCAGGCAGAGGGCGTCAGCTCCATAATCAAGTCGCCTGCCTGCACCTGCTCCCCGGCATGTTTGTGCACGGCCAGCACCCGCCCCGCGCCGGTGAGCTGTATGTCAGGATAACGGCAAACGGTGCCACTGCCCACCTTTTTCTTGGTGCTGTGGTCCGCGTCCCGGAAGCACTGCACCTTGTCCCCCACCTCAAAGGAGCCGGTGAGGATCTCCACCACATAGCCGCTGTCGGTTACCGAGGTAACCCGGCCGGTGCCCTCGGTATCGCCCAGCTTCAGGTAAAGGATCTCCCCGGCATGCAGGTAGCGGTTCTCGTCGTCGTTGTAGGCGTCACGGGTGGTGGCGCTGATGTACAGGGCGTTTTCCGGCTCAATGACCGCCAGGGCACCATAGCGCTGCTGGATGCCCTCCGCGTCGTCCCCGGGCTCGGCAAACACCGCTTGCAGGGTGCCGGACTGGCTGGCGTAAATCTTCTGGGTATCCAGGGCCATGAGCGTATCCCCGGCGCTCACCCGGTCCCCCTGGGCCAGGTCAAAGGTCAGCAGCGTGCCCGCATAGGGCGCGGTGATCTGGGTGGTCGTGGCGGAGATCACCGTGGCGTTGGCCGTGGCCAGGGGCGCGGCCTCCTCGGCGACGGCGGCAGTACACAGCAGGCACAGGGCCAGCAGCAGCATCAACACTCGTTTCAGCAAAGGCTCATTCCTTTCCCGAATAACATATTTCCATATGCTTTATTCCACGGACTTCAGCGCCTCCACCATGACGATGGAACGCACCTTGCGGGTCAGCAGCCGCTGGATCACCATGGAGAATAGCCCCGTGATCACGCTGCTGAGCACAATGCTTTGCAGGGTTACGTGCACCACATAGCACAGGTTCTCCGACTCCGCCAGGGTGAGAATCACGCCGGTGAAGCCTATGCCCGGCGCAATGGAGATGGCAATGGCCGCCAGGGTGATCAGCGTGTTCTCCCGCAGAATCAGCCGGCGTATCTCCTTTTGGTGATAGCCCAGCACCTTCAGGGTGGCATACTCCCGGGTGCGCTCGGCAAAGTTGATCAGCCCCATGTTATAGCAGATCACAAAAGCCATCAGCAGGGCAATCACCATAAGAATCACGAAAATCACCGAGATGGTGTTCAGGAAAATCAGGGCCTCCTGGGCCTGGTTTTCCGTGGTGTCGATCTCGTCCACCTCCGGGCTGTCCTGGAGGATGCTCAGGCAGGTCTGGGAGGGATTCAGCAGATACAGCGCTGTGGGGGTAAAGGCGCCCTTGCGCAGGCTTTCCCAGGTGGTGCGGGTGAGGTACACCCCTTGGGACAGGTTGTTTTCCACAATCTGGTTTACGGCAAGGGTAAACCGTTCATCGTCCCCGGCCAGCTGGCAGCTCACCGTATCGCCCACCTGCAAATGGAGCTGCTGGGCCACCTTTTCCGTCACCGCCATGCCGCCGTCCGCCAGGGGCACATACACGCCACCGGGGCCCAGACGCAACAGCTGCTGTCCGTCCTCCACCACGGTGAGGGCGGTGGTCTTTTCCCCGTCCGGGGTGGTGAGGCGCAGGGAGCTTTCCATGACGCATTCCACCGCTTCCGCGTCCAGGTGGGTCTTGTACGCGTCGGCGTCGCCTGCCTGGCTGTTCAGGGATACGGCCACGTTGTAGCCCACGGTCTTGGTATAGTGGGTATCAATGGTCTGCTGTACCGAGTCCTGCAGGCCCATGGAAGCAATGAGCAGCGCATTGCAGCAGATGAGCCCCACCGTGGACATCAGGGTGCGCATTTTGCTCCGCGCCAGGTTGCGAAAGATCATTTTGCCGTTGAAGTCCAGCCGCCGCCACAGGGGGGTGATGCGCTCCAGCAGGAGCTTGCGGCCGTCCTTGGGTGCCTTGGGACGGAGCAGGGCCGCGGCGCTCTCCCGGGTGGTTTTCCGGTAGGTTACCAGGCAGATGACGGCGCTAATCACCACCGTAAGGCCGGTCATGCACCAGCTTTGAACAGAAATCCCCGGACGGATCAGGAAGGGGTATTCATTCTGCCCCACCAGAATATCCCAGATGGTGGCCGGTACCACCCAATGCCCCAGCATAACCCCTACCAGGGAGCCGATCAGGGACGGCCAGATGGCATAGGACAGGTAGTGTCCCCGTATCTGCCGGTTGCTGTATCCCAGGGCCCGCAGGGTACCGATCTGCTGGCGCTCCTTGTCCATCATACGGGTCAGGGTGGTCATAACGATGAGCGCCGCCACCGCGTAGGCCGCCAGGGGGAACACAATGGACACGCTGCGGAACATCTGCGCATTGCTGCGCACCACCACGGTGCTTTGGTGGGCGTCCTGTCCCAGGATAAAGGCGGAGGGTAGCGCGGCGGCCAGCTGCTGGCGCGCCGCGTCCGCGTCCGCGCCCTCCGACAGGGTGACCACAATCTGCGTCAAGGGGATTTCCTGAAAGGCCCGAGCGTTTACCAGCACATAGCCATACTTGCTCATGTCCGTGGACAGGCCCATGCCGCCCGTCACGCTGACGAATTCGGGGCTATTGACAATGCCGCGGATAAACAGGCGGTATTCCAGCCCCTGATAGCGCAGGGTAATCACGTCCCCCACCTGCAAGCCCTGTGCCTGGGCAAAGCCCTCCTGGAGCAGGCATCCCCGCCGGTCATCCACGGAGAGGGCCTCCCCGGCCAGGACCACAGGGGTATTGATCAGCATTTCCCCGTCATCAGCGGTGACGTTCAGGGTGGCATCCCCGGGCAGATCCGTTTCCATGTCCAGGGAGAAGCGGGCCTGTGCCTGCTCCACCCCGGGAATGGCGCGCACCTTGCTCAGGGCATCCCGGTCCGCCGAGGCCAGGGTAATCCAGAAATCCGCCAGGTTATTGCGCTCAAAATACGTTTCATTGGTGGCCTGGGTCATCAGCGCCAGGGTATCAATACCCGAAAAGAGAAAAACGCCCAGCACGCACAGCACCATCAGCGCAATGAACTGCATGGCGGAGTGACGCATATCCCGCAGCAATTTCTTGTGCAGCACTGTTTTTACCATGCGATCTCCTCCACCGACGCGGGATGCGCGTTCAGCTCCACGGCGGAGATGCCGCCGTTCTTCATGTGGATCACGCGGGTTCCCAGGGGGGCAATCAGCGCGTTATGGGTGATAATCACCACCGTGGCGCCGTGTTCCCGGCAGATGTTCACCAGCAGGCGCAGCACCTGCACCCCGGTCTTGGAGTCCAGGGCGCCCGTGGGCTCGTCACACAGGAGCAGGGCGGGATTTTTGCACAGTGCCCGGGCGATGGACACCCGCTGCTGCTCGCCACCGGAGAGCTGGGCGGGGAAGTTGTTCATCCGCTCCCCCAGCCCCACCTGTTCCAGCACCTGCACCGGGTCCAGGGCGTTGGGGCAGACCTGCCGGGCCAGCTCCACGTTTTCCAGGGCGGTAAGGCTGGGCATCAGGTTATAAAACTGGAACACAAAGCCCACGTCCAGCCGCCGGTAATCGGTGCGCTCCTTCCCGGTCATGGCGGTTACGTCCTTGCCATCCACGATAATCTTGCCGCTGGTGGCCTTATCCATGCCGCCCAGCAGGTTCAGCACGGTGGTTTTTCCGGCCCCCGAGGGGCCCAGGATCACGCACAGGTCACCCTTTTCGATTTCAAAATTAACGTCGTTGGCAGCCAATACCTGGCTGTCGCCCATTTGGTAGACCTTGCTGACATGCTCAAAGGTAATGTAGCCCACGCCGCGTTCACGCTCCTTTTATCAGGGCCGGGCTTTTGCCTTGTCCTTTTTTCTTTCCGATTATAATTATAAAAACTTTTGCCAGCCTCTGGCAATCGACTGATCTCGCGGGGATGCGCTGAAATCAACAAATTTAGCTGTTTTGTTGATTTCTTGGCGGTTATTTACAGTCTGGTCATAATTTCCGTGGAGGAGCGAAACCCGATGTAATACAAGGAAAGCAAGGCGGGGCTTTCCCCTGCCTTCCACAAAAAATCCATTTTTTGTAGCCCCCATCCCTCTCAAGGGGTGGAACCCCGAAGGTTTCCAAAGGGCGACCGGAAAGCCCTTTGGTCGCCTCCGCAGAGG
>USCR01000169.1 GCA_900553295.1 uncultured Eubacteriales bacterium | reverse complement strand
TGATAAATATTCTTTTTACTGTCTACTTTCTCTTGACAAGTGCAGGAAAAATTTTCCGTCGCCCTTTTTTCTCTATTTTTCCTTCCAATGCCCTAGCCCTGGAAGCCGGGCCCGCAAGTAGGCCCGCACCTGTTCGGGAGGCCATTCCGCAGTGGCCATGGTACCTGCCAAGAACTCTATGAGCTCCTCCAGGTTGGAGTAAACGAACTTTCCCCCTGTATAACACCACTTGCAGTAGTCCTCATTAAAGGAGCCGTCTGGCTCCCGGCTGAGAACGCCGTCGTCCTCCAAGGGCATGCCGCAACATTGGCAGACAAGCCTTCTGGGCGAGCCCAAAAGCGTATTGATGGAAACGTCATACAGGGCGGAAAGGCGCTGGAGGGTTTCCGGCCCGGGAAGGGTCTCCCCCATCTCCCATCGAGACACCGCCTGGCGGGTGACAAAGAGCCTTTCGGCCAGCTCCTCTTGGGAAATCCCCTTCGCTTTTCTTAGGTACTGTATTCTGTCCGCCATGTTCATTGCCGTCACTCCTTTCTTTGGATGTGGGAATTGTACCATGCGGCACGGTTGCGCCGCCACCATGCAGGGCTGGCAATCTGTCAACCGGCGGTTGCGGCCATAATTTTCAGGCACAAAAGGAGCCTCCCGCGCGATACCGGCACGGGAGGCTCCTCTCTTTACGGAGTCCGAGAGCTCCGCATTATCCCCTGGCCCGGGGAAGAATCTCTTGCTGGAAGAAGCTCTCCACATTCTCGGGCTTGAGATCGTAGGGCACGCCGTCGATGTCAATATTGACGCCCTGGGCATTGCCCTCCTGGCATCGCTTCATGCAGAACTTGCCTGCCAGCTCCACGTAATCCTTTACGCCCGCTTCCTCCACCAGGCGCTGGAGCTCGGCGATGACCTGGGGCGCGCCCTTGACATGGCAATAGCTGCCGATGCAGATGGTTACCTTCATGGCCGTGGCCCTCCTCTTACTCGTAGTCCACAACGTCCGCCCAGCGCAGCAGGAATTCCTTCTCCTCGGGCTTGCCCTTCACGGACTGGCTGGCCGCCACAATGGGAATCCACTTCTGCACGTACTGCTTGGCGGTGTCGCTCTTTTTGCAGAACAGGTTCAGGTACTTCTCCGCGCCCTCAATGTTGCCCTCCAGCCAGAAGAGCAGGTAGGTGCGGGCCGCGTCGGCGGAGGCGTTGCCCTGGGTCACGTGGGACCAGTCCAGGATGTACGCCTTGCCATCCTCGGTGATGATGATGTTGGAAGGGTTGAAGTCCCCGTGGCAGACCTTGTTGTGCTTGGGCATGGCCGCCAGGCGGGTATGGAGCTCATAGCGGCAGGTGGCGTCCAGGTCAGCCTGGGAAATCTTCTTCTGCATTTTTTCCGTGAGGCTGTTGAGCATGGGGCAAGTCTTGCGCTGCACCTCCAGCTGCAGGTCCACGAACTGCTCCAGATATTCGTCGAACTTGTCGGGGTTCTCGTCCATGAGGCGCTGGAGGGTCTTGCCCTCGATGTAGTCGGTGACGATGGCCCACTTGCCGTCGATCTTGCAGACCTCCTCCACCCGGGGCACGTTCAGGCCGATTTCTTCCACCCGGGCCTGGTTCAGCGCCTCGTTAAGGATGTCCGCCTTATCATAGTGGGAGCCGAATACCTTCACGGCCAGGTCCCCGTCCCGGTAGACCGTCTTGTCCGTGCGGACGGCGATGATCTTCTCCAGCTTCATGTTCAAGCCTCCTCCTTCTTGCCGTAGTAGGCGTTCAGGTACATCTGTTTGATTTCGCTCATGAGGGGATAGCGGGGATTGGCGCCGGTGCACTGGTCGTCGAAGGCCTGCTCCACCATTTCGTCCAAGGTGGAGAGGAACTTCTCCTCCTCAATGCCGTATGCACGGATGCTGTCCTTGATGCCCACCTGCTCCTTGAGGGTATGCACCGCGGCAACCAGGCTATCCAGCTTCTCCTGGTCATTCTTGCCCTTCAGGCCCAGGAACTCGGCAATTTCCGCATAGCGGCGCAGGGTGTGGGGATGATCGTACTGGGGGAAGGTGCCCATCTTGGCGGGAACCTCCGCGGCGTTGAAGCGCAGCACTTCCTCAATGAGCAGGGCGTTGGCCACGCCGTGGGGCAGGTGATGGAAGGCGCCCAGCTTGTGGGCCATGGAGTGGCACACGCCCAGGAAGGCGTTGGCGAAGGCCATGCCCGCCATGGTGGAGGCGTTGGCCATCTTCTCCCGGGCTTCGGGATCGCTGCCGCCGTTGGTATAGGCCCGGGGCAGGTAATCGAAAATGCTGCGCATGGCCTTCAGGGCCAGGCCGTCGGTGTAGTCGGTGGCCATCATGGAGGCGTAGGCTTCCAGGGCATGGGTCAGGGCGTCGATACCCGAGGCGCTGGTCAGGCCCTTGGGCATGGTCATCATCAGGTTGGAGTCCACAATGGCCATGTTGGGCAGCAGCTCATAGTCCGCCAGGGGATACTTCACGCCGGTGGATTCGTCGGTGATGACCGCGAAGGGCGTCACTTCGGAGCCCGTGCCCGCGGAGGTGGGCACCGCGATGAAGTAGGCCTTCTCGCCCATCTTGGGGAACACATAGGTGCGCTTGCGGATGTCCATGAAGCGCATGGCCATATCCAGGAAGTCCACTTCCGGATGCTCGTACATCACCCACATGATCTTGCCCGCGTCCATGGCGGAACCGCCGCCCAGGGCGATGATGCAGTCGGGCTGGAAGCTGTTCATGGCCTTGGCGCCTTCCTTGGCGCAGGCCAGGGTGGGATCGGGCGCCACGTCGAAGAAGGTGGTGTGCTGCACGCCCATCTCATCCAGCTTGTCGGTGATGGTCTTGGTGTAGCCGTTGTGGTACAGGAAGGAGTCGGTGACGATGAAGGCCCGCTTCTTGCCCATGACGTGCTTGAGCTCGTCCAGGGCCACGGGCAGGCAGCCCGGCTTCAGGTAAACCTTTTGCGGCGCGCGGAACCAGAGCATGTTCTCCCTCCTCTGGGCGACGGTCTTGATGTTGATCAGATGTTTCACGCCCACGTTTTCGCTCACGGAGTTGCCGCCCCAGGAGCCGCAGCCCAGCGTCAGGGAGGGAGCGAGCTTGAAGTTGTACAGATCGCCGATGCCGCCCTGGGAGGAGGGGGTGTTCACCAGGATACGGCAGGTCTTCATCCGGGAGGCGAAGTCCGCGACCACATCCTGCCGGGTGGTGGCGTTGAGGTAGATGGAGGAGGTGTGGCCGTAGCCGCCGTCGGCAATGAGCTGCTGGGCCTTGGCGAAGGCATCCTCGAGATCCGCGGCACGGTACATGGCCAGCACCGGGGAGAGCTTCTCATGGGCAAACTCCTCGCTCAGATCCACGCTGGTCACTTCGCCGATGAGGATCTTGGTTTCCTCGGGCACGGTAACGCCCGCCAGCTTGGCGATGGTGGCGGCCTTCTGGCCCACGATCTTGGCGTTCAGGGCACCGTTGATGAGGATGGTCTTGCGCACCTTGTTCAGCTCGTCCTTTTTCAGGAAGTAGCAGCCCCGGGCGGCAAATTCCTTCTTCACCTGGTCGTAGATTTTGTCCAGCACGATGGTGCTCTGCTCGGAGGCGCAGATCATGCCGTTGTCAAAGGTCTTGGAATGGATGATGCTGTTCACCGCCAGCTGCACGTCGGCGCTGTCGTCGATGATGGCGGGGGTGTTGCCCGCGCCCACGCCCAGGGCGGGCTTGCCGGAGGAATAAGCGGCCTTCACCATGCCCGGGCCGCCGGTGGCCAGGATGATGTCCGCTTCCTTCATGGCCATGTTGGTCAACTCCAGGCTGGGCACGTCAATCCAGCTGATGATGCCCTCGGGGGCGCCGGCCTTCACCGCGGCCTCCAGCACGATCTTCGCCGCGGCGATGGTGCAGCCCTTGGCCCGGGGATGGGGGCTGATGATGATGCCGTTGCGGGTCTTCAGTGCAATCAGCGTTTTGAAGATGGCGGTGG
Organism: uncultured Eubacteriales bacterium; assembly: GCA_900553295.1. Lineage (GTDB taxonomy): Bacteria > Bacillota > Clostridia > Christensenellales > Aristaeellaceae > Egerieenecus > Egerieenecus merdigallinarum. The sequence goes on along the minus strand of USCR01000169.1, from coordinate 771 downwards.
AGGTGGGGTTGGTGGTGGGGATCACCGCGGCGATGACGCCGATGGGCTCGGCAATCCTGGTGATGCCGTAGTTGTCGTCCTGCTCGATGACGCCGCAGGTCTTGGTGTCCTTATAGGCGTTGTAAATGTACTCGGCGGCGTACTGGTTTTTGATAATCTTGTCCTCCACCACGCCCATGCCCGTTTCCTGCACGGCCATTTTGGCCAGGGGAATGCGGGCCTGCTGGGCGGCGATGGCCGCCGCCTGGAAAATATGATCTACCTGCTCCTGGGTATAGGTGGCGAAGGTCTTCTGCGCCGCCCGCACCTGGGCCAGGGCTTTCTCGAAGGATTCTACGCTGTCCACAAGGGGATAGTTCGCGGTCATGGTTTTTCTCTCCTTCTGTCCTGTGGATATTCGTTGGGTGTCTGTCTTATTTTTCTCCCCTCCGGGCGTCCCCATCCGGGATTGATAAAAGTATAACAAGGCAAAATGCCTTTGTCAATGGTCTTGATAAACTTTTAACGTTATATTTTTGACAATGCGAAGATTGGATGAATTTTTGCCAAAAACGCCACTTCCGTGGAGAAAAAAAGCGCCATGGGGTTCCCGCGGCCGTGCGTCCGGGGCCAGGATGTGCTATACTGGGAAAAAACGCATGCAGGGGGAAAGACCTATGGATACACAAGCATACGCGGCGCTGGCCCAGCGCCTGACGGAGGGCGCGGCACGGGCGCTCACGGGCAAGGAAGAGGAAACTCGCCTGCTCCTGTGCGCCCTGGCGGCAGGAG
>USCR01000168.1 GCA_900553295.1 uncultured Eubacteriales bacterium | reverse complement strand
AGGCGCGCAGCAGGGCCTCCTGCATGGCGTCCTCCGCATCCGCGCTGCTGGCTGTGTAGCTCACGGCAATCCGGTACAGCTGCCGCTGCTGCTCATGCACCAGCGTGGAAAAGGTTTCCTTGTCCATAAAGCGCCCCCTGTGTTTGTTTCCAGCAGATCCAGGATTCAACGTTGATTCCGCCTATTAGAAGCCTGCGAACAGCAAAAGGTTTCACCCGTGCTTAAGAATTCCACGTATGGAGAAAGCGGCGGGAGCCACTGCTTCCAAGGAGACGTATCCGGTTGGCCGGAGGGAATCTGTAAAGCATTGGTTTTTCAAGGGAAGGCAACGCCCGCCAGCAAATCCGCCGGATACGGGCCAAAGCCGGAGTGACTGTCCCCTTTGTCGCCCTCCCGAAGGTTTCACGACCCATTCAAAAAAGCAACGTCCCCGGGGTACGTTCATGCGCCTCACGGGGACGTTGCAAAATGTGGTTTCAAAGGCCCGGCGCCCTTTGCGGCGCGTCCGTGGGCCATGGCGCTGCACCCGAAGGCCTTTCCCTGCCAGGGAAAAGCCTCAGGCTGACTCCTTCTCAGCGGCAGCGGGGGTTTTCTTGCCCGCCCCGGTGGATTCCATCTCCGCCAAGCGCTCCTCCAGCTCACGGATGCGGCGCTCCATCAGCGCCATCTGCTGCACCATGGTGCGGTTTTTCTCATTGTCCCGGGAGACGATGCAGGTAAGGTAAAACAGCATCACCAGGGCAAAGAAGGAAAAGCCCGTAAAGATCATATGAATGGGCAAGTCAATGCCCAGCAGCCAGGTAAGATTGTAAACCAGGTTGGGGAACACCACCATGACCACCAGGACCACCGCCATGAGCAGCCACAGCAGCGAATAGTTCAGGCTCAGGCGTTTGCGGTGTATCAGCTTGATGGCCACAAACAGGTACAGCAGCACGATCAAAAGCAGTACCAGTCGGAAACGTTCGCTCATGCCTTGCGCTCCTTTCTGCGGCCCGTTAACCGCAACCCCGCCAGCATAATGGCCAGCGATACCTTGAGCATGTAGTGCAGCGAATCCAGGGCGCGTATGGAGCTGACACCCCCCTGTCGCTGATTCATGCGCACGGGAATCTCCTGCACCCGCATGCCCTGGTAGAGCGCCGAAACAATGGCTTCCGGCTCCGGATAATCCTGGGCGTAGTTCTGGGCAAAATAGGCCGTCAGCTCCTTGCCGCAGGCGCGGAAACCGCTGGTCACGTCGTGAATCGTCCTGCCCGTGGTGAGCCGGATCAGTCCACTGATCCAGCGGATGCCCATCCGGCGGGCCGCAGAGGACTGAAAGCCCCGGTCCTGCTCCCCTGCTTCAGGCAAAAAGCGGGAGCCCACTGTCATGTCCGCCTCACCGCGCACAATAGGGGCGATCAGCTCCCGGATGCAATCCGCCCGGTGCTGCCCGTCCCCGTCAAACTGCACGGTCAGGTCATACCCATGCTCCACCGCATATTTGTAGCCCGTCTGGACGCCGCCGCCAATGCCCAGGTTCACCGGGAGATCCAGGTAGGAGGCGCGGCTGCTGCGCAGCAGCTCGCGGGTTCCGTCCCGGGAACAATCGTTGACGACGACCCAGTCCGCTTCCGGGCAGTTTGTTTGTAGATCGGCCAGGGTTGTCAAAATCGCCGCTTCTTCATTATAGGCGGGAATTATCACCAGCAGTTTCGCCATGATGTGCCACCGTCCTCTTTTGTGCCCATGCCTTCCGCTTCCGTTCAGGGTGCCGGAGGCGTTTTGGTCGTGTCCGCGGCTGCCGTGCGGTGCTCCACGGCTTCCTTGAGCAGCTGATAGATCACCGATATCACCGGGATAATCAGCACCATACCCGGTATGCCGGCCACCGCGCCCCCCAGGAATACGCCGCCCAGCGTCACGTATGCCGGCAATCCCACCGAGCTACCCACAATATGCGGATAGATCACATTCCCCTCCACCTGCTGCGCCAGCAGGAACCATATGGCAAAGATCACGGCCTTGGTGGGGTCCATCATCACGATCATGGTAAAGCCGATAAAAAAGCTCATATACGCGCCAATGAAAGGAATCAGCGCCAGCACCGCCGTCAGGCACGAGAGGGAAATGGCATAGGGCAGGCCGAAAATCAGCATACCCACGAACAGGATGCTCCCCAGGATACACGCCTCCAGGCACTGCCGGGACAGGAAAATGCTGAACGTACCGATAAACATCTGTCCCACCTGCATGCAGGCGTCGGACACCCGCTTGGGGGCAAAGGCCGTAAGCAGCGCGGCGCACTGGCGCTTGACCCGTGCCTTGTTCCCCAGCAGGTAAATGGCCAGGATCAGCGACATCACAATGCTGGCCACCGAACTGAACACACTGGCAATGGCGGTTACCGCCGTGCCTGCCAGATTGCCCAGGTTTTGGGAAATCCACTGGGATACCTCCGACAGCTTCTGGGAAACAATCTTGGGGTCCAGGCCCAGCTCCATGGCAAAGCGCTCAATCTGATCCGTATTATCCCGGATCAACGTGACCACGGCGTTAATGGCGCTGAAAAACTGCGGCAAAATAAACCGCCCCACCACCGCCAGCACCAGGGGAAGCAGCAGCAGCGTCAGCGTCAGGCCCAGCATGTTCCTGGTGCCGGGCTTCAGGTGATTCCTGCGATCCAGGCGGGCAAAAATGCGCTCGAATCCCCGCACCGGCACATTCAAAATCAGCGCAAACGCGCCCGCCAGCAAAATCGGTGAAAAAAGGCCCATCAAGCCCATGAAACCCATCCACAGATCCTGCAAATGCGTTACAGCGGCAAACAGTATTACCCCAAAGGCAATCAGAAGCATCGCCCGCCGGAAAGACTCTTTCCCCGTCTGCACGGGTGCATTCCCCCTTTATGCCGTTCTATACTCCGTTACATCCTATCGCATTTCGCCCAAAAAAGCAAGGGAGGCGCGCCGGCAGCCCGGTGCGCCTTGGAAAATCATCCCTTTGCCGCCTCAGCTTCCCGTGGAGCGATAATGCCGCACGCCCCAGTACCACACCCGTACCATCACCCCGAAAAACACCGCTCCGGCCAGGGGCGCAAGCAGCGCCGCGCCATAGGACGCGCCCCATAGCGGCTTGTCCAGCACCCAGCTCACGGGTAAGTGCATGCACAGGGCGAAGGGGGCCACAAAGGTAAACAGCAGCCGCAGGGGCCGGGGGTAAATATCCGCCGGATACTGGCAGGCGGCGCGTCCCCCATAGGTGAGCACGTTGACCATCTCGATGCTCTTGACGGAGAAGAAGCTCACCGTGGCCTCGATGAGGAACAGCCCCAGCAGCAGCAGCGCGCTGCCCAGGCAGCTGACCAGCAGCAGCAGCGCCTTGCCCCAGCTCCAGGCAATGGGCTGGCCCGCCGCCGCCAGGGCCAGGGCGCACAGCCCCACCAGGATGCCCCCCAGCCGCCGGGGGTCCAGCCGGGCGCAGATCACCTGGACAAACAGCGCCCGGGGCCGGGCCAGCATGGTGTCAAACTCGCCGCTGTGCACATAGGCGGAGAAGTTTTCCACCCCGCAGCCCAGGAACTGCCCCAGGGCGAACACGCACTGCATCACCCCGAAAAAGAACAGGATCTCCGGGCCGCTCCACGGCCCCAGGCGGGTGAAGCGCCCCAGCAGCACCGCCACCGCCAGCAGATCCCCGCCGGTCATCACCGCCTGGGAAAGCGTCTGCATCAGGAAGGACGCCCGGTACTGCATGGCGGAGCGCAGCAGCAGCCCCATGGCATGCCCCATATACCGCAAGGTTTTCATGCTTAGCCTCCTTGTATGGTCACCCGCAGCAGCTCCCGCCGCCACATGGCCCGGCCCAACCAGCTCAGGGCCAGCAGCCACCCCAGCTGCACGCACAGCGTCAGCAGGAAGCCTCCGCCGCCCAGGTACAGGCGGATGGGCGCGTCCAGGGCCTGGGCAAAGGGCTGGAAGCGGATCAGCCCCTGCACCTGCGCAGGAAACAGCGTCAAGGGAATCACGTTCCCGGCAAAGATCATCATCAGCAGCTGAAGCATGGCGCTGATGCCCCGTGAATCCAGGGTCCGCATCACCACCGCCGAGCGTATGGCGTCCACCGCGGCAATCACCGCCAAACCTGCCACCAGGGACACCGTAAAAGCCGCCCCCGCCCCCCAGGAGGAGGGCAAGGCCATCCGGTAACCGGCAGGCATCAGGAACTGCAAAAGCACCATGGGCGCGCCGCGCATGAGCATGCCCACCAGCTTCTGGGCCACCGCCCGGCTGAACCACCACCCCCAGGGGTCCACAGGGCGGCACAGGTCATAGGCGATGCCCCCGGAAAGCACCCGCTCATTCAGCTCATCGTCCGCGGAGAGCAGCGCGCGAAAGGCCATCTGCTGGAGCCATACGTAAGTCACCACCTCTTCCAGGGGTGTCTCCTGGGCCCCTCCGGAGGCATACAAAGCATGGTACAGAGCAATGTACACCAGCGCAAAAAATACCTGGGTCACCAGGCCCCCCAGGGCCGCGCCGCGGTACTGGGTTTCCAGCAGCGCCCGCACCCGAAAGGCGGAAAGATAAGGCCGTAAGCGCAGCGTTTTCATAGGGCAAGCTCCTGATACATCCGTGCGATCAGCTGATCCACATTCTGCTCCTTCAGGGTCATCTCCCGCAGGGTTCCCGCCCGGCGGACCCAGTCCAGCATGTCCCCGGTGGGCACCCGGGCGGGAGGATAATCCACTTCGATGGCATCCCCGTCCCGGCGCAGGACGCACCCCGCCGGAAGGGGCGGCGGGGTGACCTCCCCAGCAAAGGCGCAGCGCAGGGTATGCACCGTATCGTACCGGCGGAG
>USCR01000167.1 GCA_900553295.1 uncultured Eubacteriales bacterium | reverse complement strand
AAAATAGTAATAAAATAGGCATCGGCCCCCGTACGAGGTCCGATGCCGTCTCCCTTATGCACCATACCTTTTTCTTATGTGTCCAGAAAACTGTCGTCCAACTCCCTGAGCCTCTGTTCCCGTTCCTCGTGAACGCAAGCCATCACCTGTGCCTTGCCCGCGGCATCCGTGTATACCCGCCAGGGAACGTATTTCTCCTGCGCGTTCAAATCACTTTCATCCGTGCAGGTAATCAGCGTCTGTACACCCCGGATTTCATCCAATAACCTTTTCCGACGGTTCAAATCCAGTTCGCTCATCACATCGTCCAGCAATAGCACCGGTGGTTCCCCCGCCATCTGCTGAAATACCGCCAGCTCGCTGAGCTTCATGGCCAGGGCAGCAGTTCGCATTTGCCCTTGGGAAGCGAACAAACGCATGTCCTTACCCTGTATGGTCAATACCAAATCCTCCCGGTGAGGGCCGAAGGACGTCCCGCCCCGGCGAATGTCCTCCCCCCGGGCGCTCTCCAGCGCACGGAATACCGCATCACTTATGTTCGCGTTTTCCGGCAAGCAGCTCTCGTAGGTCAGGGCGAAATCCTCCCGCTCCCGGCCGCTGATGGAACGGTACCGCTCCTGAGCCTCCCGGGAAAGCCGCAAGCAACAGCGCCTGCGCTCCGGAATGATCACCGCCGCCGCCCGGGCCATGGCCTCCTCCCAGGGGAGAAACGCATCCGCCGCCACGGGGACCCCGCGGTATTGCCGCAAAAGCGCGTTGCGCTGGCGCAATGCCTGCTGATAGCTTTGCAGGGCCAGAAAATATTGTGTGGATAGCTGGGACAGCAGCATGTCCAGAAAGCGCCTGCGCACGGAAGGGCCATCCTTCACCAGCATCAGATCCTCGGGGGAGAAAATCACGCATTGCAGCATGCCCATCATGTTGGCCAGGCGCGGGGTGCGCTTGCCGTCCAGGAAAACCTGCTTGCGCTTTTCCCCGGCGCACAGCAGCTTCACCGCCACGTCGTGAACCCCGTCCCGCTTTTCCATGGTAACGCCGCAGGCGCCCATTTCGCAGTCCCGGGCAATAACCTCCCTGTCCTGGGCGGTGCGGTGGCTGCGGCCCAGGGCGCAGTAGTGCACCGCCTCCAGCAGGTTGGTCTTGCCGCTGCCATTGGGGCCGAAGAAAAGATTGACGCCCGGGTCCAGCGTCAGCTCCAGGGCGTCATAATTGCGGAATTGTTTTAATTTTAGCTTCTTGACACGCAAGTTTCTCCCGCCTTATTGAAAAATGCGCACAGGCAAGATCAGGTACAGATAGTCGTCACCCTCGGGAGGGCAAACCACACAGGGGCTCACATTGCTGTTGAAGCGCATGCACATGCTGTCGTCGGTGATGTTGCGGATCACGTCGCTGATGTACTTGGCGTTGAAGGCAATCTCAATGGGTTCGCCCTGCAGGTCGCAGGCGATGTCCTCCACCACGTCGCCCATCTCCGCGTTGGAGGAAATCTGCATGTTGCCCTCGCTGATGTTCAGGCGCACCAGGTTGTTCTTGCCTTCCCGGGCCATGAGGCTGGCGCGGTCAATGGCATCCTGGAGGCTGGAGCGGCTCACCTTGGCCAGGGTCTGGGACGAGCTGGGCAGGATCTTGCGGTAGTCGATGTATTCCCCGGCCAGGGTTACGGTGTGCAGGCAGGTGTTGCCGAAGTTGGCCTGCAAATGACCCTTGCCAATGGTAAGGGTGCAGGGGGTTTCCTCATCCAGGAGCACCTTGCCCAGCTCGCTGAGGACGCGGCCGGGAATCACCGTGGAAACATGGTCCGTTCCCTCAGGCAGGGTAAAGGAGCTTTGCATCTTCTGCATGGCCAGACGGAAACCGTCCAGGGCCACCAGGCGGCTTTCCCCGGCGGCAATCTCCAGCAAGCAGCCCGTAAGGATCTGCCGGCTCTCGTCGGTGGCAATGGCAAAGACCACATGGCTGATCATGTCCCGGAGCTTGTTCTGGGGGAAGTCAAAGCGGGCGCCATCCTCAATGGAGGCCATGGCGGGGAAGTCCACCGCGTTCATGCCCGCCAGGTTGCTCTTGAAGGACATGCAGCGGATGGACGCGGAGTGGTTCTCGTTGACCTTGATGGTCACCTCGCCGCCGGGGAGCTTGCGAACGATTTCGGTAAACAGCTTGCCCGGCAGCACCACCTGACCCGGCTCCTTGATTTGCGCGGTGAGCACGGTTTCAATGGAAAGGCTGCCGTCGGTGCATAGCAGGGTGATGCTGTCCTCCCCGGCGTCCAGCAAGACGCCCTCTAATATCTGCTTGGAAGGGCGGGCCGACAGGGCCCGGGTAACAACATTCAGCCCGTCCAGGAGGTCCTGAACGTTCATGGAAAACAGCATGGGATCATCCTCTCCGATACAGCATGACAGCTGATATTATTTTTCGTCGTAGTCGTAGGGCATGTGCAAACTGTGGAAAACCCCGCAACCCACGGCGGCATAAGGCTTTGCGTCCGGGAAAACCTTGGGATAAATGGGCGGGTTTTTCCATCGCGCGGTGCAAAATCCTTCATTTCCCTATGTATATTCATCCAAGCCGGGTTTGATTCCTGCTTTTTTCCAGGGGATGGTGGGGAAAAAAACAGTTTTTCGGCCTTTGCGCAGGGAGATTTTCCACATTTTTTGCCCCTTGGGCGCGGACTTTGCACAGCTTGCACATGCTGTGTATACCAGGCTGTGGAAAATTGGCGCATGCGGTGGGAAAAGGGGTTTTGGGGGATGGACGAGAAAGGTTTTCCACATCTTTTTCCACAAAAAAGGGAGAAAATGTGGAAAGAGCGCGAAGAAATGCCATTGGCCATGGGGAAGCGTGATTGTATGGTCACATAATCCATGTTATAATAGGAAGGAAAGACAAGAAAGGAGGTCTTGGCGATTTGAACAAAAAACTCAAGGAGAAAATCGCGGAATCCCTATCGGCAGTCCTGCCCATCACAGTCATTGTCGTGGCGCTTTGCATTACGGTAACGCCCATGCCCTTGGCGCCGCTGACGCTGTTCCTGGCGGGGGCATGCCTGCTGATTATCGGCATGGGCTTTTTCACCCTGGGCGCGGACATGGCCATGATGCCCATTGGCGAGCATGTGGGCAGCCGCATGGCCAAATTCAAAAAGCTGGGGATCATCGCGCTGCTGTGCTTTTTCATCGGCGCCATTATCACCATCGCGGAGCCGGACCTGAAGGTGCTGGCCCACCAGATGCCTTCGGTGCCGGATATGGTGTTGATTCTCTCGGTGGCCTGCGGGGTGGGCGCGTTCCTGGCCCTGTCCTTTTTGCGGACGCTCTTCGGCTGGAACCTGTCCACCATGCTGATGGTGGGCTATGCGGTGGTGTTCCTGCTAACGCTTTTTGTGCCCCAGGAATTTCTGGCGGTGGCCTTTGACTCCGGCGGCGTGACCACGGGCCCCATGACGGTGCCCTTCATCATGGCCCTGGGCCTGGGCCTTGCCTCCATTGGTAAATCGGAAAAGGCGGGAACCAACAGCTTCGGCATGATTGCCCTGTGTTCCCTGGGGCCCATTCTGGCGGTGCTGCTGCTGGGGCTGATGTACGACGCCACCGCGGGGAGCTACACGCCCTTTGTCATTCCCGAGGTGAACAGCACCCGGGACCTGGGCATCGAATTCGGCAAGGCATTCCCCGCATACCTGCTGGAGGTAACGGAGGCGCTGCTGCCGGTGCTGCTGTTTTTCCTGGTGTTCCAGATTATCTTTCTGCGCCTGCGCAAAAAGCAGCTGCTGAAAATCCTCATGGGTATGGTGTACACCTTTATCGGGCTGACGCTGTTCCTCACGGGGGTGAACGTGGGCTTTATGCCTGTGGGTAATTTCATCGGCGCGGAGCTGGCGTCCCTGCCCTACAATTGGATTCTGGTGCCGCTGGGCATGCTCATTGGCTATTATATTGTCAAGGCGGAACCGGCGGTGCTGGTATTGAACAAGCAGGTGGAGGACATCACCAGCGGCGCCATTTCCCAGCGGATGATGATGGGCGGCCTGTCCATTGGCATGGCCACTTCCGTGGGGTTGTCCATGCTGCGGGTGCTTACGGGGCTGCCGCTGCTGGCCATCCTGCTGCCGGGCTATGTGCTGGCGCTGGGGTTATCCTTTGTGGTGCCGCCCATTTTTACGGCCATTGCCTTTGACTCGGGCGGCGTGGCCTCCGGCCCCATGACGGCCACCTTCCTGCTGCCCCTGGCCATGGGCGCCTGCGAATCCCTGGGCGGGAACATGCTCACGGACGCATTCGGCATTGTGGCCATGGTAGCCATGACGCCCCTGATTATGATTCAGCTCATCGGTCTGGTATACCGGGTCAAAACCGGCGGTTTCCGCAGCAGAAAGGCTGCGCCGCCCCCCAAGACCGGAGAAACGGAAGAAGAAATTATTTCGCTGGACGAGGAGGACGTTCAACTATGATGAGCCTCTATGGCCTGATTACCATTGTGGACCGCGGCAAAAGCGGCGCGGTTCAGCGCATTTACCAAACCCATCAGGTGCACAGGAGCCTGGTACTTCGTGGGCACGGCACGGCGAACAGCGAGATTATGGACATGCTGGGTCTGGACGAGCCGCAAAAGGAGCTGCTGCTCACGGTAACCACCCGGGGAAACTGTCGGGAGATCCTGGGGGATTTGCGGGAAAAGCTGCACTTTGACCATCCCGGGACGGGGATTGCCTTCACCTGCGCGCTGTCGGGCATCAGCGTTGCCGCTTCGGAGCTGGTGGAGAAGGTCAACAAGGATCAACAAAACCCCATGACGCAGAAGGAGGACATGCCAATGGAAGCGCAGCCCATGGAAATGATTATTACGGTGGTGGACAGCGGTTCCACGGATCTGGTAGTGGACGCGGCCAAGGCGGCCGGCGCCCATGGCGGCACGGTCATCAAGGCCCGGGAGATTGACGGAGACGAGCAGAAGAAGAT
>USCR01000166.1 GCA_900553295.1 uncultured Eubacteriales bacterium | reverse complement strand
AGCTCTCGCTTGGGTCGCTCGCTCTCAGAATTAACTGTCGTTCTTTCTTGCGTCTCTCTCTGTATCGTTTTCAAGGTTCGGCGCCCCTCGCAAGGAGCTTGTATATCTTATCAAATCATCTCCGCTTTGTCAATACCTTTTTTAAAGTTTTTTGAGATTTTGGGATAATTCTGCTCTTGTTGAACGTTTTATGTCGTCTTTTGACAATCGTACGTGATCTTGTCCTTTTCTTGTGGTATAGTTCTGTTTTCCCTCACAGTGCTGTTCGGCAAATGAAAACAAGAACAGAGGCCCCCGCTACTTGGGAGCCTCTGCTCAAGCAGTACCGTAATATCAGAAAGAATCATATAGAAAGGTTAATCTACGGATCAGCAGCGCCTCCATAAAAGGCGTTATCCGCCGTACCCTTCCACGATTCAACATCATAAATTCAGCAAGACTCATCTTCCCGAGCACCAGCAGTGTCAATCCTCCGATATCCGTCTCCACGTCAGGATCATCCTGCCCGGCTTCCTCTACGCGGAGCTCTATCCCGTCACCTGTGACGCGGAATACACCATTGTTCTCCGGAATTTGCCCATCGGATACGCGCACGGTGAAATTGCCCGGTAGCACCGGCGCAGGCAGCAGCGCCAAGGCGCGCCGCACATCCAGCACACGTGCCATACCATTGCAGTAGGTCCTTTCCTGTAGTTCATGAGGTTCCCCAAGCAAAAAGCGCAGCTCCAAATCCTCGGGCACTGCCATACGCACCTGCTTATATTCATTGCCGCCCCGAAGCATGGCAAAGATCGCCTCCAAGCCCTCGGGTTTCGTCCAGGCCATGTCAAGCAAGTGCAACTGGCCGCGCTGGCCATTGGATTCTATTTCCCCTACCCACCAGGCCATGGGCTCGTTTTGCGCATCGCGGAAGAGGTAGAGATACTTCAGCTGTTCCCAAGGCGTCCCGCCCCATTTCCGCTCCCAGCGTGCCGCGTCCCGGTGCACGGATAAGTTCCGTCCCCGGGCATAGGCTTCATAAACCTGGCGCACGGCCTCACGGCCCGCTTCGTCTTCTGGAAGGATCAGCTCCGTGCAGGCGGCCCGGCGCAGATCCGCGCGAAGATCACGAGGATTAAAGGTTGCCTCCCGGGTCACCTGCGCCAATTCATATCCAAATTTCCGGTAATACACATGGCTAAACGGATACAAGGCGCTGAACACATATCCTTCCTGCCGCGCCCTGGGTAGGCCTTCCTCAAAAAGCGCGCGGATACCGCCGCAGTTGCGGTGACCCGGATGGCTCACCACGCCGCCAATCCCCAGCATCTTGACTTCTTGGCCGCTAAAGTGGCACACCATGTCCAGCTGTATCATACCGCTGCACAACCGACCCTGCTCGTCAAAGGCGCCACGGTATTGCCGCTGCTCCCGCTCTGTTTCCGCTTCCACGGCAGCGCTTTCATCCCGGTATGGATAGGTAAAGCAAAGAGAGCACAGCCGCCCATACGCAGCCCGTTCCTCCGGTTTTATCTGACGTATCTCCATGGCATTTTCCTCCTCTATGCGTCCACCTGATTCATCAGCTGCAAGTGATGGCTGAAGAGACCGTCCATGGTCGGACACCGTTGCGTCAGGTCAAATCCTTCGCCGTCCTCCAGGAAATCGCGGAGGCTGCGCTTTCCATAAACCAGCCGTGTGAGCGCACGCATATTCATTTGCATGTCATAGTTTCTTTCTGTTTCGGTAACCGTTTTTCCTTCAGGCTGGCAGGAGATCAAATATTTTCCATTGTTCTGGGGAATTTGGTCGTCCGTCACCTCCAGCACAAAGCTGCCGTAGGCGGTGGTATTGGGCAAGGCCTCCAATACTTGCCGGGCATTGAGTATACGTGCCAGGGTTACGCCTTCCTTGTCCACCATTTTCACTTTGCCCAGAACGGCATCCTGATCCAGGGGTACATAGTCCATGTCCATGAGCGGTCCAGGTCTACCCGTGCGCAGCGTGGAAACCACTGTACCCATTTTGTACATGGCCCGCAGGGACTCTACCTCCCGCTCCTCACGGGTACGCAGGCGGCCATACAGCAGCGCGAGCGTTATGCCGCACGCCGCAGAGGCCAGTTGAATCATCAGGCCGAAAAAGCGTAAGCGCATAAACTCCGGGCTGCGCAGCTCCATCAGCGTGGCAGGCGTCTGCCAGCACTTCCAGAAGGCATTCGCTATTTCTTCCCATTCCACCAGTACGGCGGGAATCCACTCCGGGAAAGTATACACCGGCTCAATGAGGTACTGCATTAGGACAGCCGCCGCGCCGGCGCACAGCAGGTAACCCAACCCCAGCACCAGCGCCTGTCCAGTAAAACGCGGCATCAGCCGGATCGCGTAGCTGCTTTTGAGTCTTTCGCCATTGTCCCGCAGCACATCATGCACCCGGCGGTTCAGGAAGCGGACTGCCCGCAGCGTCAGCGTCATGCCGCACAGGAAGAGCAGCAGGCGAATCCACAGCTTGGCACCCATGCTTTCCTTGCCCAGGTCAATCATTGTTCCCCCGGATTTCCAGCCATCCATGGCCGACTTAAAGGCCACGGAGGCTCCCGTGCCGGCAATGGGCGTAGCCGTTACCATCAGCGCGTCCACCGTGAGCTCCATGGATGTCACGGATGCCAACGGAATGTACGCCCCCGCGTCGTTCAGATCGCCCACCTGCTTTTGATGGCGAACAATGCCAATCACCCGGTAATCCTTCCCGGACACCGTCACCGTGCGTTCCAGAGGATCGCCAATGTTAAACAGCTGAAGCGCCAGCTGCTCATCCAGCAAAATCACGTCTGTCCCGTTCTTCAGCTCCTCGGGGAAAAACAGCCGCCCATACCGCAGATACTTCGGCCGCACCGCGAAAGCGTTTTCTCCCAGCAGTTCCAGCCGCCCTTGCGCGCCATTGCCAATGTCGGACTGGAAGGATTGCTGATCCACAATGCCCGTGAGCGTATACGCGCTTACATTACCGCTCAACCCTTCCATTACGCTGTCCAGCTGCTCAGCCTGATCCATGATCTCTTTGTTGGGCATGGGTTCCGCCTGACCCTCATCAGACTCCGACCCGCCGCCCGACGCTTCCGGCGCAGGTGCCTGGATAAGGTATTGCAGCTGATTTCCCACGCTGTTTACCGCCATGACGCAGTAGGTCAATGCCGCCGCCAAGAGCAGAAGGAGTATGAGCTTCCTCCATGGTTTCTTCTGCATATGCTCCTCCTTCGGCTATCAGTTGACATACTCCATGACCGTCTGTCCGTCCGTCAAGGCCCGGTCTTCTTTATCCGCCACCTGCTGATAGCTCAAATCTTCCTCGATGGATACATACTTGTCGCTGCGCTCCGCCACCGTTACACGAGTCTTGACCACCTTCATGCTGGAGGAGGAAAGCACGCCGCCCCAGTTGCGCTGAATCAGATAGACATAGTCGGAGCCTTCGCCCTCGTTGCGTACCGCGCTGGCGGGAAGCAGCGTAGTGCTCTTGTTGGCGCGATAGGTGATGCTTACCTCCACGCCGCCGTTCATCATGGCGCGCCGGATAGCGGACGAGCCTGTCTCCGCCATGCTCTCGGGCAGGGTGATAAGCATATACTTGCTTCCGTCCGTCTCCGTGCCCACCTTTTCCACGGTGGTTCTTTCCTCGCCATAGGTGTCCGAGGTAATGGTTGCTTTCGCGCCTTCCGTAATGTTCCGCGCGTTATTATTCAGGGAAGCCTTCAGCACCGGCGCCACATCCTTGCCGCTGATGGCGTAGGCCAGCTTGGTGCCGTCGTAGGTGTCCCCCTCCGCCACATCCACGGACACGATGTATCCATCCCGTGGCGCGGTCACCTTGGACAGGGAAGCGTTGCGGCTGTCCAGGGCCACCATCTGTTCCTGCAGCTTGTCCAAGGCTTCCAGCGCAGCGTTCCGGTCCTTGATGTACTTGAACACTTCATCGCTTACCCGCAGCTTGCGGTTTTCATAAACCTCAAAGAACGCCGTCCTGGCGGCTTCCACCGCGCCCTTGGCCGCCACGGTTTTGTCCACCGCGTCCGTGATCTCCTTGGGTACATCCTTCAGGGCGGCCAGCTGCTTTTTCCACTCCGTGGGGTCCCCCGTCAGGTTAATGCCTGCTTGCATGGCCGCAAAGCGCGTTTGATACGTTAGCTCCGCCAGCTTATCCTGGCTGTCCAGCAGCTCATCATACAGTTCGTTCTGCTTGCTCTCCTTGGACAGCTTGCGGTTGGTAATATCCAGATCCAGCAGCTCCTGGGATTTGGTCTGGTAGTCCTCCTGCAGCTTTTTCATATCCTCTTCATAGCTGGGCAGATGCGCGGTGAAAATGGTTTCCCCCGCCGTAACCCAGTGCCCGGGCTGGACATACAGCTTATCAATCACAATGTTGCTCTTGGCCGCGTCCTCCAGGATGATATCTTCCTTTTCCGGGAACTCCACCTTGGCCGTGAATTTCAGCTCCTGCTCAAATCTTCCCGTGGAGCCTGTAACAATCTGTACCTTGGGTGTGGTAATGGTTTGGACCGTACGCGCAAAGAACATGCACAGTGCCACCACCACCGCCAGCACAATTAACCCTTTCATGGCAAAACGCTTGAGTTTCATCGTGGTATCTCTCCTCCCGCTAAGGCTCCTTTATTTCAATTCGCTGAGCTGCACGCCCTGAAGAATATCCTCCTGGAAATACAGATAAATCAGCATGGTCGGCAAAATATACAGGGCAGAACCCGCAAAGGCCACGTCCGCGCCCTCGGTGGATATCTGGTTGAACATCACCGATAGCGGCTGCGCGGCGGAATTGTTGGCCAGGTACACCAGCGGCTGTTCCACCATATTCCAGCAGTCCGCAAAGGACAGCGCCGCTGCCGCACCCAAAATGGGCTTGCATACCGGCAATATCACGTGTACAAACCCGCGCACCGGTCCCGCACCGTCGATCATTCCTGCCTCCAGCAGTCCGTTGGGCAGCCCCACCATAAACTGGCGGATGAGAAAGATATAAAATGGCGAGAACCACATGGGCATGATGACCGCCCAGACGGTGTTTAACAGCCCA
>USCR01000165.1 GCA_900553295.1 uncultured Eubacteriales bacterium | reverse complement strand
ACCGTGCCTGCAGCTTGCGGCGTGTCCTGCTGACGCTCTCAAAGCTCGGCAGACCCGGATATGTTTCTGGAATGGACTACCCTGTACCTGCAGCAGGGGGAAAGCTACCTTCCCCGAAAGGCCCATTGCTCCCGGGTGCATGACGGCTTTGCGTACCTGACCCTGGAAGGCGTAACGGACCGGGACGGCGCGGAAGCCCTGCGCGGAACGCAGCTGTGGATTGACCGCGCCCACGCCTGCCAGCTTCCCGAGGACGCCTGCTACGTTTGTGAGCTCATGGGCTGCCGGGCGGTGGACGAGACGGGCACCGAGATCGGCACGCTTACGGATGTGCTCCAGTACGGCTCCGTGGATACCTATGTGTTTCAGACGCCGAGGGGCAGCATGATGGCCCCGGCGCTCAAGCGCGTCTTTCCCGAGGTGGACGTGGAGAACAAAGTAATCCGCGTCAACGCCCGGGCCCTGGACGAGGTGGCTGTCTTTGAAGATTAAAATACTCACCATTTTTCCCCAAATGTTCGATAGCGTGCTCAGCGCCAGCATTCTGGGCCGTGCCCGGGAGCAGGGCCTGCTGGACGTGCAGTGCATCGATATCCGTCCCTTTTCCGACCGCAAGCACAAGAACACCGACGATTATCCCTTCGGCGGCGGCGCCGGCATGGTGATGATGGCGCAACCCATCCTGACGGCCATGGCGTCCGTCACCGGGGAAGGTTTTCGCGGCAGGCGCATCTACCTGGGGCCCCGCGGAACCCGCCTGACCACCGCCAAGGCCCGGGAACTGGCCCGGGAGGAGGAGCTGGTGCTGCTGTGCGGCCACTATGAAGGGGTAGACCAGCGGGCGCTGGATGCATGTATCGATGAGGAGATCAGCATTGGGGACTATATCCTCACGGGCGGCGAATTGGCCGCCATGGTGCTCACGGACTGCGTAAGCCGCTTCATTCCCGGCGTATTGGGCTCCAGTGAAAGCCCGGAGGAGGAAAGCTTTTCCGACGGGCTGCTGGAGTATCCGCAATATACACGTCCCCGGGAAATCGACGGTATGGAAGTGCCGGAGGTGTTGCTCAGCGGCGACCATGCGAAGATCCGTGCCTGGCGCCGGGAGGAGTCCCTGCGCGCCACGCTGCGCTTCCGTCCGGATCTGCTGGAAAACGCCTGTCTCACCGAAAAGGAGCGGCATTTGCTGGACAATATGCGCAAGGAGATGAAGGGATCGTGTTTACCCGAAAATTAGTGGTCATCATTGTGCCGCTGCTGTTGGTGGCCCTACTGTGCCAGGTGTTTCCGCTATTTGACAGCCTGGGCTTTTTCAGCAATGTAATCCAGGGGGCGCTGGTGGGCGCCGCACTGGCGCTGCTCCTGCCCCTGAGCGGCGCAGGCAAGCGCAAGGAGCCCTTTGGCAATCTGTTATGGCTTCCCGCCTTTTTGCTGGTCCTGGTTGTGGGGTACCAATACGGGGCTGCTTCCCTGGGCTGGCAGGCACCTTTGCTTTCCCTGCTGACTACGCGCAATGGTCAAGTGATTTGGATTGAATGCGCGTTTATCGGGTATATGACCATCACCTGCCTGCGCACCCGGCCATAAGGCGCTGCGCAGGCTTTTTTTCTTGGCCGCATTTCATGGCAGAACGTAACAAAATGCGAAAACGGCTTGCCTTTTTCTGCGTATATACTATAATATTGCTTGATTATTCACAAAAGCTACAGCAAGGAGCGTAGTCATGTCATGAAAAAAAGCATTCGCATCACCACGCCGCAGATTGTGCTGGGGCTGTTGGCGGTTGTTTTGCTGGCCTGTGGATTGGCAGCGTATTTTGGGGACACCTTGAGCAACGAGTCTTCCTTTGCCTATGTGGGAAGGCATCGCTCCGGGGTGGGACAGCTGACCGCTACCCCCGTCACGCAGACCTTCACGGTCACAGAAAACAGCATGAAGGCCCTGGAAGTCATGTTCTCCAACTTTAACGAGCGTGTGGAGACAGGCACCCTGACCCTGACCCTAACCGATGAAGCAGGAAACGTTCTGGCCCAGCAAGATTACCCCGTGGCTGACCTGAAGAACAATGCCTTTATCACGCTTACCCTGCCCACGCCCGTGGCAAATTCCGCCGGTAAGCTGTATACGCTCAGCGCTACCAGCGACTGCACCGAGGGCAAGGGCGTCACCCTGCGCATGGGGCCGCTCAATGAAGGCGCGCCCGGGGGAACCCTTACCCTGCAGGACGGTTCCACGGACACGGAAAGTTGCCTGAACATGCGCACCCTGCACAGCCAGGTTGTCTACGGCTGGCAAAGCTGCTATGTGCTGGTGGCGCTTGCGTTGTGCTGCCTGGCCTGCGTGCCTCTGGCTGGAAAGGAGAAGGCCCATGCGTAAGCAAAAGCGTTGGTTGCAATGGCTGTTTTTACCTATTCTTATTGTCGCGGTCATGTTCGCGGTGGAAGGAATCTGCAATGCCCGGCTGCTCACGCTGCCTACGGAACAGCAGGGCGAAGTGGCGCTGGATCTGTCCCAGCTGACCGTAACGCCTCCCGCTGGGGAGGACCCCTATGCCGAGGATGCCGGCGAAGGGGTCTATTTGCCCATGGGCACTGTATACGCGGATTTGGATTGGAGCGGGTACATCCGCCAGCTCCGCCTGTCCGGCGTGGTATACAGCGATACCGCCTATATTATTCAGTGCACCCTGCCTGACGGCACGGTCCAAAACTTCTCCAGCGTGTATGTCTCCGCCCTGGGCGCTGACAATATCCAGATTGGCGAAAATGTAATACACATACGCTTCTACACGGACATAGGCGACCTTACCCTGACGGAGATGGTCATTGACAACACCGCCCGCCTGAACCCTGTGCGTATGCTGTTCAGCGGTTTGTGCGTAGCGGCGGTGTATCTGCTGTGGATGCTCCGCAAGCTTGTGGGACAAAAGCCCGAGTATGGCTTTCTGATTGTGGGGCTATGCTGCGGCATCTTTCTGGCCACGGCCATGCCCGCCGTCACCGCGCTGTCCTTCGATGACCAGATCCATTTTGAGAGCGTTTGGAACCTCTCCTTTGGCAAGTATCTCCGCACCAGCGCGTCTTCAGACAGCCTGGCTGCCCTGAGCTGGACCACCGCGCAAAACGACTCCTTCATCTATGCGCAGGATACCTATGCCGATTACCTGCGCCTGGTGGAGCAGGTGGACGCGCCCGCATCCAACGTCCTCACGGAGCCTTCCAGTACCGGCCGGCAGCAATGGACCCTGACCAATACCGGCTACATTACCCAGGCGTTGGGCATGGCACTGGCACGGTGGATGGGTTTGCCCATGCATATGCAAATCATTGCCGCACGGTTGGGTAACATGCTGGGCTATGTGCTTCTGTGCTTTGCTGCCATTCATTTCCTGAAGCGTTTCAAGCTGACCTTTGCCGCCATCGCGCTCATGCCCACCCCCATGTTCATGGCCAGCAATTTCTCCTATGATCCGTTATGCACCGGTCTATGCATGCTGGGCACAGCGCTGATCATAGACGCCATGCTGGATCGGGACACGCGCATCAGCTGGAAACGGTTGCTGGGAATTTTTGTAAGCTTTATGCTGGCCTGCAATATCAAGGCCGTTTACGCGCCTTTGCTGCTGCTTGTGCTGCTCCTTCCCAGGAGCAAATTTGCTTCCCGAGGGCAGGCCGTGTATGTGAAGGTTATCAGCATGGTGCTGATGCTTGTGGCGGTTGGCGGCATATTGCTGGATATCTCCGGGGACATCAATGTCATTCAGGATACCCGTGGAGACGGCGCCGACTCCGCCGGGCAGATTGCTTTTGTGCTCTCCCACCCGTTGACCTACTTCGGGTACTTCATCTCGGCCCTATGGAACGGCTTCCAGGTGTATCTGCTGGATTCTCCACGCTTAACCTGGGCATACCTGGGCTCCTGCAGCGGTATTTGGGCCGCGTTCTCTCTGATGCTGCTGCTGTTCACCTGCTATACGGATAACGACACCGCCTTTGCCCAGCGGGTCAGTTGGCAGCAGCGCATCGGTCTATTGCTTGTTGCGGGTATTGCCACGGGGCTGATGTTCACGGCCATGTACGTGGGGTTCTCCGCCGTAGGTTCCAGCAGCTTCGGCGGCGTGCAGGGACGGTACATGCTACCCATATTGCCGCTGTTCGCCTTATTGCTCAGCCCCAATGGCGTGAAAAACGCCATGAACAAAGCAGGTTGGCATATGGTCTTCTCCCTGGGCAATCTGCTGATTTTGATGGCTACCTGCTATGAATTGGTGCTGGTTAACCTGATGCTGTAAGCACCCGTAAAAACACACAGAAGGGAATCACCGTTATGACCCATTGTTTTGCTGTCTGTGCCTATAAGGACAGCCCCTATTTACGGGAATGCATGGAATCCCTGCGCTTGCAGGAGCACCCCTCTCCCCTGCTGCTATGTACCGCCACGCCTTCCCCCTATCTGGAAAATATGGCCGGGGAATACGGCGCTACCTATTGCGTGAATCCCCATGCCCCTGGAATCGGTTCAGACTGGAACTTCGCCATGGAGCAAGCCAAGGCCGCCGGTTATGACCTGGTTACCCTATGCCATCAGGATGACCTGTACCTGCCTGGCTATGGCGCAGCGGTTCAGGCCATGGCCAGTCCGGATATGCTGATCTACTTCTCCGGTTACGGGGAAAAGCGCGGCGAAGAAGTTGTAACCAGCTCCCGGTTGTTACGCATCAAGCGGCTGCTGCTGTGGCGCATGCGCATCCGTCCCTTTCAGCGTAGCCGGCTGATGAAGCACCGCACCCTGGCGCTGGGGGACCCCATCTGTTGCCCTTCCGTAACCTTTCACCTGTGCCGGCTGCCCCTGCCTTTGTTCCAGACAGACATGACCACCAGCCTGGACTGGCAGGCCTGGGAGCGCATCAGCCGCATGGACGGCCGCTTCGTCTACGACCCTGCGGTGCGTATGCTGCACCGTATTCATACAAATTCCACCACCACCCAGGTGCTGGAAAAAGGTGGGCGGCAGCCCGAGGATTATGCCATGTTCCGCAAATTCTGGTGCACCCCCATTGCCCGGCTGCTTACCAAATGGTACAGTGCCAGCGAAAAAAGCAATCAAGATCGGAAG
>USCR01000164.1 GCA_900553295.1 uncultured Eubacteriales bacterium | reverse complement strand
TTGACCGAATTTGCTTTCTCGAAAAAGTGGCGTCTGCCACTTTTTCGACACGCTGGACCAGGCCCAATGGCCTGGCCTCCTTTTTTTGTTTAGGAAGAGATCACATGAAAAAAGCCAGAGGGGGAGTTTGGGCCCCTCTGGCATCTTTCCCATTTTTTGACCGTCCGGCACGCTGCCGCTCACCGCTTTGTCACCCTTTCATGCCTCAAAAAGCGGCGTGGACAGGTAACGGTCCCCGGTGTCGGGCAGAAGTACCACGATGTTTTTTCCCGCATTTTCCGGCTGGCGTGCCAGGCATGTAGCAGCCCAG
This sequence comes from uncultured Eubacteriales bacterium, assembly GCA_900553295.1. Taxonomy (GTDB): domain Bacteria; phylum Bacillota; class Clostridia; order Christensenellales; family Aristaeellaceae; genus Egerieenecus; species Egerieenecus merdigallinarum. The sequence continues at coordinate 4,810 of USCR01000164.1, read as the reverse complement.
AGCGCCGCCCCGGAGGAGATGCCCACCAGAATGCCTTCCTGACGCGCCAGCTCGCGGCCCGCCTGATATGCCTGCTCCTCCGTTACCGGGATGACCTGGTCATACACCGTAGTATGCAGCGTATCCGGCACAAAGCCCGCGCCAATTCCCTGCAGTCCATGGGCTCCGGCGCTCCCGCCGGAAAGTACCGGTGACCCGGCCGGTTCCACGGCAATCACACGCACGCTGGGATTTTGTTCCTTCAGATATTCCCCTACCCCTGTCAGGGTTCCACCGGTTCCCACCCCAGCCACGAAGATATCCACCGTGCCGTCTGTATCCTGCCAGATTTCCGGTCCGGTGGTCGCACGGTGCGCCGCGGGGTTGTCAGGATTGGTAAACTGTCCGGGAATAAAGCTGCCTGGCATCTCACGGGCCAATTCCTGTGCTTTCGCAATGGCCCCCGCCATGCCCTGCGCGCCATCGGTGAGCACCACTTCCGCGCCATATGCCTTCAAAAGCGTGCGGCGCTCCACGCTCATGGTATCCGGCATGGTCAATATCACGCGGTATCCCCAGGCGGCAGCCACCGCAGCCAGCCCGATGCCGGTATTCCCGCTGGTGGGCTCAATGATGACCGCGCCGGGCTGCAGCTCTCCCCGCGCCCGGGCGCCGGACAGCATGGCCAGGGCCACGCGGTCCTTTACGGACCCGGCGGGATTCAAATATTCCAGCTTTGCCATAAGCGTGGCGGTCAGCTGATGCTTTTCACCATAGTGGCCCAGCTTCATAAGGGGCGTCCCGCCAATCAGCTCGGTAATCTCCTGATAAATTCGCATGGGTTAGTGCACCTCTCCTCTCTGTATGCCAAAACACCATTTTCTTTGCTCCTGTTGCCGGACATGCTCCGCCGTGAGCGCCAGAAACTCCCGGTTGGTGGGCCGTCCCTTCTCCGGGTCCACCGTGTGCCCGAACCATTTTTCTATGGCAGGCAGGCTGCCACGGCTCCACAGGGATTCCAGCGCGCTGCGCACGTCCCGCTCCACAGCGCCCGGCCGTAAGCCGTACCGCTGGGCAAAGCAGGGATACAGCCGCCCGGTGACCGCCTCCAGCAGCGGCGGATGTACGGCACACCAGGCGATCATCTCCGGCAAAAAGGCGGCTGCACGCAGCTCCTCCCGCAGCCCTAACTCATCCAGCAGCGCCCGCGCCAACGCGGTCAGTGCCGGCAATAGCGGCTCACACAGGCAGGGTAAGCCGCGCTTTTGTTTCAGCGTCCTGGCCAGGGCATCCCATGCTTCGGCGCCTGCCCCGGGCGCCAGCCTGCCATCCACCGGCGCATAGCCTTCACCCATGGAAAGCAGCCACGGCGGCGGCAACGGCGGATGCGCTGTTACTGCCCCCAGCCCGGCTTTGCCGGGTATCTGCGCCATCTGCTGGTCCACAATCAGCATCTCCACGGCCCCCGACCGCAGCTTCTTCAGCCCGGACGGCATATCGCAGGCCCAATGCACCTGCCATTCCTCCCCAAGGTTTTCCAGTTCCAGCGCCAGCTGCCGCGCCATGGCCGGAGAATGCATCATTACCAGCGTGCGCATGCGGCCGCCTCCCCACCCGTCTGTGTCTGGGATTACATTCGCCGCAATGCAAGGGAATTCCTGTTATCCCATGGTATTCCCACATGCTTGCCGCCGTCAGAGGATGCTTACCTTTGGGAATGTTTTTCTATCCTGGAGAGCGTGGGGGTGAACCACGGTGCTTTGCCGCCCTATGGCCTTTTTCGCCCGCTGCTCCGGCCGGAGATGGTTTGGCTGCTCCGTTTCCACTGAACGCGGCAAGTGAAGCCATCACGGAGATCATGAAAAAGGCCTCCCCAAGTTGTTTCCCTTGGGGAGGTCCTTTGCCATGTATCATGGAGTCGCGACACAATGCTTATGCTTCCGCGTCCACAGGCGTCACAATCCAGGCAGCGTTGATCTGTCCGGGCAGGGACATGGTCATCACGCCATCAAAGTATACCGTTACTTCTTGGCCATCTTCCACCGTTTCCAGCTGTTCGGACAGGGCACGCACCCACACATCCCCGGCTTCTTCCGTGGTCAGCAGGAAGCCATCGTCCTGCAGCTGGGAAACTGTGCCGGTGAAACGGTAGGCGGTAACCTTCTCCGCCGTCACCTGAGGCGGCAGGGACCGCGTCATCATGCCATTGTAGGATACAAAGATGTAGTCACCCACGGCAAAATCCTCGGCACCCTCCAGCAGCGTCTGTTCGGTGAAGTGTACTTCCACCAGGCCGAATTCCTCCGTTTCCATGGTCAGCGTAGCAGACAGCAGCGCTTCAGTTTCCTCATCATACTGGGGATCGATGATTTCCTGAATGGTGCCCTGCAACGGGGGAATCACTGTTTCATCCTTGTCATTTCCATGGTTCAGGTTGGTATTGGTGGAAATGTCCGTATGGGTGGAAATATCCGTATGGGTGGCGCCATCCGCCAGGGCGATGCCCGTCAGGCCAAGCGCAGCGATAAGCAACCAGATCATCAACTTCTTCATTTTCATGTCCTCCTTGTTTTTTGGGGTACACCAGTAAGACGGGCGGATCGCAGAAAAGTTCCCGGTCGCGCAGAATTTTTTCAAAAAAAGAAGCCTCCCCATAACAGGTGGCTCCCTTCCGTGCATACATGGCGTTATTTCACCAAAAGGCCGGGGTCCTCCAGGTTTTTCACGTTGATTTCCCGGGCGTGATGTTCAATTTCCTTAATCATGGTAACCAGGCGCTGGTTCACCGGACAGTCCACATGCAGCTCCTGACCTTTCCGGGCAATGTAGCCATTGAAATAATCAATCTCCGTGGGACGGCCACGTTCCAGGCTTTGCAGGCTGGAGGATTTGAGCTTGCTGTACTTCATACCCACCAACCGGATCATCACATGGCGGCGGAGAGAGTCCAGGGGGGTGTCTCCATGCATGAGCTTTTCATAGTCCAGCTTGCCCCCGAAGGGTGGCACCTGCAGCTTCATGGCATGGGCAACGTCCATGGCCTCCCCAATGATGGCCAGAAAAATGTCCCGGGCCCGGCGCCGCTTCAGCATCTCGCCCAGATGCAGCCCGCATATGGCCCCCAGGGAAGTAATGCAGCTATTGACAATCAGCTTGGAATACAGTTCAGCGTAGATATCCTGGCTCACCCGGGTTTCCACCACCGCAGAAAGTGCCTGACGCAGCGCTTCCATGCGGGGATGCTCCCCCTTCACCAGCCGTCCAATGATAAAGTCCCCGCCGCTGGTCATCTCCAGCTCCCCCGGTCCATGCATGGTGGCACCCCAGCCAATCACGCAGCCCACGGTGCGTTCCTTGCCCACAATAGCCGCCAGGGCGTCGGTGCAAATGCCGTTCTGCATGCTGACCACCAGGGAATCCTCCCGGAGGAGCGGCAACATGGCCTTGGCGCATTCTGGCATGTCATAGGCCTTTGTGGCAATCATGCACAGGTCGAAGGAATCCTTCAATTCTTCCACGGCAGCCACGCTGTGGACAGGTACGGTATGCTCTCCGCAGTAGCCACGGACGTGCAATCCACGGCCATTGGCCAAATCGGCTATTTCCATGTGCTTGCATACGAGCCACACATCATAGCCCTTTTCGGCCATGAGCGCGGCTGTGATTCCGCCAATGGCGCCCGCGCCGATGACCGCAATACGACTTTTCTCCATTTTCATTCTCTCCTCTTGTATACCAACGGGGTAAATACCACAGAGGGAGCGGCCGGTCCATGGCCGCTCCCCGCGGAAGCTTACTTAATCATGCTCTGGGTCGTCTGCCAACCCTGATCGATGCACTTTTGGTGACTGGTCGCATACGGGCCGATGGCCGTTACCTGCGCCATGGTGCGCGGGAAGTGGATGCACAGATGCCCGTCAAAGTTGTTGTCCGTGCGGTGCTGCGGGCTATGGGGCATGGAGTGCGTGGACGCCATGTACACGCTGCCATCCGCAAAGATGACCCACACCGCCTTGGGATTCCAGGTGTTACCGCCAAAGGCCTTTTCCAGGTTTGCGGTATCCTGCGCCGTCAGCGGCTCGGCGTCCGCATGGGCGCCCAGGGAGAACATATGCACCTGCCAGCTTAGCCCGGTGGAGAAGTCATAGACCGTGGCATAGGGGTACTTCCGGGCCAGCGCTTTCACCGTGGTGTACCAGTTGGCATACTGCACCATGCTGGCCGTGGGTTTGGTCACGGTACCGGTACTGCCGCCGGTGCTGGTAGTGGGCGTAGCCGTAGCCTGGGAGGTTGTGCCGTTGGAAATAGCGTTGGAGCTATTAAGCAGGGTAAGGGTATTCGTTCCGGCAATACCGTCCACCTTCAGGCCATTCTTGCGCTGGAACGCCTTCAGTGCCTCAAAGGTCTGGACGCCAAACTTGCCGTCCGCGCTGCCGCTCAGATACCCCAGGGCAATCAGCCGCGCTTGCAGTTCGCGCACCGACTCGTTGCTGTCTCCCTTCATAATCAGGGAGCTGGTGGGCGCAGGCGTGGGTGTTGCAGATTCCGCCTTCACCGCGGTGGCGGAGTAGAGCTTGGTCTGGGTATCTTTTCCCGCAATGCCGTCCCGCAGCAGGCCATTGTTCTTCTGGAACAGCGTTACCGCCTCCGCGGTGGCGATGCCGTATTTCCCGTCCGCATCACCGGTAAGGTACCCCAGCTCAATCAGGCGCGTTTGCAGGGTTACAACCGCCGTGCCCGTAGCACCCTTGCGCAGAGTGGTATAGCTGTCCACGGTGCCGCCGGCAATGGCGCCGGATTCATCGACCTTGAACCAGTACGGCTTCTGGCC
>USCR01000163.1 GCA_900553295.1 uncultured Eubacteriales bacterium | reverse complement strand
TTTCCATGACATTCAGGACTTCATCGCCATCTACAACGCCCTGTGGCAGGAAGTCAAGAACGCCAAGTAACAAAGGAACCCCGGCTTGCCGCTTAACGGGCGGCAGCCGGGGTTTTTGTTTGTTACTTCATGGTAAGGGTGGTATCCAGCATGCCGGCGATATTATCCACATACATCACCGTGGACTCCTGTCCGTCGATGACAACCTTGGTTTCCTGGGGACCCTTTTTCAGCGTTGCCGAGAATTGGCCGTTATCGTCCGTGGTAAACACGCCCATGGAAACCCACTTCACGCCTTCTTCCGTACCGTAGTTGACAAACAGCTCGGCCTGTGTGTTTGCAACAGGAGCTTCGGCGGCGTCCAGCACGGTAACGACGCTGGTGAACTCATCCTTGTTATAGTCGCTGATAACCGTTACGCGCCCACTGGTCAGGGGATAGTACACATCGCCCGTCGCCTCATAGATTTCCGTCATGTAATTCACAGTTGCATCCAGGAACGAAATGGGCGAAACACCGATGCGCGTCAGCTGGCCCGCCTCCTCGGCGCGCTGCAGGCAGAAATAACCGTCTCCGCCTCCCAGTTCAAACTCGTTGGTGCAAAGGATCAGCTCAACGTCCGAATCCTTGGTGATCTCCGTGCCGTCATCCAGCGTCAGGCTTACCAGGCGGCTGCCCATTTTGTAGGTTTCCGGATCAAAGTCGAGCGGGGTGGAACCTTCTTTGCGAATGTCATAGGTGTATACGGCACCGGCCAGATTGGGATAGCGGCCATGATAAGAGCCGTCCGCCGAAATGGCACCGGTTTCAGGGTCCTGAGCGATCAGGCAGGAAAGGCCCCATTCAACCGTTTCCCACAGCACGGCGCCGGTCGTCTTTACATATACGCCGCTGGGGTCCATGCCGGCGTTGAGCGACAAATCCATAATCTGCGCCACGGAAACATCGCCCGCGGGAATGGCCGTACGGCAGCTTCCGCCGCATACCAGCGATACAATGGGCAGATCCTCATATTCCGTGCCTTCGAAGTACCGCTGCGCCTCGCGGAGCCGGCCGTCTGCCTCCAGGGAAACGGCATTGGTTTCACCACGCCTGGCAATGGAGGCTACATTTTCGCCATTGCGATAGTGCCCGCCGTACAGCCCCATGGAGATATTGGCAAACACGCGTCCGGTAATGCTGTCCACTTCCTCACAAACGCGGTCCAGGTAGTCCTTGACTTCCTGATCCTCAGCATAATTTGCAAACGCATCAGCGGCTGTGATGGCCTCGCTTTCGCAGGAAAGGATGTCGCCGGTATTCGCATCGACGGTAATTTCAACATTTCCCACCGCAGCTGCGCCCGTACCGGAGGAAACAATCAGGGTATCACCCGCCTGCTTTGCATCCGCCCCCATCATGGACTGATGGAAATGCGCATCAATAATCACATCGATGCCCTCTACGTTTTCGGCAACGCAGTTGGAGGAGTCTCCGTCCTTGCCGACCACTTCGGGATCATAACCCAGATGGGTTACGCCGACGATCACGTCTGCTCCCTCGTCCTGAAGATGATCCACAGCATCCTGGGCAGCGTCAATAATATTGCCAATGGTAATCCCCACGTTTACGGCAGGGTTGCCAGTGGTCAATGTGGTGGGCGTGGCAAGGCCAAAAAAGCCAACCTTTACCCCCTCACGCTCAATGATGCACCAGTCCGGCTGGGTATCCAGCACCTCATCGCCCAGCACATTCCCGGCCACGACCGCCACCGGGCTGCCCACCAGCTCCTCGCCCGATTCAGAAATCAGCGAGCTGATAAAGTGCGAACGATTTGCCGTAAATTCATGATTGCCCAGCGTGGCCACATCGTAGCCGGCAAGGCGCATGGCATTGATGGCGCCCAGGCCATCCGTCATGGCCACATAAACCGATCCCTGGGTGAAGTCTCCCCCATCCACCAGAATGGCATTTTCGAATTCATCTTTCATCGTAGCAATTTGGCTGTATCGAATCATGGTTTCGGAGGCATCTGCAATGCCGGACCCATGCATATCATTGGTATGCAAAATGTTCAGTACAACAACGCCATCATCTTCTTCGGCGAAAGAAAAACCGATAACCGTGGAGAAAAGCATACATACCGTCAGGAAAAATGCCCAGATTCGTTTCATGTGTGGATACCTCCTATTTATTTTTGACCGTTCTTACGGGCCGTTGTGTATTATTTTACAAACAGCCTGTATAAAAAGAAACCTGATTTTTCATAAAGATATCCGTTTTTATGCATAATCGTACATTAGCTTTTTCCTGGCGCGCAAATTTTTCCGGCCGGCTTTTTTGCCGGGCTTTCATTCCGCGAAAAAAAAGCAGTCCGTATAGCTCAGACTGCTGGAAATAAACCGGATATGGGAACGCTCCCGACACGCTCCATGATCTCACGAAGCAAATCTTTGTCGGCAAACGTTTTTGGAAAAGTTGGGAGGGCTATGTCTTGCCAAGTGGGTTGCAAGTCCGGAGGCATGTGCGTCGCCTTCACAAATCCCGCACACTGCCGCTAGGTTTTGTTGCTTTCCATGCCCCCGTTACATCACTCCCCGAAATCCCTTGCCGATGATCTCCGTGGAATTGGTGATGAGCACGAAGCTGTGCGGGTCTACTTCACGCGTATACTTGCGCAGCTTAATGGCCTGATACCGGTTGACCACGGTGAGAATCACCGTTTTATCCTCATGTGTATAGGCGCCCTCTCCGTGCAGCTCCGTTGCGCCGCGTCCAAGGACGGTCACGATGAAATGAACAATCTCCGAGGGCTTTTCGGTAATAATCTGGAAGCACTTATGAACCTTGATGTTTTCCAGCACCATGTCCACAATCACGGATTTCAGCACCAGGCCCAGCATGCTGAACAGACCGGTTTCCATGCCGAAAGCCACACAGGCCGCCACCGTAATCAGAAAGTCCACGCACAGGAGACAGTTGCCGATGTTGACGCTGGTGTGGCGCTTGAGAATCATGGCCACGATGTCGGTGCCGCCGCTGGAAGCCTGCATGTTAAAGAGGATGGCGCTTCCCACCGCCGGAAGGCCCACTGCGAAAATCAGCTCAAGCAGGGGTTGGCTGGTCATGGGCGCATCCATGGGCACAATGTATTCCAGCCCCCACGTAGCGCAGGACAAGACCAGGCTGGTATAGGCCGTGCGCACCCCGAAAGAGCGCCCGAATACGGCAAAGCCCAGTGCCAGCAGCGCCATGTTGATGATGAACACGAACGCGCCGGCGGACAGGTTCGGGGCATAATGGGCCAGTATAATGGAAATGCCGCTGACCCCGCCGGTGGAAAAATGATTGGGGAATTTGAAAAAGTATACGCCTATGGCGATCAGCATTGTGCCCACCGTCAGCATGACGTAATCCTTAAGCGTCTGTACCCAGGATTCGTTCTTCATGTATCCGCGCCTCCCAGCCGCTTTTGTGGTTTCACAGGCGTTATTTTATGCTATCATATAGATAATTGCAATCCCCTTTTCGCGTAAGGAGGTTTTTTCCGGATGTCCCCCATCTATCTTGCTTTTCTGGGTACAATGTTCACCTTTTTGGCGACGGCGCTGGGCGCCGCCACGGTTTTCTTTTTCAAAAAAGATATCCCGCACGGCATGCAGCGGGCCTTCCTGGGCTTTGCCGCGGGGGTGATGATCGCCGCTTCAGTGTGGTCGCTGCTGGTTCCCGCTATGGAAATGGCCGAAAAGTCCGGCGCGCCCGCCTGGCTTCCCGCGGCGGGCGGCTTTGTGTTGGGCGCCGTGTTTCTGCTGGCGCTGGACCGTCTGCTCCCTCACCTGCATCCCGGCAGCGATGAGCCGGAGGGGCTGAAAAGCTCGTTTGCCCGCACGACCATGCTGGTGCTGGCCGTCACGCTGCACAACGTGCCGGAAGGACTTGCCGTGGGCCTGGCATTCGGGCTGGCCGGCAACAGCAGCGCCATGCCTCTCTCCGGCGCGTTGGCGCTTTCGCTTGGCATGGCGCTGCAGAACTTTCCCGAAGGCGCGGCGATCTCGCTGCCTCTGAAAAAAGAGGGCCTGAGCAACACGCGCAGTTTTGTTTACGGGGCGCTCAGCGGTATTGTCGAGCCCATCGCGGGCGTATTGGGCGTGCTGGCGGCGGGAATGATCACCGGCGTGATGCCGTGGCTTCTGGCCTTTGCGGCAGGCGCGATGATCTACGTGGTGGTGGAGGAACTCATCCCCGAAGCCAGTCTGGGCGAACACAGCCATACCGGCACGCTGAGCGTGATGCTGGGCTTTCTGGTGATGATGGTGCTGGACGTGGCGCTGGGCTGAACTCAGAGCGAGAATTCCACCTTGACAACCCGGCCCAGGAAGTTGACGTCCGGCAGAGCGCAGGTTTCCGCCGCATATTCCCGGTCGTAGCTTTGCAAAAGCACGTTGAGCGCATCCAGCTTCTTGACCTTGCGAAGGTAGCGGTGCTGGTTGTGCTCCACGAGCATCACCGCGCCGTCAATAGGGCTGCCGGAGGGCACGACCAGGCACAGGTCATCCCGCAGAATCCGGAAGCCGCGCATGCTGTCATCCGGGGCCACGAGGTAAAAGACCTTGTCCGGCGCGGCGCCCTCGATGCGCCCATCCAGAATGGGCAGCAGGCGATGATCGACCTCCTTCAGCACTGCATTGTACACCGGAACGCGCTTGAGCACGCTGGTCAGCGCATCCAGCCACACGCCGCCGGAGACCGGGTTCTCGCTCTTGTACACGGTTTCGCTCTCGGCAGGCTTCTCTGCCTGACGCGGCTGCACGGCGGGGCGGGGCGCAGGCTTGGGCGCGACGGTTTCCAGATCCACCGTAGCCGCTATGTCATCCAGGGTAAATCCTTCCTCGTTGTGTTCCTTCAGTCCGATTTTCTTAAGAATGCGGCGCGCCTGGTCATCCGCAATAATGCGGCGTCCCTCTTCCACGTCCTTCAGATATCCCTCGCTGACGCCCCCCAGGCGGGCGACCTGTTTCAGCGTCATGTTTCTGCGCAGGCGTTCGGTGCGCAGCAAATCTCCCAAACGGCTCATAGGCTTGATGCTCCTTTCCATTCGGCAATCATTATAGCACGGCATGCGGCGTTTGAACAGGATGAAAACG
>USCR01000162.1 GCA_900553295.1 uncultured Eubacteriales bacterium | reverse complement strand
GAGAAAAGCCCCTCTCGCGCTCTCCCGAAAAGCAGCGTAGGGTGCCTGTGGATGCCCAGGATGCCGCCGCGCGCTGAAACATGAAAAAGAGCGCCGCTTTCCCGCCGGAATGGCAGGAGGAAAGCGGCGCTTTGCTTATGCGTTGGGAAGGTGGCACAGAGCAATAGTCTCCTGACGGAGGGTTTGCAGGGTAGTAAGGGCTTGTTGGGGCGATGTGCCTAGGAGCGTAAAGATGTGGTTCATGCGCGCGGCATAGGACTGAGGATGCATGGGAAAGCCGTCAATGCGGAAAATGGCTTTCTTTTCATTCAGGCACCATTGGGCATTGCGGGCAAACAGCGCCTGATTCAGCGCCGATGCCGCCCGGAACAGATGCCCGGTGAAGTAGTACAGGTCGCCGTTGGGCAGGTTTTTTTCCGCCAATGCGCAGGAGAACTCCGCCTCAAACAGGAAGAACTGCATCAGCGCCCGCTGCAAGGGGATGGGATAGTTTTCCGCCCGGGACTTCAGGGCGGAAAATTCCGGGTCCGCAGCGTACAGCAGCTGGCAGCTGGCCAGCTCTCCCCGGTACATCACGTCCAGGAAGGCATGGGGATGTCCGGTTTGGTAGTGCGCGGAAAACTCACCCCGGTCGGTGCGCTCCACCACCTCCTGCACCCGATCCATATCTCGCAGGATCAGGTCCACATGTACACCGTCCATCACCAGCCAACCGCCGCAGTTTACCCAGGGGCCCCAGCCCCCTTCCCCGCACACCAGGTTTTCCCGGTGCTGATCATCCAGCTCCTGCGCCAGACGGCTGAGCATTTCGGCGTTCAGCTGCCCGTGGCGGTAATAAACCCCGATGTCCACGTCGGAGTTCTCGGTAGCCATGCCTGTGGCTCTGGAGCCGCCCAGAACAATGCCTGCAATAAAGGGGCATGCGCGCAGGGCATCCACCGCGCGCTGTATCAAAGCATCCATGTTTATCCCGCTTTTCCTTTCTGCTCGTTGGTTGTCCAGTATCACAGCAGCCGAAGACCGGGTACGGCGTTTAAGGTCAGCTCCGCCAGTTCTCCCTTGCGCAGGCGGTAGTAGGCGGCGGAACCTATCATGGCCGCGTTGTCCGTGCACAGGTCCAGCCGTGGCATGTACAGCGGGATGCCCGCGGCGTCGCATTTTTCCTGCATCATCCGCCGCAGCAGGCGGTTGGCGGATACCCCTCCGGCCATGGCCAGAGCCTTGGCATGGGTTTCCTTGGCCGCCAGTACCGCCTTTTCCGTCAGGCTGGACACCACTGCCCAGCGGAAGGACGCGGCCATGTCCGCCCGGGGAAGCTCCTCCCCGCGCTGGGTCATTTTGTGCGCGGCATTGAGAAAGGCGGTTTTCAGGCCGCTGAAGCTGTAATCATACCGGCCTTCGGGATGCGGCGTGGGCAGGGTCATGGCATGAGGATTGCCCTCTTCCGCAAGTTTGTCCAGGGTAGGGCCGCCGGGATAGGGCAGGCCCAGCACACGTGCCGCCTTATCAAAGGCTTCCCCCGCCGCGTCGTCCATGGTCTGACCCAGCAGGCGGTATTCCCCGTAGTCCCGCACCTCCACCAGATGGCTGTGGCCCCCGGACACCACCAGGCACACAAAGGGCGGCTCCAGCTCCGGATACGTCAGGTAATTGGCGGAAACGTGACCCTCAATATGGTTGACGGGGATCAGCGGCTTGCCCGCGGCATAGCTCAGGCCCTTCATGCAGCTCACTCCGGTAAGCAGCGCGCCCACCAGCCCGGGGCCATAGGTTACGGCACAGGCGTCCACCTCCTGCAGGGTCAGGCCCGCCTGCTCCAGCGCCTGGTCCACCACCCGGTCGCATGCCTCCACATGGGCCCGGCTGGCAATTTCCGGCACTACCCCGCCGTACAGCGCGTGCAGGTCAATCTGTGAAAACACCACATTGGAGAGGATGCGCCGCCCGTTCTCAATCACCGCGGCGGCAGTTTCATCGCAGGAGGATTCCAGGGCCAGGATGCGCACCTGCTCCTTCTCCCGCAGCGCCGCAAGCTGCTTTTCATTGTCCATGTTTGCTTTTGTCTCCTTTTTGTATCGCGCTCCGCCATCCGGCACCGCCCCGGCGCAGGAACAGTTCAACCCCCGCCTCCGCCAGGCACAGCCCGCCCAGCCAGCTGCCGCCAATGAGCGCGGCGTAGTGCACAAAGAAATCCGTGGGCATCAGGCGGATCAGCAGATCCGTCTCCGGGTTCAGCAGCCATAGGTCATTGGTGAAGGCCAGGCGATGGAACAGGATGAACAGGGAGTCGAACTCCACCGCTCCCCACACCATTAGCGCCGCCAGCACCGTGAGCATCCCCCGCAATCCATCCCGAAAGCCCCGAAGCGCCTGCCGGTCCGGGCGGCGGAGCACATAGCATACCGTCACGCACAGCAAGGACAGCGCCACGGCCCCCAGCGCCACCGCACGGTCCAGCTGAAACAGCCCACGCACGTCGGCCATATGCGTCTGCTCCCTGGAGCCAAAGGCCTCCTCCGTTTCCGTGCCGTTCACCGTGGCACTGAGCTGGAAGGTGTCTGTTTCCCCGGAGAGATAGCCCGCAATCATCGCTGCCGCCTGCGGATAGTCCTCCGCGGCCAGGCCTGTGTTTTCCGGCGGCGCGTACCGCTCCATCAGCGAAAGCATCAGTTGCGCGCTGCCAGCCAACGCGTCGGTAAGCAGGGTCAAAAGCGCCAGGGCGGCGCTGATAGCCAGCACCGCCCCAAGCATCCGGCGAAGTATTCTCATGCAAAGCCCTCCGGGTATCCTCCCGGGCGGGCGCATTTCGCGCCGCCGGGAAAATCCTTACTGCATTTTCAGGTAGGCAGTGACGAACCCCTCCAGGTTTCCGTCCATCACATCGTCAATGGCGCCCACTTCGTACCCGGTACGGTGATCCTTGACCATGGTGTAGGGCTGGAAAACATAGGAGCGGATCTGGCTGCCCCACTCAATCTTTTTCATTTCGCCCTTGATGTCCGCCATTTGCTGTTCCTTTTCCCGCTCCCGCAATTCCAGCAGACGGGCTTTCAGCATTTTCAAGCAAGTAGCGCGGTTTTGCACCTGATCCCGCTCGGTTTGGCAGGCCACCACGATGCCCGTGGGATAGTGGGTCATTCGCACGGCGGAGCTGGTCTTGTTCACGTTCTGACCGCCCGCGCCGCTGGAGTGGTAGGTATCCACCCGCACATCCTTCATATTGATTTCGATATCGTCGTTGTCGTCCTCCAGGATGGGCGCCACGTCCAGGGAGGAGAAGGAGGTATGCCGCCGGGCGTTGGCGTCAAAGGGACTGATGCGCACCAGCCGGTGCACGCCCTTTTCCCCCCGCAAATAGCCATAGGCATGGTCGCCGCTCACCTGGAAGGAGACAGACTTGATGCCCGCCTCGTCCCCTTCCAGCAGGTCCAGCAGCTTCACCTGAAAGCCCATTTTCTCGCAATAACGGGTATACATGCGGTACAGCATCTGCGTCCAGTCCTGGGCTTCGGTGCCGCCGGCCCCCGCGTGCAGGGAAAGGATGGCGTCGCAGTCATCGTAATCCCCGCGCATGAGCGTCTCCAGCTCCAGGGCGTCGGCCTGCTCCTTGAGCTTTTGCAGCTCCGTGCCCACCTCCTGCACCATGCTCTCGTCATTTTCTTCCTTGGCCAGGGAGATCATAACCTCGATATCGTCGGCGGTGGAGAGCAGTTTCTCATAGTGGTTGAGGCGGTTTTTCAAGTGACCCAGCTTCTGGTTTACCTTGGTGGAGCGCTCCAGGTCATTCCAGAATTCCGGCTGATTCATCTCTTCGCTGAGCTCGTCAATCTGCTCGCGCATGTGCCCCACCTGCAGGGCCTCCCCCGCGGTAAGGATCTGCTGGCGGACGTTTGCCACATCGGTTTGATATTGTTCCAGCTCAATCATGGTATTCCCTCATTCCATCTGTTCGGTCGGGTGAAGACGCGCGCCGGATCAGTTGAACCAATCCACCACCGCGTCTATGAGATCGGCTACGGCATCCAGGATATCGCTCCAGAGCAGGCGGCGCTTCTTTTTTTCTTCCTCCTGCGCGTCATTTTGCGGCTGTTCCTGTATGGCGCTGTTTTTATCTTTCATTGGTTGCAGCCTCCCAGCTACGGCGGCGTGCCGCCCGCGTCCCTTCACCCTTGCGCGTCATTCCGTCCGCAGCAGTTCTTGTACTTCTTGCCGCTGCCACAGGGGCAGGGCTCGTTGCGGCCCACCTTCTGGGAGGCGGATACTTTGCGGGGTTGCCGGGGTTGGTCACCCGCCAGGTGCGCCTCCACGGGCTTGGCCTGCTGTACCCGCTCAGGGGTGCGCTCCACCCGCGCCTGATAGATGCGGCGTACGGTATCCTCCCGGATAAAGTGGATCAGTTCGTCGAACATGTGCCCGGACTCGATCTTGTACTCCACCACCGGGTCCTTCTGGGCATAGGCGCGGTAACCAATGCCATCCCGGAGCTGGTCCATGGCGTCGATATGATCCATCCAGCGGTTATCCACGGCGCTGAGCAGCATCACCCGCTCAAACTCCCGCATATCCACGCCCAGGCCGGTGAGCAGCTGTTCCCGCTCCTGATAGAAGTCCCGTGCCTCGGCCTTCATGGCGGCCACCAGGCCTTCCTTGTCCCCGTCCTTGATGAGCGCATCCTGGGCGGCCAGGAAATCGTGGCGCAGGCAGAGGTTTTCCAGATAGTTGGTCAGGGACTTCACATCCCATTCGGTGGGCTCATCGCTGACGCAGTCGTGCTGCATGCCGTAATCGATAACGCTGTCCGCCATTTTCAGGATGGAGTCGTGGACGTCCTCACCCATGAGCACCCGGCGGCGCTGGCCATAGATCACCTCGCGCTGGCGGTTCATCACGTTGTCGTACTCCAGCACGTGTTTACGAATATCGAAGTTACGGCTCTCAATGCGTTTCTGGGCGCTCTCAATCTGCTTGGTGAGCATGCCCGCTTCCAGGGGCTCGTCATCCTTCAGCCCCAGGCGGTCCACCATGGCACCGATGCGCTCGGAGCCAAACAGGCGCATGAGGTCGTCCTCCAGGGAGATGAAGAACTGGGTGGAGCCGGGGTCGCCCTGACGGCCTGCACGGCCGCGCAGCTGGTTGTCGATACGGCGGC
>USCR01000161.1 GCA_900553295.1 uncultured Eubacteriales bacterium | reverse complement strand
CTACCCAGAAATTGTTTTTTCTTTACTGATAAAATTATACTTTCAAAGGAAAAGTCTTTTCACAAACCCCAAACCCTCTTTATCCCCCCTTACACCGAAGCAAAAAGCAGTTTTACAAAACTTTCCTCCCCTGCAAAGCTGTGCCCCTTCCTCCCCTGCACAAGTGCAAAACTCTTTTCCCCCCGCAAATCTCCTTTTCCCCCCAGGGTGCGCCCCTTGCCACCGGCGCGCCCCTTCCTTTTCCGTTGTTCCCCTTTCCAAGGGGCAAAACCTGTGGTAAAATAGGCATGCTGCCGGGACGTGTGTTCGCGTTTGCGGCAGAATCCATAGAGAGGTAACGGAGCTACATTGATGAAAGTTGGCATGATTTCCCTGGGCTGCACCAAAAACCTGGTGGATTCCGAAACAGCCCTGGGACTTTTCAAGGAGGCGGGCTACACCTTCACCGAGGACCCCGCCCAGGCGGATATTCTCATGGTGAACACCTGCGGCTTTATCAACCCCGCCAAGGAGGAGTCCATCGACACCATCCTGGAAATGGCCCAGTACAAGCAGACCGGGCGCTGCCGCCTGCTGGTGGTCACCGGCTGCCTGGCCCAGCGTTATGAAAAGGACCTGCTCCAGGAGATCCCCGAGATCGACCTGATGCTGGGCGTCAACCAGTATGACCAGCTGATTCCCGCGGTGGAGCGCGCCCTGCGGGGGCAGGGGCGGGAATCCCTGTGCGGGGAAAAGTATACCTTCCTGGAGCATGAGCGGGTGCTGACCACCCCGGCCTATACCGCCTACACCCGCATCGGGGACGGATGCAGCAACCGCTGCACCTACTGTGCCATTCCGCTGATCCGCGGGCCATACCGTTCCCGGCCTTTGGCGGATGTGCTGGGCGAGGCGCGCCACTTTGCGGAGCAGGGCGTGAAGGAGCATATCCTCATTGCCCAGGATACCACCCGCTACGGCACGGATTGGCAGGAGGCGTCCATGCTGCCCGAGCTCATGGATCAGGCGGCGCGGATTCCCGGGGTGGAATGGCTGCGGGTGCTCTACGCCTACCCGGACGAGGCCGACGACCGCCTGCTGGAGGTCATGGCCAGCCATGACAACATCTGCAAATACCTGGATCTGCCCATTCAGCACATCAACGATACGCTCCTGCGGCGCATGAACCGCCGGGGTACCGCCGCGGACATCCGCCGCATATTGAAAAAGGCGCGGGACATGGGCTTTACCCTGCGCACCAGCCTGATTGTGGGTTTCCCCGGGGAGACCGAGGAACAGTTCCAGGAGCTGATGGATTTCGTGGCGGAAGCGCGGTTTGACCGCATGGGCGCCTTTGCCTTCTCCCCGGAGGAAAACACCCCCGCCGCGGAAATGCCCGACCAAATCCCCGAGGAGGTCAAGCAGGAGCGCCTGGACCGCCTGATGAAATTGCAGGCCCGCATTTCCCTGGAAAACAACCAGGCGCGCATTGGCACGGTGGAAAAGGTGCTGGTCACCGACGCCCGGGACGGGCTGTTCCTGGGTCGCTCACAGCGGGAGGCTCCCGACGCGGACGGCGCCATCGTCTTTACCGCCAAGGAAGCCCCGGAGGTGGGCAGCTTTGTGCAGGTGCGCATTACCGGCGCGGAAACCTATGACCTGAAGGGGGAGCGCCTATGAACCTGCCCAACCGGCTTACTGTGGCCCGGGTGGCGCTGATCCCCGTGATGGTGATCCTCATGTATGTGGGCGGCACGGTGTGCAACCTGCTGGCGGCGGCGGTGTTTGGCCTGGCGGCCTTCACGGACTTTCTGGACGGGCACATCGCCCGCAGCCGGGGCATCGTCACCGACCTGGGCAAGTTTCTGGACCCCGTGGCGGATAAGCTGCTGACCCTCAGCGCCTTTATCATGCTGATTCAGCAGGGGCTGATGCCCGCCTGGGCCACGGTGATTATCCTGGCCCGGGAGCTGTGCGTGGACGGCCTGCGCATGGTGGCCGTCACCAAGGGGCAGGTCATTGCCGCGGGCAAGCTGGGCAAGATCAAGACCGTGTGCCAGATCGTGCTGATCCTGTGGCTGATGCTGCTGCGCCAGCCGGTGACCCAGAGCCTGCTCAGCGGCGCGCTGTGCCTGGTGGTGGTGGTCATGACCCTGTGGAGCGGCGCGGACTACTTTGTGAAAAACAGCGGCGTACTGATGGAAAAGGATGCGAAATAAATGATCGCGGAAATTCTCTGTGTGGGCACAGAGCTGCTCATGGGCCAGGTGCTGAACACCAACGCCCAGTTTCTCTCCCGGCGGCTGTCCGCCCTGGGCATCAGCCAGTACCATCAAACCGTGGTGGGCGACAACGCCCAGCGCCTGGAGGAAGCCTACCGCCTGGCCCTGAGCCGGGCGGATGTGGTCATCACTTCCGGCGGATTGGGCCCCACGGTGGACGACATTACCAAGCGGGTGGCCGCCAAGGTGGCAGGGAAGGAGCTGGTGCTCTTCCCCGAGGCCGAGGCCATGGTGCGCGCCCGCTTTGCTCAATATCATAAGGACATGCAGCTGAACAACCTCAGCCAGGCCATGTTTACCCCGGACTCCCGCCTGCTGCTCAACCCCAACGGCACCGCCCCGGGCGCCATTGTGCCCATGGGTGAGGGCAAGGTGGTCATTCACCTGCCCGGCCCGCCGGTGGAACTGGAGCCCATGTTCACCGAGCAGGTGGAACCGTATTTGCAGGCCCGCTCGGGCCAGGTGCTGGCCAGCCGGTACCTGCGCATCTTCGGCATGGGGGAGAGCGAGGTGGACACCCGCCTGCACGACCTGGAGGAAGGTAGCAACCCCTCCCTGAGCCCCTACTGCTCCCTGGGGGAGGTGCAGCTGCGTGCCACTGCCCGGGCCGCGGATGTGAAAGCCGCGGAAGCGCTGCTGACGCCCCTGGTGGCGGAGGTACGCCGCCGCCTGGGGGACGTGGTGTACGCGGTCTCCGAGCATGACGACGGTTCTCTGGCCCAGAGCGCCGTGCGCGCCCTGAAAGCGCGGAACTGGACCGTGGCCACCGCCGAGAGCCTCACCGGCGGCATGATTGCCTCGGCGCTGGTGGAGGTGCCCGGCGCTTCCCAGGTGGTGAAGGGCGGCTTTGTGACCTACCAGAGCGTATCGAAAACCATGCTGCTGGGCGTGCCCGCGGAGATGATCGACCGCTACGACGTGGTCAGCGCGGAGGTGGCCCGGGCCATGGCCCAGGGTGCCCGGGAACGCCTGGGCGTGGACATTGCCGTGAGCGCCACGGGCCTGGCCGGCCCCGACGGCGGCACCCCGGAACGCCCGGTGGGCACGGTGTTCCTGGGGGTGGCCACGGCGGAGGGGGTCTATGACATTCCCCTGCATCTTACGGGGAACCGCGCCCGCATCCGCACCCTGACCATGAAAAACGCCCTGAATGCCCTGCGCCTGGAGGCGGAAAAGGGCACGCAGGCAGATTGCTGAAATATCCCGGCGCGCTTCCCGGAAAGGAACGCGCCCGGCCCAATGGACGGAAAGGTGGAAAGAAACCATGGCTACGAAAAAGGCCGCGCCCCCCAAAAAGGACGCTACAACCGTTGCCCAGAGCACTCAGGAGGAAAAGCTCAAGGCCCTGGAACATGCCCTGGCGGATCTGGACAAGCAGTATGGCAAAGGCGCCGTGATGAAGCTGGGCGAGCAGGCCAGCCAGAACGTGGAGGTCATCTCCACCGGTAACCTGGAGCTGGACCTGGCCCTGGGGGTGGGCGGCGTGCCCAAGGGCCGCGTCATCGAAATCTACGGCCCGGAATCCTCCGGTAAAACCACGGTGGCGCTGCACATTGTGGCCGAGGCCCAGAAAAAGGGCGGCATCTGCGCCTTTGTGGACGCGGAGCACGCCCTGGACCCCGCTTACGCCAAGAAGCTGGGGGTCAACATTGACGAACTGTACATCTCCCAGCCGGACACCGGCGAGCAGGCCCTGGAAATTGCCGAGGCGCTGGTACGCTCCGGGGCCCTGGACGTGGTGGTGGTGGACTCCGTGGCGGCGCTGGTGCCCAAGGCGGAGATCGACGGCGAGATGGGCGACAGCTTTGTGGGCCTGCAGGCCCGCTTGATGTCCCAGGCCCTGCGCAAGCTCACGGGTATTGTGAGCAAGACGGGGACCATCGCCATTTTTATCAATCAGCTGCGTGAAAAGGTGGGTGTGATGTATGGCAACCCGGAGACCACCCCCGGCGGCCGCGCCCTGAAGTTCTACGCCTCCGTGCGTCTGGACGTGCGCCGGGGCGAGCAGCTGAAAAACGGCAGCGAGGTCATCGGCAACCGCACCAAGGTGAAGGTGGTCAAGAACAAGGTGGCCCCGCCCTTCCGGGTGGCGGAGTTTGACATCATCTATGGCCAGGGCATCAGCCGGGAGGGCACGCTCCTGGACATGGCCGTGGCCCGGGACATCATCCACAAGAGCGGCGCCTGGTTCTCCTACAAGGATCAGCGCATTGGCCAAGGCCGGGAGAATACCCGGCAGTACCTGAAGGATAACCCGGAGGTTGCCCAGGAGATCGACGCGGAGATCCGCCGCCAGTTCTTCGAAAAGGGCGAGCCGCTCCCCGAACAGTCCGAGGGTGGGGAATCCGCCGTGGAGGAAGAGGACGACCTGGCGCTCCTGGAGGAGGACGGTCTGGAGGACGGGGAATAATCTCCCGTCTCGCGCAACGCGCCTGCTTTCTATTGCATGGGAGGCAGGCGCGTTTCTATTGCCCAAAATGAGCAAAAGAATAATGGGATTTATTTCCTTGGCTTTGCGTCAGAATCTTGTGTTTTCCAGGGTGGTTGGTGCACACTATGGTATATTTTCCCAATATGGTCATAATTCGTCCCTGATTGGCGGATTATGGCAAGGGCTTGGCGCATCAAAGGGCGCACACCGGCCGTTTGTAGTGATGAAAGCGCCCGGGAAACGGGGCTTCACACAACAAAGGAGGAACCATCCATGAAGAACAAGCAACTGCAGTCTCTGACCCGTCGTGCACTGGGTACCGTGGCGGTGGCCAGCCTGTGCCTGGCGCCAGCTTTCTCCCAGGCTGAAACCGCTGAGAGCGCCCTGGTGGTGGGCGGCGCGCTGAACCTGCGCCAGACCGCTTCCCTGGAGGCGAAGGTGCTGGGGCAGTATCCCACGGGCACCCT
>USCR01000160.1 GCA_900553295.1 uncultured Eubacteriales bacterium | reverse complement strand
GTCAGGCGTTTCCGCCTGCCTGGCACGCTTTTATTCTCCTGTTCCTCCTCAGCCACCCAGCGCCCGTAGCGCAGCTTCCGCCATGCCTTCCACCTCGGTGGTGGCATGATGCAGTACCGGCAATTCCCGCAGCTGCCGCACCTGCGGCGGCACCGGCACACCGCTGAGACGTTCCAAACGCTCCGCACACGCAAAGGCATCCAGCCCGCTTACCGCTTCCTTGCCATCCAATGCCGCCAGTACATCCCCGGCAAACTTGTAGGGGCTGGCGGTGGACACAAGCACCGTGGGGGTGTCGTCCTGCGTCTTTTCCCGGTATTCCCGCAGCACCCGGCTGCCCACAGCCGTATGGGTGTCCATCAAATATTGATCCTGCTGGAAGCGATCCCGTATCTCCCAACCCGTCTCCATGTCGTTGGCACAGCCCGCATAGAACACGCTGGTAAGCCATTCCCGGCGCTGCTCGCCCACGCTGTAGCTGCCGCACTCCTGCAACTGCCGCATCCACACGCGGATCAGCTCCCCGTCCCGGTCCGCCGCCTCATAAAGCAACCGTTCCAGGTTGGAGGAAATCAAAATATCCATGGAGGGAGAGGTGGTCTTGAAGAAGGTGCGGTGGGTGGAATAAATGCCCGTTTCAAAGAAGTCCGTGAGCACGTTGTTGCGGTTGCTGGCGCAGATCAGCTTGCCCACCGGCAGGCCCATGCTCCGGGCGTAATACCCCGCCAGTATGTTGCCAAAGTTCCCCGTGGGCACCACGAAGTTCACCGGCTCCCCCACGGCCAGCTTGCGGGCGCGCAACAGCTCCGCATAGGCGCTGAAGTAATATACCACCTGCGGCACAAGCCGCCCGAAGTTGATGCTGTTGGCGGAGGAAAGTGTCTTGCCCATGGCGTGCATCCGCTCCGCAAAGCTCTGGGAGGCGAAAAGGCGCTTCACCCCCGTCTGGGCATCATCGAAGTTGCCCCGCACACCAATGACATGGGTATTGCTGCCGCCGGTGGTCACCATTTGCAGCTCCTGCACCCGGCTCACGCCTTCCAGGGGATAGAACACCGTGCAGCTGGTGCCGGCAACGTCCTTGAAACCCTCCAGGGCCGCCTTGCCCGTGTCCCCGCTGGTGGCCACCAGAATGCTGATTTCCCGCTCCTCACCGTTTTTCTTGGCGGAGAGGGTAATCAAATGCGGCAGCAGCTGCAGCGCCATGTCCTTAAAGGCCAGGGTAGGGCCATGGAACAGCTCCATCACATAGGTCTGATCGTCCAGCTGTTTCAGGGGCGCAACTTCCGGCGCGTCAAATTTTCCGCCCCCATAGGCGGCCGCCACCGCGGCATCTATCTCCGCAATGGAGAAGTCCTCCAGATACTTTCGGAGGATGACCGACGCCCGCTGGCAATAGTCCATGGCTGCCAGGTCGGTCAGTTTTTCTTTGGAGACAGGCGGAAACATGGCGGGCACATACAGTCCGCCGTCGGGCGCCAAGCCATTGAGAATGGCCTGGGAAGCCGTTACGCAGGTTCCGCCGCGGGTGGAGAAAAACGACATATTTCATCACGCTCCGAAATCATTCAATGGCGCTAAAACGAAAACAGGGGCAGCGGCCTTTCACCGCCGCCCCGTTTCGGCTGCGTCTTTTGTTGGAGGACATGCGATTTTAGATCAGATAGCCCTTCATGAATTCGGGCAGATTGGCAGGATCCTCGCTGACGGACAGGACAAAGTCCACGTTGTGCTTCTGGCACAGGGTTTCCAGCCGCTTGAAGAACCAGTCGGCCTGATTGAGGTCGGTCTTGAGCAGCTTCTTGAACGCATCGATAAAAATCACGCCCACATCGAAGTTCTGGCTGAGCATGCCGCACAGGAAGCCCAGGAACATCTCCGGTGTAAGGATCGCATATTCAGATGCGTTGATGAAGCGCACGCTGTGATCGATATCAAAAATGTAGCGGTTGTCGTCGTCAATAAATACGACGTCGTGCTGACTGGTCTTGGCCTTTTCATTGGTCATGTCAATGATCCGCTTGGTCTTGCCGGACCCCTTCTTGCCAGCAATGATCTGAATCATGGGAAACGCCTCCTTTTGCGTTGTTATCACCTGGTTGCATTATAAACCATTTCCAGCCATGATGCAATCCATTTCAGAAATTTCCGCCAAAGCGGCAAATTTTCTTCACAAAACCTACAGTTTCTATACAAATTCCCACCGTTTGCCCCTTCCCGGTTTCTTTCCGTCCCCGTTCAGGTGGTTTTTCCTTCATTCGCCAGCAGGGCGCGGAATTCCTCCTTGTCCATCTGGGGTAATTTTCGCGCGGTATCCTCCACCTTGGGGTCCAGGCCGCACACGCCCTTGTATTCGCAATACAGGCATGCGTTCCATTCCCCCAGGGCCGCGGGCTGGGCGGCAATGCGCCCGCCGCGGATCTGGCCGGCCAGCTCCGCAGCCAGCTTCTGGGCATGGCGGAGCAGTGCGCCCATCTCCTCCCGGTCCACGGCGGTGGCGTTGCGGGACACGGTGCCGTCGGCGTTGAACACCTTCTCCACGGAGAAGCCCGGCTCCTCGGCGTCCATGGCGGAAATCACCTCCGCATCCGCCAGGACCACGCCCTTGAGGCGCAGCTCCTTGGCAATGGCGGCCTCGGCAGCGGCTTTCAGGTCCTGAACGCTGTCGCACATGGGGTCGCTCACCGTAAAATAGAATGCGCCTGCCGGTTCCCCCGCCCCGGCGGCAGTGGCGGCCTTCAGGTACAGCAGCAGCTGTAATTGCAGCCCATACCACATGCGGGAAGGCTCCAGGCGTTGGGCGCTGCTCTTGTAGTCCACCACCCGCAGGTAAACGCCCTGGTCCCCTTCGTAGCGGTCAATCCGGTCAATCTTGCCCCGCAGGGCCACCCGGCTGCCGTCGCTGAGCTCCAGCATCACCGTGGGCAATCCTCCGGGCTCCCCAAAGGCTACCTCGGTGCCCTGGGTAGTGAAGCGGCTGTTGCGCATGTGGCGGGTAAACAGCCACGCCGCGCGCTTCACCGTCTCCGCATAGCGCCGGCCCAGGGCACGGGTGCGAGCGTCCTCCCCCAGGGGGCCGTCGGCCCATTGGGCCATGAGGGGCTCCACCACCGTATCCATCACCGCGTCCACGTCCGCCTCCTCCATGCGGTCGGGCCAGGCATCCGTCTGGGAAGCGACGGTGGTAAAGGCACTCAAGGCCGCGTGGAAAAAGTCTCCCCGGTCGTCCGCCTCAAAGGTGAAGTTCCGCCGCTCCACGGGGCTTAGCCCATAGTGGATAAAATGCCGGTAAGGGCAGGCGGCAAACTCCTCCAGCCGGCTGATGGACACCGCGTCCCGGCCAAACAGCCGCCAGGCCTTGTGGGGGTCCAGGGGCGGGGCGGGCGTCCTGGCGTCCAGGTGCGCCAGGGACAGCGCCACCACCTCCCGGTAGGGTGCGTGATCCCACAGCCAGGCCATGGCCTGCCGCCAGGCCGGGGGCAGGGCTTCCTCCGGCGCCGCGCCCTCCGCCATGGCCCGCAGGCGTGGGGCCAGGCCGTTGAGCGCCGTGCGCGGGGCCACGGGTTCCTCCTGCTCCTGCACGCCGCCCTGCTCCCGCACCTGGGGAAACATCGCCTTCACGTCCAGGTACACGCTGCCCGGACGCAGGGCGTCCCCGTCCTGGGTGCTCTGGGCATGGGTGAGCAGCAGCCGCTCCCGGGCCAGGGCAAAGGTACGGTAGAAGTCCGACTGCCGCAGAGCCTGCTGCACGCCGGCGGACAGGCCCACGTCGTAGCCGTGCCACGCGGAGAGCTTCTCCCGTTCCCCTTCGGTGAGCAGGCTGCGCTGGCCGGCGTTTCCGCTGTCCTGCATGCCCATTACCGCCAGAGAACGCACGCTTTCCAGGGCCATGTGCCCCACCTCGCCCACGGTTACCGTGTCCGGCGTGGGCGGCAGGGAGCTGATCTCCGCGGACTCAAAGCCCGCCGCCAGCCACGCGGACACCTGCTCCATGGGCGCCCGGCTGCCGTCCAGCAGCGCCCGCTGCTGCTCCAGCGTTTCCAGGATCATGCGCCATACCTGCCGGTTCTGGGCGGCCTCGGCCTGGAGGTTTTCCTCCAGGAGCCTGGCCTCCCGCGCCTTGAGGCGGCCGTAGGCGTCCACCTGCTGCAAATACCCGAACACCGCGGTCATGGAGGCCTGGGCGTCCCGCGCCTCCCGCAGGCCCCGGCGCAGCTCCCGCAGGGGTTCCATGACCCGCTGGCGCAGGGGCTCCATCTCCTCCGCCTCATCGCCCCGGGTAAAGGGCCGGTCCCACTTTGTGCCGCGGATGCCGTTTTCCAGGGCGTAGTTTTCCAGGCGGAAGGCTTCCTCCTCTGTCAGGGGAGCAAAGCCGCTCTTCACCAGCGCCAGCATGTCCTCCTGCCGCCAGCCTTCCCCGCAGCAGCGCAGCGCCGCCAGCAGCATGCGCACCAGCCCGTGGCGGCGGGCAGGCAGCTTTGTGCCCATATAAAAGGGGATGCCACTGGCCCGCAGCGCCATGGCCACCACGGGCGCATAGGTCACCGCGTCCCCCAGGGCCACGGCCATCCCGGTCCAGGCGACGCCCCGGTCGTGCTCCCGCCACAGCCAGGCGCACACCGCCAGCGCCTCTGCAAAGGGATTGGCCGAGGCACGCAGCTCCAGGGCCTCAGTGCCTTGGGAAAAAGGTTCCCGCCGGGTGGCGAAGAGCCGGCTCTCCAGGTATTGCAGCGCGGGCGCGGCCGGAAGCGCCTGCCGGGCCGCCCGCACCGTCTCCGCGGGAACATTTTCCCCGCGCAGGATGTTCATCAGCAGGCCCGCGCTGTTCCACTGGGCCTTGAAAATGCGGCCGTCCTCCGCGTCCACGGTATCCATGGTTAATGTCACGGTCAGGCTGTCCGCTTCCCGGCCCAGCACGGCCAGCAGGTGGCACATGGGGCGCGTGAGCACGTCGAAGCCATAGACCCACACCGCCGCGCCGGTGGCCACGCCGCTGCCCGGCAGGCGGCGGATTACTTCCTCTTCCGCGGTTTCCCCGTCCACAAAGCGGCCCTCCAGCAGCGCGTCATAGGCCGCCCACAGGCGGCTTAGGTCGCTTTCCTTGGCCCGGGCCGCGCCGGGAGGCAGGCTCTGGGCATGCTCCGCCAGGCGTTCCGCCGTAAGGCCCG
>USCR01000159.1 GCA_900553295.1 uncultured Eubacteriales bacterium | reverse complement strand
CCAGAATCCGGTAGCCGCTGCAGTCCAGGGAAAAGTCGCCGCTTAAGGTGTTGGCGCCGGCGTGCAGGCCGCTTAGATCGGTGATGACCAGGCCGTCGCCCATCTGCGCTTCCATTTCCGCCAGGGACTGGGTACCGGGCTGGAAGAACAGATTGCTGGGGGCCACCGTCACCGGGGCGGATAGCCCCATGCGGGCGGCGTTGCCCGTGGAGGCAATGCCCTGCTTCTTGGCGGTCTTGCGGTTGTGCAGCAGGGTTTTGAGCACACCGGCTTCCACCACGGCCTTGGTACGGCAGGCCACGCCCTCATCGTCAAAGGGATAGGAGGAGAAGCCGCCGGGAAGCAGCGGATCGTCCATAAGCGTTACGCAGGGCGCGGCGATGGCTTCGCCTTCCCGCCCATTGAGCAGGGACATGCCCTGCTGCGCGTTTTCAGCGGAGAAGATGCCGCAGAAGGTTTCCAGCAGGGCCTGCATGGCGTCCCAGCGCAGGATGATGCGGTAGCTCCCCGCGGGCACGGGGCTGCCGTGCAGGGCCTCGGCGGCTTCCCGGGCGGCTTTGGCGCCCAGGGCCTGGGGGTCCACCTCGGAGAAGTCCCGCCCGCTCTGGAAGGCCACGGCGGTGGCGGTGCTGTCGCCCTCCTGGGCGATGGCGTCGGTATAGGTCAGGTACAGGTTGCAGCGGTGATGCAGGTTCAGCCCGTAGCTGTTGCATATCCGGGTTTCGCGGGAGATGGTGCTCAAGCGCGTGCCGCTGCAGCGGGTCACGGTGGGCTGGCTGGAAACGGCGGCTTTTTCGATGTTCAGGCAGGCGTCCAGCTTCTCGGTGGCGGAAACCTGCTCCAGGGCGTCGGACCAGCTGTTTACGGTGGGATAGCTCGCATCGCCGGCATAGATTTCCTCCACGTCCTCATCCTCGCGCAGGGACGCGCCTTCCTTTACGCCCTCAATGAGCTGCTTGATGGCCTCGTCGTCAAAGGCCTGGGTGGAGGCGTAACCCATTTTTCCCTGATAGATGCCCCGCAGGCCAAGGCCCAGCTTGTCGCTGACGCTGTAGGTGTCGATGGAACCTTGCATTACATCGGCGGAGAAGTTTGTGCCCGCGTTCACGTACGCCTCGGCGGGATCGATACCCTGCTCCTTGGCCGCAGCCAGGAGCTTCTCAATGAATTGCTGCATTTCCATGGCTCAGCCCTCCTTGCTTCCGCCCACGGTCAGGGCGCTGATGCGGATCATGGGCTGGCCCACGTTGGTGGGAATGCTGCCCGAAATGCTGCCGCACATACCCTGGCCCATGGTCATGTTCTTGCCCACACGGTCGATCTTCATGAGCACCTCGCTGCCCCGGCCAATCAGGGACGCGCCCCGCACCGGATGCGCAATCTTGCCATCCTTGACCAGGTAGCCCTCCTGCACCGCGAAGTTGAATTCACCGGTGGTGGGGTTTACCGAGCCGCCGCCCATGCGCCGGGCGTACAGGCCGTCGCCCATGGTGGCGATCATCTCGTTTTCATCGTCCGTGCCCGCGGCGATGTAGGTGTTGCGCATGCGGCTGGTGGGCGCCCAGGCGTAGCTTTCCCGGCGTCCGCTGCCTGTGGGCGCCATGTTCATGCGCCGTCCGCCCAGCTTGTCGATCATGTAGTTTTTCAGGATGCCGTTTTCAATGAGCACTAGGCGGGTGGTGGGGGTGCCTTCGTCGTCCACGTGCAGGGAGCCCCACTCGTTTTCCATGGTGCCGTCGTCCAGGGCGGTGACGCAGGGCGCGGCAATCTGCTGGCCCAGCTTGCCGGAAAACTCGCTGATGCCATAGGCCACCTGCGTGGCTTCCAGGCTGTGGCCGCAGGCCTCGTGGAACAATACGCCGCCAAAGCCGTTATCAATGACCACGGGCATGTACCCGGCGGGGCACAGGGGGGCGTGGAGCATGGTATGGGCCAGCTGCGCCGCTTCCCGAGCCGAGCGGGCGGGGTCCACCCGTTCATCGAACAGCTCAAAGCCCATGGAAGCGCCGGGGCCTTCAAAGCCGGTCTGGTTCTCCGTACCGTTGGAGGCGATGGCCTGCACGCCCAGGCGGCTGTACACCCGGGTGTCCGTCACGGCCACGCCCTCGGTGTTGTAGATCCATACGTTCTGCACGCTGTCGTTGTAGGCGGCCATGACCTGCACAATCTCCGGGGACACCTGCCGGGCGGCGGCGTCCGCCTCCCGGAGCTTCTCCGCCTTGCGGGCGGCCTTTACGTCCCCGGGCCACAGGCGGATGGTGTCCGGCCGGGCCACGCTGCGCAGGGCAAGGTCGGCGATCACCGCCGGGGCGCGATCGCTGCGAATGGCCGCGGCGGCGGTTTCCGCCGTGCGGAGCAGGCCTTCCCGGCTGGTATCGTTGGTGTGGACATAGATGGCCCGGGTGCCGTCAAAGACGCGCACCCCCGCGCCGTGGAGGCGGCCGGTGGATACGGCGTCAATCTTGCCGCTGCGCAGGCGCAGGCTGTGGTTCACCCGATCCTCCAGGAAAATTTCCGCAAAGTCGCCACCGGTGGATGTGGCCTTGGCCAGGACTTCCCGGGCTACCGATTCCTGAATCATTAGGTTCACTTCCTTCCGCTTTCCCCGGGCGGGGGAAAGCACGTTTACAGTGGAATGACAACATATCTATTATGGCACATATTGCCGGGAAATACAATCCCAGCCCTCGTGGGGGGAAAGCCGCCTGCGCATTTTACGCATACTTTACAAAGCCGTGGATTTTTCCTTACACATTGCCGCTATACTTCTACCCGTACCGAGAAAAAAGGAGGAAAAAGTAAAATGCGTAAAGGAATGAAATGGATGGGCCTGCTCATGGCTCTGGTAATGGGCGTATCCGTGGCCAGCGCGGAAATGACCGGTGCGATCACCGTGGTCTCCCGTGAGGACGGCAGCGGCACCCGCAGCGCTTTCGTGGAGCTCACCGGCGTTGAGGAAAAGAACGAGGCCGGCGAGAAAGTGGACAACACCACCGTGGAAGCCATCGTGACCAACTCCACCAACGTCATGATGACCACCGTGGCCGGGGACCCCAGTGCCATCGGCTACATCTCCCTGGGCAGCCTGAACGAGACCGTGAAGGCCCTGCAGATTGAAGGCGTGGAAGCCACCGTTGAGAACATCAAGGCTGGCACCTACACCCTCTCCCGTCCCTTCAACATCGCCACCAAGGAAGGCCTGAGCGAGGTTGCCGCTGACTTTGTGAGCTACATCCTCTCCGCCGAGGGCCAGGCCGTGATTGCCGAGAATGGTTACATCCCGCTGGATGATGCTCCCGCCTACGCAGGCAAGCAGGTTGCCGGCAAGGTGGTTGTGGCTGGTTCCTCCTCTGTGACCCCCGTCATGGAGAAGCTGAAGGAAGCCTACGCCGCTGTGAACCCCAACGCTGAAATCGAAGTGCAGCAGAGCGACTCCACCACCGGCATGCAGTCCGCCATCGATGGCATCTGCGACATCGGCATGGCCTCCCGCGCCGTGAAGGACAGCGAGATCGAGGCGGGCCTGACCCCCACCACCATCGCCCTGGATGGCCTGGCCGTGATCGTCAACGTGGAGAACCCCGTGGAGAACATGACCCTGGAGCAGGTGAAGAACGTATTCACCGGCGCCACCACCGACTGGAGCGAAATCAAGTAAACAAACCCCTTGCGGAGGGAAGCTGCCAGGCGGAAACAGCCTGGGGCTTTCCTCCGCTTCCGTCTTTGCAGGGCAAAGGTGGTTTCCGCTGGGAAGCCGCCTTTTCCCCATGACCAATGAAACGAAGGGAGGTCCGTCCATGGATCAATCGCTTCAACCTTCCTTGAATACCTCCGCCCCGCATCACGCTTCCCTGCGCCCGGGGGCGCTGAAGGAAAGCGTCATGCGGGTGGTTTTCTGCCTGGCCGCCTGCGCGTGCATCCTGGCCGTGGCGCTGATCTGCGTGTTCCTTTTCGCCAACGGCTTGCCCTTTTTCGCCAAGGAGAACGCGCTGGATTTCCTGCTGGGGCAAACGTGGAAGCCTGGAAACGATATTTACGGCATCCTGCCCATGATCCTCGGCAGCATTTATATTACGGCGGGCGCCATTGTGCTGGGCGCGCCCATTGCGATCTTCACGTCGCTGTACATGGCCTTTTTTGCGCCCAGGGCGGTGCTGCGGCTGCTGCAGCCCGCGGTGTCCCTGCTGGCGGGCATCCCGTCGGTGATCTACGGCCTGTTCGGGCTGACGGTGCTGGTGCCCTTTGTCCGGGATACCTTCGGGGGCAGGGGATTCTCCATTCTCACCGCCAGCATCCTGCTGGCCATGATGATTCTGCCCACCATCATTCAGGTGGCGGTGTCCTCCCTGCGGCAGGTGCCGCAGAGCTACTATGAGGGCAGCCTGGCCCTGGGGGCCACGGCGGAGCGCAGCGTGTTCCGGGTGATGCTCCCGGCGGCGGGCTCCGGGGTCACCTCCGGGGTGGTGCTGGGGGTGGGCCGCGCCATCGGCGAAACCACGGCGGTGATGATGGTGGCGGGCAGCCAGCCCCGCATGCCCTCGGGCATCCTCAACGGCATCCGCACCATGACGGTGAACATCGTCATGGAAATGGGTTACGCCGCCGATTTGCACCGGGAGGCGTTGATCGCCACGGGCGTGGTGCTGTTTGTGTTCATCCTGCTGATCAATCTGCTCTTTAACATGATGAAAAGGAGGCAGAGCGCGTAATGCAAAAATATCTGCGGCATCCGGGTTCCCTGGTTCTGCGGCTGCTGTGCCTGCTCTCCGGGATGATTACCGGCGGCGCGCTGCTGCTGGTGGCGGGGTACGTGCTGGTCAAGGGCGTTCCCTACCTGAAGCCCTCCCTCTTTGCGCTGGAATACAACAGCGAGAATGTCTCCATGCTTCCCGCGCTCATCAATACCGTGTGGATGACGGTGCTGGCCCTGGCCGTGGCCGCGCCCCTGGGCATCGGCGGGGCCATTTACCTGGTGGAATACGCTCCCCGCAACAGCCGTCTGGTGCGCCTGGTGCGGGTGACGGCGGAGACGCTCTCGGGCATTCCTTCCATACTGTATGGCCTGTTCGGCATGATTCTGTTTGTGACGGCTTTGCGCTGGCGCTATTCGGTGCTCTCCGGCGCGCTGACCCTGGCCATCATGGTGCTGCCGCTGATCCTGCGCACCACGGAGGAGGCGCTCCTCTCCGTGCCGGACAGCTACCGGGAAGGCAGCCTGGCCCTGGGCGCGGGCAAGCTGTCGTTCAG
>USCR01000158.1 GCA_900553295.1 uncultured Eubacteriales bacterium | reverse complement strand
GACCGAATTTGCTTCCTCGAAAAAGTGGCATCTGCCACTTTTTCGACACGCTGAGGCCCGCACTCCCGAAGGAGCGCGGGCCAGGAATGCTTGCGAAGGGAGGATTACTTGCCAAGCTTCTCGGCAACAACCTCGGCAACGTGCTTGCCCCAGGTGAGGCAGTTGCCATGGCCCATGCCGCCGATGGAGTTCAGGCCGCCAACGTTGGCCATGCCCACAATCTCGCCAGCAATGTAAGCGCCCTCAATGATGCTGCCGTCGGTGCGCACCACCTGGCAATCCACATTCATCATGGGGCCGCCGGAGGTGATCATCACGTAAGGCATGGTCTGCACCGCGTAGAAGGGGCCATTCTCCATGGGCACCAGCTGCTCGGTACGGCCGAAGGGATCATTGCCGGTGGCGCAGCCTTCGTTGTAGGCGGTGATGGTCGCCGTGAAGGCATCCACAGGCAGGCCGGCCTTCTCAGCCAGCTCCTCGATGGTGTCCGCCTGGAAGGCAAGGCCCTGCTCGATCAGCTGCGCCATGAAGGTATCAAAGTCCTCGGGAACACTGCCCCATGCGCCGCCGGAGAACACGCCGGCTTCCGGATTCAGCATTTCCTTGCTGAACACGGTGTACACCAGGTTCTGATCAGCATAGGACCAGGAGTCGCTCTTCACCTTGGAGTCCGCGCCGGTCTCGTTGGCCATACGGTTGCCGTTCACGTCCACCCACAGGCAGCCATTGGTCACATCGAAGTAGTTGAAGTCAAAGAAGTTGTCGGGGTTGGTGCGGATGCCGCCCGCGTAAGCGGTGCAGAAGTCCATGTTGGTGAAGGCCGCGCCCAGCTCCTCCAGCCAGCGGTAACCGTCGCCGGTCACGAAGGAAGGAGAGGTGGACAGGATGTTGTCGAAGTTGTACTGCTTCAGCAGCTCTTCAGATCCGCCGTAGCCGCCGGTGCAGATGGCGGTGGCAGGCGCGTAATACTCCACCTCGGAGCCGTCCGCCGCCGTGGCCTTTACGCCCACAACCGCGCCGTTCTCATCGGTGAGCAGCCCTTCCACGCGGGTGTTCAGGGCGATGTACGCATTCTTGCCAATGTAGTTGTCCAGCTCGTTGCTCAGGGCGGTGATGAACGCGGAAGCGCCACCGTTGCCGCTGTAGTTACGGGCCACGTTCAGGGGCTGATACACGCCGAAGTAGGGCTCACGGTCGCCGAAGTCGGCGCCCAGATCGTCCAGCCAGTCCACGGCTTCGCCGCTGATCTCGGAGAACTCACGGGCGATTTCCTCGTTGAAGGTGCCCGCGCCGCCCAGACGGACAAAGTCCGCGAAGCACAGCTCGGGGCTATCCTCAATGCCGGCCTCTTCCTGCATCTTGGTGCCGCAGCCCAGCAGGGTGCCGCCGGCCACCATGGCAGAGCCGCCCACGCTGCCGGTCTGCTCCAGCACCAGGACGTTCAGCCCCAGCTCCGCAGCACGGGCAGCGGTGGTCATGCCGGCCATGCCGGCGCCGATCACGATGATGTCGGTCTGCTCAAAGGGGATCTCCGCGGGCTCTTCCGCGGTGTCGCCTTCGCCGGTAATGGCGTTCTTCACAGCCTCCATAATACCGTTGGAGGTGAAGGTAGCGCCAGCCACGGCGTCAACTTCCCAGCTCTGGGCATCCACGATAGCCTGGGGAATGGTCTCCAGGGCAGGATCGCTGATGCCAGCGGTCTCGGACTGGGAGGTGACTTCCACCGCGGTGATCTTGCCACCCTCTACGGTAACGGACACCTCGATATTTCCCATCATGCCCTTGCCGCTTCCGGTGTAGGTGCCATCCGTGAAGCTCTCAGCCATGGCCATGGGGGAAAGGGACAGCGCCATAACCAGCGCCATCATAAGGGAAAGAATCTTGCGCATGATTTTGCCTCCTTTTTGTCGTTCCACACGCACATGTTTATTTTATAACAAACAATCTTTTTTTGTCAATGGGGTTTTTTATCATTATAATTGTATTGTAGCGGGAGATTCTGCATATTTTTACCATATTTAAAAAGTGGGAAAAAACCGGTCTTCTATGGTTCGGTAAAAAAATACGTCCTCCCCTTTTCCACAAGGAAAGGGGGAGGACGCATACAAGAACGGGGTTCCGTTATTACTTATTTTTACCATGTTCCAGGGCGGCGCCCACAAAGTCGCGGAAGAGGGGATGGGGCCGGTTGGGGCGGCTCTTGAGCTCGGGGTGGAACTGTACGGCCACAAACCAGGGATGATCGGGAATTTCGACAATTTCCACCAGGTTGCGCTCGGGGTTCTTGCCTGCCACGCGCATGCCGCCGGCCACAAAGCGCTCCAGGTATTCGTTGTTGAACTCGTAGCGGTGGCGGTGGCGCTCCTCAATTTCGCTGACGCCGTAGGCCTTGTGGCTGAAGGTGCCGGGCAGCAGGGAGCAGTGATACTTGCCCAGGCGCATGGTGTGGCCCAGGTTTTCCAGGTTCTGGTCCGGCATCAGGTCGATGACGGGGTAGGTGGTGTTGGGGTCCATTTCAGTGGTGTTGGCGTCCCGCAGGTCCAGCACGTGGCGGGCAAACTCGATCACCGCCATCTGCATGCCCAGGCAGATGCCCAGGAAGGGCACCTTCTTCTCCCGGGCGTACTGCACGGCGGTCATTTTGCCTTCCAGGCCCCGGGAGCCAAAGCCGCCGGGCACCAGCACGCCGTCGCAATCCGCCAGGTAGCTTTCCACGTTCTCCTGGGTGACATCCTCGGCGGGAATCCACTTGATGTTCACCTTGGCATGGTGATGGATGCCGCCGTGGGTCAACGCTTCCACAATGCTCAGGTAGGCGTCGGGCAGCTCCACGTATTTGCCCACCAGGCCGATGGTGGTCTCCTGCTGGGGGGTGAGCTGGCGCTCCACCATGGCGCGCCACTCGGTCAGGTCGCAGGTGGTGTCCGCAATGCCCAGCAGGCGGCAGACCAATTCGTCCAGCCCTTCCTCGTGGAGCAGCAGCGGCACTTCATAAATGGTGCGGGCATTCAGGTTCTGGATCACGCGATCCGCGGGCAGGTTGCAGAACAGGCCGATCTTGGCCCGCAGGTCCCGGGGAATCTCGTGCTCGGAGCGGCACACCAGGATGTCCGGGGAAATGCCGATGCCGCCCAGCTCCTTGACGCTGTGCTGGGTGGGCTTGGTCTTGAGCTCGCCGGCGGCCTTCAGGTAGGGCACCAGGGTCACGTGGATGTACAGGCTGTTTTCGTAGCCCACTTCCGCCCGCATCTGCCGGATGGCTTCCAGGAAGGGCTGGCTCTCAATGTCGCCCACCGTGCCGCCGATTTCGGTGATGACCACGTCCGGCGCGTTCTGCGCCCGGGACACGGCCAGGATATTGCGCTTGATCTCGTTGGTGATATGGGGAATCACCTGAATGGTTGCGCCCAGGTATTCGCCCCGGCGCTCCCGGTCGATGACGGTCTTGTATACCCGGCCGCTGGTGACGTTGGCGGCCTGGGTGAGGTTTTCGTCAATAAAGCGCTCATAGTGGCCCAGGTCCAGGTCGGTTTCCGCGCCATCGTCGGTGACGAAAACTTCCCCGTGCTGATAGGGGTTCATGGTTCCGGGGTCTACGTTGATATAAGGGTCGAACTTCTGAATGGATACGCGCAAACCCCGGCACTTGAGCAGCCGCCCCAGGGACGCCGCCGTAATGCCCTTCCCCAGCGAAGATACCACGCCGCCGGTTACAAAGATAAACTTGGTGTGCATGCCGTAAAACCCCTTTCGTGCTTCCAGCCTCCATGCGGCTCCCGCCGCAACCTTCCGGCCATCAAAAAACAGGACGCTTCAGTATAGGCGCATCGGGGCGGTTCGTCAAGGTGCATTCCAGAAAAAATACAATGCTTTTCTCACACAGGGGACCATAGGTCGCCTCCGGGCAGAAATCTTTTCCGTTCCCCCGGGGCAAACCCTTGTATTTCGGGAAAAGCTGTGGTATACTGCCAACGTATGATTTTCCCGCGGGAGGGCCTGTCGTCCGACGGGCATGCTTCCGCGCACAGGCGCAGCGCAATCCGGTGGAAACCGGTTGAGCCTTATGAAAGAAGGGTTCACCGTAGAAGAGTGGCATTTGCTCCAGGCTGCCCAGACGCGGCATGCGGCGGGGACGCGCTCAGCGCCTTCCCCCTAAGCACTGCGTTTTGGCCGCAGAAGGGGCAAGTGGGGACCACTCTTTTATGTTGTTCTGACGCCGTATGCCGGCTACTTTTTGCAAGAAACGGAGATGCAGCATGCCCAAAGCGGAATTGACCACCTTCGTCACCCCCAAGTGCCAGGCCCTGGCCCAGCGCATGGGTCTGGAGCTGGTAGATGTATGCCTGGACAAGGAGAGCGCGGGCAAGTATCTGCGCGTCTACCTGGATAAGCCCGAAGGGCTGAGCCTGGACGACTGCGAGAGCTATCACCGCGCCATCCAGCCCCAGCTGGAGCAGTACGACTATGACTTTCTGGAGGTTTCCAGCCCCGGGGTGGACCGCCCACTGAAAACGCCCCGGGATTATGAGCGGCACCTGGGCGACGAGGTGGAGGTCAAGCTGTTCAAGGCCGTGACTCACTGCCATCACTGCGGCAAGCCCATGGTGCGGCGGGTGGACAGCCGGTCGGAAAAACCTGTCACCTGGAAGTGTTCCTCCTGCGGCTACTTCCTTCCTCTGCCGGATGGGGAATTTAAACATAGAGTATTCCTGCTCCAGCAGCGCTTGGCGGACAGGCCCCTGCTGGCAGAAAAAAAGGAAGGAGAGCTCCCCGTGGCCTCCATGGAAGCCCGGCGTCTTACGAATGAAATTTACCGCAGGCTGGACAGCGGGAATTTCTCCGGGGACGAGCTGGTCACCCTGGCCCTGCAATGCGCAGCGGAAAACTATCAGGCCATCGCCTCCACACAACATATCACGGAACGTATCACAGCGGCCCTTCTCCATGCGGGGCCGCTGTCTGCCTTTGATAGGACGCTGTTCGAGAGGACAGTTTCTGAAATATATCTCACACGGAAAGGGGAGATCTTGAAGCTGCAAAACGGCGTGTTCATCGGAGAGGGTGACAGCCCATGAAGCCCAAGACCCCACAAGAGCCGAGGAAGGTCACCATCATCCCCGCGACCCCCAAGCGGGCAGAACCGGGGAAGCCCTCCAACCACAAGCTGCGGGTAGCCGCCTACTGCCGGGTGTCCACCGACTCCAAGGAGCAGCTCAACAGCTACCAGGTGCAGATGGAGTATTACACCGA
>USCR01000157.1 GCA_900553295.1 uncultured Eubacteriales bacterium | reverse complement strand
GAGGAACAAATGAACGAAATTCGTGATTTGATCGTGGGAATTGATTTTGGCAAAGGGACTGTCTGCCTTTCCCGGGTGCATCTGCCGTCATTTTCCCCACACGCGCTCTCTCCGCAAGCGTGTCATGCACCTTTGCGCCATCACGGAGCTCCGGAAAAAAGACGGCTCTCCTTCCTTTTCCCGTCCTTTCGCCCTTTTGCGCCGGTGATTTGATTTATTATAACATGGAAAAGTCAAAATGCAACCGTCCGCACGGAAAACCCGCACCCTTATAGGATCGGCTCCATCACCGCCAGGAAGTACCGGTCCAGCTCTGCGGGCGTTTGCCGCATGTGCCCTTTGATCCACCACAGCACCATCTCCACAAAGCTGCCCGCCACGTGATTGACCAGAAACTCCCGGGGCAGGTCCGGGCGTTTGCACCGTTGCGCCAGCTGCGAGCGTACCAGGCCGCTCAAGCTGTCCTTAAAATAGCGCAGGAAAATTTCGCTGCTCTCGCAGGACAGCAGGCCCAGGATGTTCCGGTCATTTTCCTGCAGGTGCTGCAGCAAATGGCAGAACATGGATTCCGGCGCATCCCCCTGGGCATCCAGACCATGGGTATGGGTTCTGTCCCCTGCCCGGCTGAGGATGTGCCCGAAAAGCTCCTCGCACAGGGCCTTGAGCAGATCGTCCTTCGTCTCAAAGTGCGCATAGAAAGTGGTACGGCCTACGTTGGCCGCATCAATAATCTCCTGTACGGTGATCTTGCTGTAGCTCTTTTCCGCCAGAAGCCCGCTGAAGGCGTCGAAAATAGCCGCTCTGGTCTTTTGCTGCCGTCTGTCCATGGTTGCTCCTTCC
This sequence comes from uncultured Eubacteriales bacterium, assembly GCA_900553295.1. GTDB lineage: Bacteria > Bacillota > Clostridia > Christensenellales > Aristaeellaceae > Egerieenecus > Egerieenecus merdigallinarum. The sequence goes on along the minus strand of USCR01000157.1, from coordinate 4,440 downwards.
GAACAAATTTGCAAAAATGTTTCATAAAATACAGCGCAGCCAAATCATCCCTTGCCAGGATGGCTGCTCTTTCTTACAATAAAAAAGAACAATATGTTCGTTAGCAAATGTATTGTACGGGAAGCTTTGGCACCTGTCAAGGTCACAACGCCGTGCCATTGCGCAAAGGGGGATACTTTATGCTCAAGAAGATCAACGACTTTCTGGCCGGATGGCCCATGACCCTGGTGGGCGGCGTTTTTCTAATGGCAAGCCTGGCCGCGCCCTGGTTGGGTATACAGCTGCCCGTGGACCCCGCCTGGATTACGGTAATCGTCAGCGGGCTTCCGCTGCTCTATCTGGCCCTGTGGCGGGTTGTCCACAATACCGGCATCAGCAAAATTTCCTCTGCGCTGCTTATCTCCATTGCCATGTTCGCGGCGGTGGCCATTGGCGACCTCTTCGCGGCGGGAGAAGTGGCGTTTATCATGGCCATTGGCGCTCTGTTGGAGGACGCCACCACCAACCGGGCCAAGAAAGGACTGAAGAAGCTCATCAGTCTGGCGCCCGTCCAGGGCCGGAGGCTGGTGGATGGCCGGGAAGAGATGATTCCCGCCGCCCAGATCCGTCCCGGGGATCTGCTGCGCATTCTTCCCGGGGAAGCCATCCCGGTGGATGGCGTCATCCAAAAGGGCGAGACAACCGTGGATCAGTCCATCATGACCGGCGAATCCCTGCCGGTGGATAAAGGCCAGGGAGACGCTGTATTCTGCGGCACCATCAACCGCTTCGGCGCCATTGACATCACCGCCACCAAGGTGGGCGAGGACAGCTCCCTGCAAAAGCTCATCCGCATGGTGCAGGACGCGGAGCAAAAGCAGGCCCCCATGCAGCGCATCGCAGATCAATGCGCCAGCTGGCTGGTGCCGGTGGCGCTGCTGATTGCCGTATTGGCCTATGTGTTCACGGGAAACATTGTGACCGCCGTTACCATTCTGGTGGTGTTTTGCCCCTGTGCCCTGGTGCTGGCCACTCCCACCGCCATCATGGCTGCCATCGGCCAGGCCACCAAACACGGGGTCATCATCAAATCCGGCGAGGCGCTGGAAAAAATGGGCAAGGTGGACACCATCGCCTTTGACAAAACCGGCACGCTGACCTACGGCCGCCTGGATGTCAGCGACGTGTGCTCCTTCGACCCTGCCCTGACGGAGGATGCGCTGCTGGCCCTGGCGGCCTCCGCTGAGGCCAAGAGCGAGCATCCCCTGGGAAAGGCCATCGTTGCCCATGCCCGCGCCAAGGGGCTATCTCTTCAGGAATCCAGCCGCTTCTCCATGGCCGCCGGCCGCGGCGTCTATGCGGAAGTCGCGGGCCGCAGACTGCTGTGCGGCAGTGAAAGATTTCTGGAGGCCAATGGCGCAACCGTGGGGGAAGCGGCCTGCACTGCGCTGGAAAAGCTCCGCAGCAAGGGAAAAGCCTCCATTCTGGTGGCCCAGGAAGAAAAATGCGTGGGCGTCATTGCGCTTTCCGACGTGATTCGCCCAGAGGCGCGAAGCATGGTGTCGCGTCTGCGGAGCATGGGCGCGGGCGCAGTGCTGCTCACGGGCGACAATCAGCGCACCGCCAACTATTTTGCCAAGCAGGCGGGCATTGCTGAGGTCCGGGCGGAACTGTTGCCTGAGAATAAGGTGAACGCCATCGAGGCCCTGCAAGCCCAGGGACACACCGTTTGCATGATTGGCGACGGGGTCAACGATGCCCCTGCCCTGAAAACCGCCGACGTCAGTGTGGCCATGGGCAGCATGGGCAGCGACATCGCCGTGGAAGCAGCCGACATCGCGCTGATGAGCGACGATATTGCCAAGGTACCCTATCTCAAGCGCCTGTCCAACGCCACGGTAAAGACGATCAAGTTCAGCATTGCCCTCTCCATGACCATCAATTTCATTGCCATTGTGCTTTCGCTGCTGGAGGTGCTCAATCCCACCACCGGCGCGCTGGTGCACAACGCCGGGTCCTGCTTTGTGGTATTGATTGCTGCGCTGCTGTACGACCGCAAATTTGAATAATCCAGGGGAGAAGCTCCCTACAAAAAGCGCCATGCCCACTCGCTCCGGGCATGGCGCTTTGACAGTTTTGGGGACTCCACGCGGACCCGGGCAGTGCCATCACATGGCCGCGGCCAGGCGCTCCACGTGCCGCCGGGCCTGGGCCGCCAGGTCCTGTTGCTGTTCGGGGGGGAGCGGCGCATCCCCCATCAAGCCCACAAATTGGCTCACCTTCAGGCCCAGAGCTTCCTGCATATCCGCGTCGCTGCCCTGGGGGCTGACCAGGTAATAACACAGCAGGGAATCCGCCTGGCCCATGCGGTGCGCCCGGTCCTCCGCCTGGGAATGTACCGCCGGGCTCCAGTCCAGCTCCCCAAACACCACGCAGGTGGCCCGCTGCAGGTTCAGCCCCGAGGCTGCCCGCAGGGAAATGCAGCACAGGTTCGTCTGGCCCTGGGTGAAGCGATCCACCGCCTGTGCCTTCTGCGCCGGCGTCTCCCGGCCGGTGATAAAGCCCGGGCGGAAGGTTTTCAGCTCCTGCTTGTAAATATCCATCACATCATGGTGATGGGCAAAAAGCAGCACCTTTTCCCCGTTTTCCAGCAGCGCGCGCACAAACTGGCACACATAGGGCGCCTTGGCCACTCCCGTGGCCCGGCGGGCCTGCTGGGAGATGCTGTCCTCCAGAATGGCTCGCTGGGACGCCGTGAGGCCCTCCCCCTGCTTCCAGCGCAACAGCTGGGGCAGCACCGGTTCCATAAGCCGGGCGTATACACGGTCGTTCCAGTCCAGCTCCTGCACCAGGCGGCGCTTGGGCGGCAGCTCGCTGAGCACATCCTGCTTCACCCGGCGGAGCATCAGCCCCTCCCGGCGCAGGTACGCGCCCAGGAGCTCCGGCTTGGCCACAATGGCGTTGCCATAGCCCCAGCACCACTCCCGGGAAAAGCTCTCCCAGTCGCCCAGAAAATGGTAATCCAAAATATTGACCACGTTCCAGATTTCCCCGCCCCGGTTGTAAATGGGCGTGCCTGACAGGCCAATCACATGCTCGCATTTCTCCGCCGCCAGGCTGGCCGCGGAGTATTTCTCCGTGCCGCTGTGGCGCAGTTCCTGCACCTCGTCGAAAATCAGCGTCCGGAAGCCCAGCCGGGGCAGGATCTCCTTCCAGCCCCGCAGCAGCAGGTAGTGAAGGATGTACACATCCGCCTGGGGCAGCTCGTAGGGTTTCAGCCCATGGACCACATGCACCCGAGGTACCCGCCCATCCACCCGCAGAAAACGCAGGGTTTCCTCCAGCCAGTTGCGGGTCAGGTGCGCAGGCGGAATAATCAAGGCAGGCAGGTTTCCGCTGGCCGCCAGGTATGCCAGGGCCTGGACGGTTTTCCCCAGGCCCATTTCATCCGCCAGCAGGCACCGGTCGTGCCCCAGCAGAAAGGCCAGGCCCTCCTGCTGAAAGGGGCGCAGTTCCCCCAGGAAGCTCCCCTGGGGCGGTACGGCGCGCTCCGGCAGCGCCGCTGCCCGCTCCCGGCGCAGGGCATAGGCCCTGGCCCCTGCCAGCGCCTGCTCCCACAGGGCGCGGTCGCTTTCCTTCACCGCCAGGGGAAAGCGCAGCATCAGCCAGCGCAGATCCCCGATTACCCGGGCATGGGCCGTGAAGCGCGCTTCGCCCCGCTTGCTGCCCGCCGTGCCGGGGAAGAGGCGCTTGCACATTTCCGTCACATTGGGATCGCCCTTCACCGTCCAGACCTTGCTGCGCCGGTTGTAGCTCAGGGTGCCGTATACCCGGCCGGGCTCTCCCTCCACCTCCCGTAAATAGGCCGGGAGCAGGCGGTTCTCTTCCTCCGTCATAGCGCAATCCCCCACAGTTGGTTCAGGCACAGGTTCCGCAGGGGTTTTCCCGCCAGGGTAGCCGGCAGACGGACGCTGCCCTCCGAAACCAGAATCAGGCCCGCCACTTCCTCGCAGGCACAGTAGCGGGCCAGTTGGGGCAGCAGCCGGGCTACGCCCGGCTTGCCCCGCTTGATCTCCACGCCCACGCCGCCCACCAGATAGTCGATGCGGCAGCCGGGGGCGAGCAGGGCCTCATGCACCGCGGGCAGGCCCGCGGCGCTGAGGCATTCCCCCACCCGCAGGTGAAGGTCCGCCTCATAGGGCGCAAAGGGAGACCTGAGCGTGCCCAGCGCGTCCAGCACCCTGTCCAGCATGCCCCGGCCTCCCTTCCCTGCCGCTTCATCGGCGCGGAGGGCACGTCGGTGCCCTCAGATTGTTGAAAAACCCCTGATGTTGGGGAAAGACGCGTTTCTTGCGTCCCGGTTGCTCAATCATTCGCGCTTCCCTTCGCGCCTTCGGACGCTCGCAACGCTCGCATAAAATGCTGCGGCATAAGGCTTTGGGGCTCTGCCCCAAACCCCGG
>USCR01000156.1 GCA_900553295.1 uncultured Eubacteriales bacterium | reverse complement strand
TATGCTGTGCGCCCCTGGCGTCCTGGGCGGAATTATCCACGCCTTCGGATTTGCCCACGGAGCAGCCCTCCCAGGAGCCAACCGCTGTTCCCTCGGTAGAGCCTTCGGTGGAGCCCTCGGTGGAGCCTTCGGTGGTTCCTTCGGTGGAGCCCTCGGCGGTTCCCGGGGCGGAGCAGTCCCCAGCCCCCGGGGAGCAGACGCCCACCCAGGAGCCCACGGTTACGCCTGTGCCCACGGAGGAACCCTGGGATGAGAGCCAGTGCGACCATGCCAACATCCATTGCGAGCAGGCGCCCGCCTGCCAGGTGGACGGATGCCAGCACATCGCCCAGGACGTTTTCGGCCTGGACTACCCGCTGTGCACCCTGGGGCAATGGCTGCTGGACCAGCAGGACAAATACCTGCGGGAGGGTCGTCCCGCGGTGTACAGCCTGGGCCGTAACAGCCTGACCATCAACCTGAACCTGGCGGATGTAACGCTGTGGCGTTCGGGCACCTATACCATCACCGGCGGCGAAAACCGCCCCGATGCAAAGATTACCCTAGCCAAGGACCGGGTGATTGTGCTCAGCCTGCGCGGAGCCACCGCCCAGCGCCTCACCCTGCAAAGCAACGTGAACCTCACGCTGGATACCCGGGACCTGGTCAAGCTGGAAACCCTGGAAATGCGGCAGGGGTCCAAGCTGACCCTGAATGCCGGCGGCGCCATGGCGGTGGCGGAGGTCATCCGCCCCGCGGACACGGGCACTGCCGAGGACACCAAGGTATACATTACCGGCGGCAGCCTGGATGCCAACCTTACGGAAAACAAGGGCCGCACCCTGTACCGCTTTAATGGCCAGGGCGCAACCAGCGTAACCGTTTCGGGGCATGCTTATCCCGCCGATACGCCCCAGGAGGACGGCAGCTATTGCCTGTGGCTGTCCGCACCCGCCGAGGGCATGCGCTGGGCCTCCTCCCTGGAGGGTGAAACCCTGCGCGTTTACCAGACGGCCAAGGGTGGCGGCCAGAGCGGCGCCATCGTTGCCGGAGCGGAGAACGTGCTGACCCAGGCGGGTACCTATACCCTTTCCGGCCAGGTGGCCGACGGCACGCGCCTGGTGGTCAATGGGGAACAGATTCAGATTGTGCTGAAAACCGCCACGCTCTCCGCGGGCGTCACCATTACCGGTAACGTGAACTACAACCTGGTGCTGGATGGAACCAGCACCGCCGCCGCCGATGCCTTCCTGCAAGGGGGCGCAACGGCAACCATTTCCGGGGACGGCGCGCTGAACCTGACCGGGGCGGCGCCCACCGCGCCCCTGAATCCCGTTAGCGGCGTGATCACCCTGGCCACGGCCCCCGCGGGCTGGACGGCCTATCCTGTGGCGGGCATTACCGCCGCCGATCAGCTGACGGTGGACGGGCAGAGCCGCGGCCTGTGCTGGAACGGTGCGGACAGCCTGTACCTGCCCACGCCCCAGGAGGGCTACCGCCTGGTGGCTGCCCGGGAGAACGGCGTGCTCCGCGCGGTTACCACGCCCAACGGTACGCCCCTGTTCCTGCTTTCCTCCACCAGCGCCCAGGCGGATGTGGGGGACGCGGCTTCCTTTGAAATTCAGGGCCCCGGCGCCACCCTGGACGGGGGAATCCGGGTTGCCGGCGCCACAGCGGCGCAGGGCGTGTTTTCCAATGTGCAGCTGGCGTCCTCCGCGGCTTCCGCGCTGACGGTAACCGGCGGCAAAAACCTGCGGATCACCCTGCGGGGGGATAATGCCCTGTCCGCGGCTTCCGCGCCCATTGCCCTGGAGGCCGGCTCTTCCCTGACCCTGCACTGCGCCGAAGGCCGGCTGCTGCTGCGCGGCCAGAGCGACCTGACCGGCATTACCCTGGAGGGCAATGTGAAGGTGGAGCCCGAGGTGCCGGGCAACTATACCAAGCTGCTGCTGAAGGATAAGAGCGGCAACCCCGTGGTGAATCAGCAGCTGATCCTGCGGGTAAACGGCCAGGACTACGCTTTCCAGACCCATTATGACGGGTCCATCTACCTGTGGGGCGTTACGAACCTGACGGGCGGGGATGTGGTGGCCACCAACGGCACGGAGGTCTACACCGCCGTGGTAGCCCCGGGCGTAACGCCTGTGGACCCCGGCGTGGAGATCAGCAATGTGACCGCCCAGGGCCAGGCCGACGGCTCCCTGACCATCACCTTCAGCGCGCCTGAAGCGGGCAGCGCCGGGGTACAGTACCTGGTAAGCAGCGCGGGGCAGCCCATGGCAGACTGCTACGTGGCGGAGGCCTTCCGGGTGGCGGGCCTGAATCAGATTACCCTTACGGGACTGACCCGCGGCCAGGTGGTGTCCTTCCGCGTGTATGCCACCCGCACCGCGGGCGTGGAGCTTACCGCGGATAACGACGACGGCTTCCAGTTCAGCGACGTGTATACCCAGCGGGTCCGTGGCACATATACGGCGCCCGAGTCGGCGGACGCCGCCTATACCGGCAAAGCCTATGTTTGCCCCTTTGACTTGCCCTCGGATGCCACCGTCACCTATTCCGGCGACGACCTGAACCGCGACGGCAAGCCCTGGAAGGTGGGCGAGTACGTCATGCACGTGACCATCCCGGAGACCTCCGCGGATTACATCCCCGGGACCTACGACATTGACTTCAAGATCACCAAGGCCGTGGTTTACATCATCCCCGACCCCAACCAGGAAAAGTTCATGGGCGAGATGGACCCGGAATTCACCTTCACCACCCGGGGCCTGCTGGGGGATGACCAGGTGTGGGGCTACCTGACCCGTGAGGAAGGCGAGGACATCGGCAACTATGCCTTCACCCTGGATATGCTGGAGACGGAGGACTACTACACCCTGCGGCTTCCCAGCGACGCGTATACCTTCACCATCCTGCCCGGCGGGGCGTCCTTCCCGGTGTTCTTCTATGAGATGCTTCACCCCGTGCGCCAGGAGATTGTCCGCAAGGACGGACGGACCGTGGCTGTGGTGCTCAACACCCAGGATGAGCTGACCGTGACCCATTCGGTGATCGGCAATGTGGTATTTGCCACCTCCGATGAGAAGTTCCGCCCCTTCAGCCCCATCCTGCGCCATAACGAAACCACCGACGAGGTGCTGCTGCAGCTGCGCTGCGAGGCGGAGCTCAGCGAGGATGGCGGCTATGTCACCGATTCGGACGGCAATCCCAGCTATCAGGGCCGCTTCTTCCGCCTGAGCTGGCTGGGCCTGCGCAACCTCAACCGCCTGGGCGTGGACAGCATCAGCCTGAGCCAGGACGGCGTGCAAATGCTCGTGCGCCTGGAGGACTTCCTGAATGAGGACATGCAAAAGACCATCGAGCAGCTGGGCGGCGATTTGAAGGAAGTGCGCTTCAAGATGACCCTGCAGCCGGCTGCCGACCTGCCGGAAACCGAGCAGGCGGCCGTGGCCGCGCAGCAGCCCATGACCGACGCCTGGCAGGCCAGCGTGGTCATGCTGCTGGATAAGCAGGAGATTCCCTTCGAAAGCTATCTGCCCAGCCTGCAGGTAACCGTGGATGCCGAGCCTGCCGCGCAGATTCTCACCGGCCTGCAGCTCTACGAGGAGGAGACCTTCCCCGACTTCTGCGCGCTGACCCAGGTAACCACCGACGGCACGGTGTCCCCCATGGAGAGCCTCTTCGTGACGCCCTTCCGGGAGGATGAACTGGAGCTGGTGGAATATCCGCAGATCATGTTCACGGACCGCTATTACATTGCGCCCATGACCCAGCGGATCACGGTGTTCCTGAAACGGAAATAAAAGTACATGCTGGCCGCTGCGGCACCCATTCCGGGATGCTGCGGCGGCCTTTTTTTCATGCCCGCGCAATGGCGGGTGCCCCTGTATGCGTTGGGGCGGAAAAACGCATCCGCCCTTGCACCGGGGGCAAAAACGTGCTATACTGTCCCTACACCGATGAGAGGCGGAAGTAACGCGGTGCAGGCGGGGAGCGAGCCGGGAAGGGTGCAAGCCTGGCGGCGCGGCGCGGCGCGAAATGGGGCCTTGAGGGTCCGGGGGAACGCATGGGCCAGTATCCCGGAACGGGCGCCTTCCGTGATCGGGGCAAAGAGTGGAGCGCCGCGCATGGGCGCTCAATCGGGGTGGCACCGCAGGCAACCTGTCCCCAGGGAGGGACGAGGCTGCTTTTTTATTTCCCCGAACGCTGCAAACTGCGGACCGGCGCACGGCCCGCAAAGTATGGAAAGGGGATTGTATCCATGAGTGAAACCGTTGCCGCAGCTAAAAAACCAATCATCTTTTCGGGCATCCAGCCTTCTGGTACGCTGACCCTGGGAAACTATATCGGCGCGCTAAGGAATTTCTCCCTTTTGCAGGATGATTACGATTGCATCTACTGCGTGGTGGACATGCATGCCATTACCGTCCGGCAGGACCCCGCCGCCCTGCGCCGCCGCTGCCAGGAGCTGGTGGCCATTTACCTGGCCAGCGGCCTGGACCCGGAGAAGAGCCTGATTTATTGCCAGAGCCATGTGAGCGCCCACGCGGAGCTGGGATGGATCCTGGACTGCTTTACCTATATGGGCGAGCTGAACCGCATGACCCAGTTCAAGGACAAGTGCGCCAAGCATGCCGACAACATCAACGCCGGCCTGTATACCTATCCCGTGCTCATGGCCGCGGATATCCTGCTGTATCAGACCAACCTGGTGCCCGTGGGCGTGGACCAGAAACAGCACCTGGAGATCTGCCGGGACATCGCCCAGCGCTTTAACGGCATTTATGGGGATGTGTTTACCATTCCCGAGCCTTACATTGCGAAGGTGGGCGCGAAGATCATGAGCCTCCAGGAGCCCACCAAGAAAATGTCCAAGTCCGACCCCGAGGAAACCTATGTGGCCCTGCTGGATGAGCCTGACGTGATCCGCCGCAAGATCAAGCGTGCCGTCACCGATTCCGACGGGGAAATCCGCTATGATCCCGAGAACAAGCCCGGCGTTTCCAACCTGCTGAGCATCCTGTCCGCCCTGGGCGCGGGTAGCATGGAATCCCTCTGCCAGGAGATGGCAGGCAAGGGCTATGGCGAGCTGAAGAACCGCACCGCCGATTGCGTCATCGCCGCCCTGGAGCCCCTGCAAAGGGAATACAAGCGCATCATTGCCGATAAGGCGTATTTGCAGAATTTGATCAATACCAACGCGGAGAAGGCCGCCTATCGCGCCAATAAGACGTTGCGCAAGGTGCAGAAGAAGATCGGCTTTGCCAGCCGCGGGTGAGAAACCTGCTCCGTGGCGAGAGGCGGCTTTTCTGAGAAAAGCCCCTCTCGCGCTCTCCCGAAAAGCAGCG
>USCR01000155.1 GCA_900553295.1 uncultured Eubacteriales bacterium | reverse complement strand
ACGGTGAGTACCTGCTCAACGCTCAGGGCGAAGACGTGGTGGCCGGTATCCGTACCCCCCAACCCATCTCCCAGCTGCATGAGCAGATGCCCGAAGTGTACGACCAGTTCGTGAGCATCGCCAAGACCCTGGAAGATCACTACCGCGACATGCAGGATATGGAGTACACCATTGAGCGCGGCAAGCTGTTCATGCTCCAGACCCGTAACGGCAAGCGCACCGCTCAGGCCGCGCTGAAGATCGCCGTGGATCTGGTGGACGAAGGCGTGCTTTCCGAAGAGGAAGCCGTGCTGAAGGTGGAGCCCAAGCAGCTGGACAGCCTGCTGCACCCCAACTTTGACGCCGCCGCCCTGAAGAAGGCGCCCGTCATCGCCAAGGGTCTGCCCGCCTCTCCCGGAGCCGGTGCCGGTGCCATCTACTTCACCGCCGATGCCGCTGCCGAGCACGGCAAGAACAAGGAGAAGGTCATCCTGGTGCGCCGTGAGACCACCCCGGAAGACATCGAGGGCATGGATTACTCCCAGGCCATCCTGACCGCTTTCGGCGGCATGACCTCTCACGCTGCGGTGGTTGCCCGTGGCATGGGCCGCGCGGCCGTAGTTGGCTGCGGCGACCTGAAGTTCAATGAGGAAGACAACACCGTCACCATCGCTGGCAAGGTCTATCACGAGGGTGATTGCATCTCCGTGGACGGCTCCACCGGCAATGTGTACGATGGCCTGATCCCCACCGTGGAAGCCTCCATCTCCGGCGATTTCGCCCGCTTCATGGGCTGGGCCGACAAGGCGCGCAAGCTGATGGTCCGCACCAATGCCGATACGCCCCGCGATACCAAGCAGGCGGTTGCCTTCGGCGCAGAGGGCATTGGCCTTTGCCGTACCGAGCACATGTTCTTTGAGGCCAGCCGTATTTCCGCCATGCGCGAGATGATCCTGGCCGACACCAAGGAGCAGCGTGAAAAGGCGCTGGCAAAGATTCTGCCCATGCAGCAGGGTGACTTCGAGGCCATGTACAAGGCCCTGGAAGGCCGTCCCATGACCGTCCGCTACCTGGATCCGCCGCTGCATGAGTTTGTGCCCCACCTGGACATGACCGAGGAAATCGAAGAGCTGGCCAAGAATCTTGGCATGACCAAGGACGAGGTCATCCACAAGATTGCAGCCCTCCACGAGTCCAACCCCATGATGGGTCACCGTGGTTGCCGTCTGGCCGTGACCTACCCCGAAATCGCCGAGATGCAGACCCGCGCCGTGCTGCAGGCTGCCATCAACGTGAAGAAGGAATGCGGCTATGACATCGTTCCCGAGATCATGATTCCCTTGGTTGGCTCCAAGAAGGAACTGGCCTTTGTGAAAAAGATCGTGGACGACACTGCCAAGAAGATCTTCGAAGAGCAGGGCATGACCCTCGAATATCATGTGGGCACCATGATCGAGATTCCGCGCGCGGCTGTGACCGCCGACGAAATCGCCGAGGAAGCGGAGTTCTTCTCCTTCGGTACCAACGACCTGACCCAGATGACCTTCGGCTTCTCTCGTGACGACGCCGGCAAGTTCCTGGGCGCCTACTACGACAACAAGATCTTTGAGAGCGATCCCTTCGCCCGTCTGGACACCGACGGCGTGGGCAAGCTGGTGGAGATGGCTGCCAAGCTGGGCCGTCAGACCCGTCCCAACATCAAGCTGGGCATCTGCGGCGAGCACGGCGGCGACCCGAGCACCATTATGTTCTGCCACAAGGTTGGCCTGAACTACGTGAGCTGCTCTCCCTTCCGTGTGCCGATTGCCCGCCTGGCTGCGGCTCACGCTGCGATCCTGGAAAAGATGGGCAAGTAAGTCCATTGCTCCGCGGCTCCTCCCCTTTGGGGAGGAGCTTTTTTTGTGTGTTTTTACGCCACATGAGTAGGCCGCTACTCACATGCGAGCCTTTGTTTTTTTACAGTATTTGGGCTTTTTATTCGCCTAAGGCGCAGCAACCTATTGACATAAAATTTTTTGCATGGTACAATAGCAACAAGTTTTAGGTCGTTTACATTTGAATAATTAAGGAGGTTGACCAAATGAAAAAGCTTCTGCTTGTCGTACTATCCTTGATGCTTACCCTGACCCTCGCTGGAACCGCCATGGGCGAAGGGCTTGCCGTGGGCACGTATGACCCTGCCACCGCTGGTGAGGTGGAAATTGGTTTTGGCTGGTGGGGCAATCAGGTTCGTGACGAAGTGACCAAGGCTGCAACCGATTACTTCACGGAGAACTATCCGAACATCACCTTTAACCTGAACACGCAAAGCTGGAATAACTACTGGGCGCTCATGAGCACCTATGCGGCCAACAATGACCTGCCCGACCTGATGCAGCAGGACTACGCCTACATCGAGCAGTGGGTGGAAGCCGGCGATCTGCTGGATCTGACCCCCTATGTGGAGAGCGGCGCGCTGGACCTGTCCAAAGTTCCGCAGAACATCATCGACACCGGTAAGGTCGGCGATGGCCTGTACGCCATCTGCGCCGGTGTAAATGCCCCCGCCATGCTCTACAACAAAACCCTGACGGATTCCCTGGGCATTGAAGTGCCCGATAACATCACCTGGGATCAGTTTGTGGAGATTTCCCGCAAGATCTTCGAGGAGACCGGTGTGGGCGTTATTTACGGCGATGGCAACTCCGAGAACCCGCTGACCTACTATGCCCGCAGCCTGGGTTACACCGCCCTGTGGGATGCCAACGGGTTGCTGCCCAACGCTGAAGAAATGACCGGCTACTATCAGCGGCTCATCGACGGCGTTGCCGAAGGCTGGATGTTTGACACGGACAAGCTGGCTGGCGTAAACACCGCTGACCTGGCCCAGTATCCCCTGGTCTATGGTGCCACCAACGATGTGCGCTGCTGGTGCGCATTGGCCTTCTCCAATCAGATTGCCGCGTATCAGACCGCCGCAACCGCCGACGGCATTGAGCTGGGTATCACCACCTGGCCTTCCCTGGACCCCGTCGCTTCCAACTACCTCAAGCCCGGCCAGTTCTTCTCTGTAACCACGGATGCGGAGAATCCCGACCTGGCAGTGGCCATCCTGAACTACCTGATTAACGACGTGAAGGGCAACGAAATCCTGCGCGCCGAACGCGGCGTACCCGCCAACAGCGAAGTGGCCGCTGCCATTGCCGATGCGGTGAACGAAGTAGACCCCACCTACGGCATTGCGGTGGAATATCTGTCCTTTGTGGAAACGAACTCCAGCCCCATCTTCCCGCCTCTGCCCAGCTATGCTGGCACCGCGCAGACGGAGTACATCCAGCTGATGGCTGAAGAATGCCTGCTCAAGGGCACCTCCATCACCGCGGCTGAAGCGGCTGAAACATTGGTGGATGGTATCAATGAAATTGCAGAGAGCTATTAAGCTTTCCGCATGCAAGGCGCTTTGCCGTCCCTGACAGCGCTGGATCATCGGAGGGGGGCGTTCATCGCCCCCCTCTTCTCTATCCACCCGAACATTCAGCAAGGAGGCGTACCTGCCATGACAGCCCTATCAAGCCGCAAAAGGAAAGGTCTTACCTCATGGATCAATCAGGAAAACACCGCAGGCTATATCTTCAGCCTGCCGTTTATCATTGGCTTTCTTATGTTCATGGTCATCCCCATGGCGTTGTCCCTGTTTTACTCCTTCTGCAAATATGATATTCAAAATGCTCCAGAATGGATAGGTTTGGATAATTACATCAAGATTCTCACGGATGACTCCACCTTTACCAAATCCTTAACCGTTACATGCTATTATGCGCTCATCGGTACACCGTTGAAAGTTATTTTTGCGCTGATTGTTGCCCTGATCCTGAACCATGAAAGCAAGGTCGTACCGATTTACAGGGCTACGTATTATCTGCCGTCCATTATCGGCGGTTCCGTGGCTGTAGCCATCCTGTGGCGGCGGTTGTTTGAGGCCAACGGCACCATCAATGCGGTGCTGGGGCAGATATTGCCTTTCCTGAACGGTTATAACTGGTTCAGCGAAGGGCCGGCCATCTGGGTATTGATTATCCTCACCGTGTGGCAATTTGGCTCGTCCATGCTCATTTTCCTCGCAGCTTTGAAGCAGATTCCGCGGGAACTCTACGAAGCTTCCCATGTGGACGGCGCCAACGGCCGGCAGCAATTCTGGAAGGTGACACTTCCGCTGCTAACGCCCACCATTTTCTTCAATCTGGTACAGCAGACCATCAATTCCTTCCTGGCTTTCACTCAGTGCAAACTTATTACCAACGGCGACCCCAGAAAATCCACGCTGTTTTACACAGTTTATCAGTATAACAAGGCCTTTCCCGCGGTGGGCAAAAGCCAGATGGGTTACGCTTCCGCCCTGGCCTGGATTATGCTGATCATTGTGTCGGTGGTAACGGCCCTGCTATTCTGGAGCCGAAGCAAATGGGTTTACGACGATTGATGAAAGAAGGCGCGAATATATGGTAGGACAAAAGCATTATAAGGAAGTCATCTATCATATCATCGTGTTTTTGGGCGCGTTGATTATGATTTATCCACTGCTGTGGATGGTGCTTTCCTCCTTCAAGCCCACGGAAACGGTGCTGCCCACTGCCGCAACGCTGATTCCTTCCACTTGGACGCTGGAGAATTATATCCAGGGCTGGAAAGGTTTCATGGGGTATACCTTCGGTACGTTTTTCCTGAATTCGTTTATCATCGCCCTGTCTTCCACCTTTGGCACGCTGATGTCCTCGGCCTTTGTGGCCTATGCGTTGCAACGGCTGAAGTTCAAGCTTCGTGGGCTCTTCTTTGTGCTGGTGCTCTCCACCATGATGCTGCCCGCGCAGATCCTGATGATTCCGCAATTCATGTGGTACCGCCATCTGAACTGGGTAGGAACCTATTACCCCATGATTCTCCCCTACTTTTTTGCCATTCAGGGCTTTTTCGTGTACCTGATTATGAATTTCATCGGCGGTATTCCCAAAACGCTGGATGAGGCGGCGAAGATTGACGGTTGCTCCTACTACGGGATTTTCTTCCGCATCATTCTGCCGCTGATTGTCCCTGCGCTGGTAACCTCTGCCATCTTCTCTTTTATCTGGCGCTGGGACGATTACCTCTCTGCCCTGCTGTATGTGAATCGGGCAAGCATGCGCCCCGTTTCCCTGGCCTTGCAGCTGTTTAACGACCCGTCCTCCGGGTCGGATATCGGCTCTACCCTGGCTATGTCCACCTTGTCCATTGTACCGGCCACCATTATTTTCCTGGTATTCCAAAAGTCCCTGGTGGAAGGCATTGCCTCTACGGGCATCAAAGGATAAAGCCAGCGCATCATCCCTTCGTATGCATTTTAG
>USCR01000154.1 GCA_900553295.1 uncultured Eubacteriales bacterium | reverse complement strand
TACTTTCCCGCGCGGGGAAAGTACCTCGTCCGCCCGCAGGCGGACGAAACCTCCCCCAAGCAACAATTTCCTTATTGCAGCAAAAAACAACCGCCCACCCATCAAAAAACGCCGCAGTCTCTTCCAAAACGACTGCGGCATCTTATTTAAGCAGAAACAGTAGCCTTCTCCGTGGTCACCTGACGCTCCCGAATCTTCGGCTCGTGATACTCCACCTTGGGGTCGTAGCGAACGGCCTCCGGGGGCGCTTCCAATAGCTCGGGATTGTTCAGATGGGAGGACATGGTGGCAAAGAAACCGGCGTAATGGGCACCGGAGCATACGCGCTCATCGGCGGTAATGCCAATGGGGAGCATCCGCTTCAGCCGAGGCTTGCCGTCACCGTCCAGCACCACGCTGCGTTCCACCGTACCCATGCCAAAGAACAGGCTGGTGGAACCAAAATTGTAAATGTGATGGTTAACGTGATGCAGCCCAATGGAGGCATTGTTGGTGATAAACATGCCCGTGTGGAAGGGCAGCTCATCCAGCAGCGCGCCGGGGCATAGACCATAGCGGTCCAGCAGGCGAACCAACCCCACCACCAGCGTGGGTACGCAGGGCACAGCCAGTACCCCCCTGGCCAGCTTGTCCGCAAAGTTCTTTTGCTCTACGCCGCGGTTGGCCTCCACCTGAGCGCTCATGCGGTCGCGTACGTCGTAAATGGTATCGGTGGGGTCGAAGCGAATCTTGACCACGGTTTCTCCGCCGTCAGCGTTATGGGGGTCCTTGAGCATGGTGAAGGAAACGGTGCAGTTGTTCCGGGAGTAGTATTGCTTGTTCATGATGAAGCGGTTGACTTCCGGATGCTGGCTCACCGCGCGCACATAGGCGGCAACGATGATGTTCATGAAGGTGATCTTTTCGCCCTTGTTGCTCTGGGCGGCAATGTAACGCGCCAGCTTTTCGTAATCCACCTTGTGCTGCAGGAAAACCTGGGCGTCGCATCGCATGGGCATCAGGTAGGGGGTCATGCGGACAATGGGATCAATGCTGCTGATCCGCCGTCCGTCCGGTCGATAGCCAAACATGGAATCCTTCCTTTCATGGGGAAACTGTGGCCGGTATGATTGCGAATAAATGAAATGAACCACATTCCTATTGTAGCCACGGGCCGGAATTTGTCAATGGTTTTGCCATGGGTGAAAAGGTTCTGCCGCCAAGGTTTGCCGCATAGGATGCGGTGCAGGAACCACAGGAAGGGGGAGCCTACCATGCGGGAAGAAGCGGCGCAGCAGCCGAACTACGGCCTGATTTTGGAAAAACGGGAAAAGGCCATGATTACCGGCGTTACGGAGGTGGAGAGCTTCGATGATGGACAGATTGTGCTCAGCACCCACGGCGGGCGGCTGATCCTCAGCGGCGCGGGACTGCATGTGTCCAGCCTGCTGCTGGAGGAGGGCAAGCTGTCCCTGGAGGGAACCATCGACGGCTTGCACTACGAGGGCAATGGGGGAAAACGCCGGGGTAGCCTGCTGCGCCGGGCGCTGAAGTAAGGACCATGGAAAAACTGTTTCTCATACCGCAGCAGGGGGCTGTATTTTTGACCCTGCTGGGGGTTGGCATAGGGCTGGGCGCGTGGTGGCAGCTGCTTTCCTGGGTGCGCCGACGCATGCCCGGGCTGGGGGCGCTCTGGGACGGGCTGTTTGCCGTAAGCCTGGGGGCCTCGCTGCTGGGCGTGCTGCTGCGCTGGCGGGAGGAACAGCTGCGGCTGTATGCGCTGCTGGGCGTGTTGCTGGGGGCGCTGATGTATTTGCTGGGCCCGGGGAGCGTGGTGGCCTGGCTGGGGCGGCGGCTGCATGGAAAAAAACATGGGGAAAACGCTCCCGTGCAGCAGGAAAACGCCCATGCAGAGGCGAACCATTCCATTTACAATGCGGAGAAACAAGCGTACGCGCCGGAGAAGCCTCCTTCGCCGGTGGCGCCTGCTTCACCAAAATTGCCTGAATGAAAATGGAAGGGAGCGGTCGCCCATGCAGGCCAAGGAGATGCGCTGGACCAAACTGGCGCTGATTTGCGTTGCGGCACTTACGGCGTTTTTTGTGGCCGTTCACCAGGTAAACGGGCACATGGTGGAGCTGCGGGCCCGGGAGGAAACGCTCACCAGCCAGCTTAGCGCCCTGGTGCGCCAACAGGAGGAGCTGACCGAGGAAATTTCCCAGGTGGGCACGGAAAGCTACATCATGGACCGTGCGCGCAGCGACTATCAGTATGTCAACCCTGGAGAGCTGCGCTTTGAAATTGTAAATCCCGGCGCGCTGTATGACGAAGATACGGCACAGACCGGCGCGGTTCAGGGAGCCACGGAGCCCTGAACCCATCCAAGGACCATCCCTGCGCTGCGGGCACAGGGATGGCTTTTTTGCACATGGGACAAAGGCATAGGGAACGGAATAGCCCACGGTTTGCCCGGCAAAGAAATACGGGGGAGGTCGGCGGTATGAAGGCGGCGGTCATCGGGATCGGTTCCAATTCGGTGCGCATGCTTCTGGCGGAGATTGCCAATGGCCAGGGACGCAGGCTAATGCGGGATCGGGAAGGCACGCGGCTGTTTGCGGGGCTGGATGCCCAGGGACGGCTGAGCGGCGAGAGCATGACGCAGACAGCGGCGGCGGTGCGGCGCATGGCCCTTTCCGCCCGGGAGCAAGGGGCGGAGGAAATCCGCCTGTTCGCCACCAGCGCCACCAGGGACGCGGCCAATCAGGGCGAGTTTGCCGCGCTGCTGCGCCAGGAAACCGGCCTGGAGCTGGAGATTTGCACCGGCGCCCAGGAGGCTTCCCTATCCTTCCTGGGGGCCACCGACGGGGATTACTGCGGCGTGGTGGACATTGGCGGCGGCTCCACGGAGGTGGTGGTGGGCCAGGGGGCGCGCATTGACTGCGCCTTCAGCTGCCAGATGGGCGCGGTGCGGCTCTACCAGCGCATGCCCATTGCCTCCAGCGCGGATGTCCCC
Source organism: uncultured Eubacteriales bacterium (assembly GCA_900553295.1). GTDB lineage: Bacteria > Bacillota > Clostridia > Christensenellales > Aristaeellaceae > Egerieenecus > Egerieenecus merdigallinarum. Next base: position 2,361 of record USCR01000154.1, on the reverse strand, counting down.
GGGGTATGCGCCCTGGCCCGCAGCATCCTGGAGGAGGAACTGGCCCGCTATCCTGACCTGCGCCTGCCGGAGAAATGGATCGGCGTGGGCGGCACCTTCACCACCCTGGCAGCCATGGTAAAGGAAATCCCCTGGACGGAGCGCACCTATATGCACGGCACGCTGCTCACCAGGCAGGCGGCGCAGGCGTGGGCCACGCGCCTGGCGGACATGCCCCTGGCGGAACGTTTGCGCCTGCCGGGGTTGCAGCCGCACCGGGCGGACATTGTGGTACACGGCATTTGCATCCTGCTCAGCGTGATGGAGCGGCTGGAGATACAAACCATTCGCGTAAGCGAATACGGCAACCTGGACGGCTACATGAAGCGCCGCTATGGCCTGCATGGGGAAATCGCCCAGGCCTAAGGGCTTTGGCGGCCGGGCCTGTGTTCATGATTCGTTTACAAACACAAGGTAGAAAAAACAGGATTTTGCCTTGCTTTACAGGGCCATCATGCAGTATAATAGGCGAAGTAACCGACTCACTTTTATCACAGATTGGAGAGACGTAAAGTGCACAAGAAGGCTTTTCTGGCGTGCATGCTGGTCGTAACCATGCTTTTGACCGGTTGCACCCTGATCGAAAAGGATGAGGCCGTGGACCGCGCCACGGAAGTGGTTCGCGTATCCAACAGCGCCGGCGGCGAGGATATTGTGTACACCAAAGGCGAAGTGCTGGACGAGGTAAACTACCAGCTGAACTACATGTCCTACCTGTACAGCAGGCTGGGCTATAGCTATGATCCCACCGATCCCACCATCATCGCCCAAACCAAGGACGATGTGATGGACATGCTGGTGGAGGACGCCGTGGAAACCCTGAAGGCGCAGGAGCTGGGCCTGAATGAGTTTACCGAGGAGGAGCTGGCGGAAATTGCCGAATCGGTGGACACCGATTGGGAAAGCAACAAGAGCAGCCTGCAAAGCCAGGAGTTTGCCGATACGGAACTCACCGGTGACGAGCTGGACGCTGCCCTGGAAGCCCGCATGGCCGAAATGGGCTATACCCGCGAACAGCTGGAAGCAAGCTATAAGCACACCAAGATGCTGGACAAGCTCCGTGAGGAGACCATCAAGGACGTGGTGGTGACCGAGGAAGAACTGCAGGCGGATTACGACGAAAAGGTCGCTTCCCAGCAGGAAACGTATGACGCCACGCCCACGTCCTACGTGAGCGCCCTGAACAACGGCAGCACCGTGTATTATGCGCCTGCTGGCGTGCGTCTGGTGAAGCAGATCCTGCTGCAATTCAGCGAGGAGGACCAGGAGATCATCGATACCCTGCAGGACCTGATCTCTGACAAGACCACCGAGGTCTCCACCCTGACCACCAGCCTGAACAACGCCATCAGCGCCCTGGGCACGGAAACCACCCTGACCGCCGATGATCTGGCCGCTCAGGTTAGTGTGGCAATGGAGTCGCCCAAGGCCGTGGAGCCCACCGCTGCGCCTGAGGCGGAAGAAACCACCGATACGGAAGCGACCGAGGACGCGGAAGCCGATACCGAAGCGGCATCTGTGACCACCGTGTTGGACCGTCCCGTCTCCACCCTGGCCACCGTTTCCGACCTGACCGCGAATTTCACCGAGGAGATTGACGAGAGCCTGCAGGAAATGGCCAAGGAACTGGCTACCGCCCAGGCGGAGAAAGCCTTCTTTGAGACGCAGCTGAACAACGCCAAGGAGAACGGCTGGAAGCATCTCAATGCCAAGGCCGAGGAGATCCTGGCCAAGATTGACGCGGGCGAGGACTTCGACGCGCTGATTGACGAGTATAACGAGGACCCCGGCATGGCGGCGGACAGCACCGCGCGCAAGAATGGCGGCTATGCGGTCTGCGAGGGCTACACTTCCTTTGACGCGGACTTCCTGGCTGCGGCGCTGGCCCTGGAGAATGTGGGCGATGTGTCCGGCCAGGTGCGCACCCAGTTTGGCACGCATATCCTGCTCTATGCCGCGGATGTGCAGCAGGGCCCCGTGGGCCTGGATGCTGTCCGGGATGGGCTGGAGGCGTCCCTGCTGGCAACCAAGCAAGATGAGACCTACGCCGCGCAGGTGGAGACCTGGACCCAGGAGGCCAAGGTGACCACCAACCGCAACGCGCTGGACAACTGATGCACAAATAAGGAGCCGGTGGCTACGATGAAAAACGTGGCCACCGGCTTTTTCAGGTTTTTGGAGGAAAGGATGCACGGTATCAGAGCTGGAGTGTTGAGGTGTTGTAAAGGGTCGTCGGCGAACCCATGAGATGTTTTTTCTCCGGGGGTTGGCTCCGCCGGCCAGGGGGGCAGGGGGGATTCCGACCTCCCCCCTATGCCCCCC
>USCR01000153.1 GCA_900553295.1 uncultured Eubacteriales bacterium | reverse complement strand
CACACCTCGCACAATGGGTTCCAGAGGCTGGCGGGCAAAAACGAAATCACTGCTTTCACTGTCCAGGCGCAGGTAGGAGAGCACCATGCTCACATAGCGCTCCACCTGGATCAGCTCGCCTTCCATCTCCGGTCCGGTGGCTCCGGCAGGGGAACGCAGCATCAGGCGCATGGCGGACAGGGGGGTCTTGATTTGATGCGCCCACAGGGTGTAGTAATCCATCATCTCCCGGCGGGCCCGGTCCGCATGAGCGGCCTGCCGGGTGCGCTCGTTACACAGGGACTGTATCAGCGCCTGATAGTCATGCTCCAGGCGGTCGTGGGGGGCGGGCAAGGGGGGCGCGTTCTCCGGCGGATGCGCCAGCAGCAGCTCAATCTCCATCAGCTTGGCCCGGTAGCGGAAATACCCCGCGCATTCCGCCAAAAACATCAGGCACAGGGCCAAAAGCACGCAATAGCTTACGGCTTCCCAGGGAAGACCATACAGCAGGCAAACCATGGCAAAGAGGAGGCATAGCCCCCCCACCAGGCTCAGCGTGCGTATCTCCCGCCGCAGCCAGGCGCGGATCATTCCCCGCTTATCCAATACCCTTCCCCCTTTTTGGTGCGGACCAGCGCGTGCACGCCCGCGTCCTCCAGCTTTTTGCGCAGCCGGGCGATATTCACCGTGAGGGTGTTTTCGTCCACGAAGCTGTCGGACTCCCACAGCCGGGTCATCAGTTCGCCCCGGGAGACCACTTGCCCCCGCCGTTCCAGCAGCTGCTGGAGAATCCGCAGCTCGTTGCGGGTGAGCTCCACGGTGGCGCCGGCACAGGTGAGCTGTCCGCTTTCCAGGTTCAGGGAGCCCTCCCCGCAGGCGATCAGATGCGCCGGAGCGCTGAAATCATAGGTGCGCCGAAGCAGCGCCTGTACCTTGGCAACCAGTACCTGGAGGTCGAAGGGCTTGGGAATGAAGTCGTCCCCGCCCATGTTCATGGCCATGACGATATTCAGATTATCTGCCGCAGAGGAAAGAAACATCACCGGCACCTTGGATAGCCGGCGGATCTCCCCGCACCAGTGATAGCCGTTAAAAAAGGGCAGCGATACGTCCAGCAGCACCAGCTGGGGATCAAAGGCGGCGAACTCCTGGGTCACGCGGCTGAAATCCTCCGCGCAGCGCACATCGTATCCCCACTGGAGCAGCCCCTGCCGGACTGTCCGGGCGATGATGGGATCGTCCTCCACAATGAAAATGCGATACATGTTTCCCCTCCCTTCCGGTATTATAACAACCTCCGCGGGGATTTGCAAAGTCCCTGCGTACAGGTTTCATCAGCTTCTAATCTTTACGGTGCATTGCCATCGATTGCGGGATATGGTATGATACTTCCGAGTATTGCAAGGAGGAGACGCCATGGAGAAGGGAAAGCATCCCGTTTACCAATACTGGCCCTGGATGCTGGCGGCGGCCACGGTGCTGCTGGCGGCCTGGGCTGTGTGCGAGACCCTGGCCATTTTCGCTACCGGCGGTTATACCCGGGAGCTGGCCGGCCGTGCCCTGGGGCGGCTGGGCTGGGGAGCAGCCCTGTGGGTGGTGCTGGCGATGGTCGGGCGCCGCTTTCGCCCGGCGCAGCTGCGGATACCGCCACGGCGGCCCGACGTACAGCGGCCAGTGCGGCGCCTGGGGCTTTTGCGGGCGGCGCTGTACGCCCTGGCCCTGCTTCTGCTGATCCTGGGGGTGGGAAACCAGGGCATGCGGGATGTACTGGTGAAGGCCATCCAAATTTGCACGGAGTGTATCGGCCTTGGGTAAGGTGATGAACTGGCTGCGCTGCCATGCTCCCACCCGGCGGCGCTGGATCCAGCTATACGCGGCGCTTTTGTACAACGCGCATTTGAAGGGCTTTATCCAGGGGGAGATCTATACCGGCCCCCTGAAGAACCTTTGTGTGCCGGGGCTGAACTGCTACTCCTGCCCCGGGGCCGTGGGTGCGTGCCCCTTGGGTAGCCTGCAAAACGCCCTGGCGGCTTCCACGGTGCGTGGTCCCTGGTATGTGTTGGGCATTTTGATGCTCCTGGGGCTGACCCTGGGACGGACGGTTTGCGGTTTCCTGTGCCCCATGGGGCTGCTGCAGGAGCTGATTCACCGTGTGCCCACTCCCAAAATCCCCAAAGGAAAAGTAACGCGGGTGCTGTCCTATGGCAAATATGTGACCCTGGGACTGCTGGCGGTGGCTGTGCCCATCTATTTTGGGGCGCAGCAGCTGCCGCTGCCTGCCTTTTGCAAGTATATCTGTCCGGCGGGAACGCTGGAGGGTGCGGTGGCGCTGCTGACGCACCCGGAAAACGACTCGCTCTTTTCCATGCTGCACGGGCTGTTCACGCAAAAAATGGTTATCCTGATTTTGCTGGCGGCGCTGTGCGTGTTTTGCTACCGGGCTTTCTGCCGTTTCCTGTGCCCGTTGGGGGCGATTTACGGATTTTTTGCCCGGGTCAGTCTGCTGGGCATCCGGGTCGAGGAGGACAAGTGCACCCACTGCGGCTTGTGCCTGAGCCGTTGCCCGGTGGACATCCGCCGGGTGGGCGACCATGAATGCGTCCACTGCGGCGCCTGCAAGGCTGTGTGTCCCACCGGCGCTATTTCCTGGAAGGGTTCTCAAGTGTTCCTGCGGCAGGACGCGCCCAAGCGGCGTGTGCCCTGGCAGGGACTGGCGGTTGCCGGCATGCTGGCGCTGTTGGGGGTTACGCTGTGGGTTGCCAACCAACCCGGACAAGAATCCGCCCCACCGGTGGAAGCGGTGGAAACGGGCTACCAAGTGGGCATGACGGCTCCGGATTTCACGATGCCCCTGTATGGCGGCGGAGAATTCCACCTGTGGGAAAACCGTGGGAAGGTCACCGTGCTGAATTTCTGGGCTACCTGGTGTACCCCTTGCGTGGCGGAGCTACCGTACTTCGACCGCCTGGCGGAGGAAATGGGGGATCAGGTGAACGTGCTGGCCATCCATTCCAATTTGGTTACTGAGGATGTGGAGGCCTGGCTGGAAAAGGCCGGATACGCGCATTTGCCCATGGCGCTGGACGAGAGCGGGGAGATCCTGGCCTCCCTGGGAGTCTCCACCATGTTGCCCGTAACCGTGATCCTGGACGCGGAGGGCAAGGTATGCTACAATGCGGTGGGCTCGGTGACCTATGAGTTCCTGCTGGAACAGGTGCAAGCAATTCAATAAAAAAACACGCCGCGCGCTATTCTACCATTCAAGGGAATGCGCACGGCGTATTTTTACGCTTTCATCAAGCAGGTCAGGGGTGCACAAAGGTGCCCGCGTCGCTGCCCTGGAGGACCTCCAGCAGCCGTTCAGGCTTGTCCAGGCCAAACACCCGCACCATGGGCACGTGGTTCTCCGCGCACAGGGCGAAGGCGGCGGCGTCCATGACCTTCAACCCCTGGGCCAGGGCCTGGGCATAGGTCAGGTCGCGGATGAGAGTAGCGGAGCTGTCCGTGCGGGGATCGGCGGTATAGACCCCGTCGATGTTCTTGCCCATGAGGATGGCGTCCGCCTGCATCTCAATGGCACGCAGCGCCACGGCGGTGTCCGTGGAGAAGAAGGGATTTCCCGAGCCGCAGCCAAAGAGCACCACACGGCCCTGGGCCAGGTATTCCCGGGCGGTCATGGCGTTGAAGGGCTGGGCGAAGCGGTCCATATCCACCGCGGACATGACCACCGCGTCCACGCCTTCCTTGCGCAGGGCGTCGGCCACGCACAGGCAGTTGATCATGGTGCCCAGCATGCCCATCTGGTCGGCGGTTACCGCGTCCATGTGGGCGCTGGGACCCTGCCGTCCCCGCCAAATGTTCCCCGCGCCAATGACAATGCCGATTTCCGTGCCCAGCTCGTGCATCTGCCGGATCGCCTGGGCCACATGCTGCACCATGGGAAAGTCAAAAAGCTCGCTCCCGGACTTCAGCGCTTCACCGCTGAGCTTGAGCAAAACCCGCTTGTAGGTAGTAGCCATAGGGTGCATTCCTCCTTATTCCTGAAAAAAGGGAGGAACGGCTTTTTGCGCGTTCCTCCCTGTGACGGTATGCTTACGCCTTCTTCATCTGCGCGGCAATCTCTTCCGCGAAGTTGTCCTGGCGCTTTTCAATGCCCTCGCCACGCTCGAAGCGGGCGAAACGCACCACGTCCAGGTTCGCGCCGGTGGCCTTGGCAACCTCGGCCATCAGGCCCTTGATGGACTTGTCGCCATCCTTGACGAAGGGCTGCTCCAGCAGGCAGACTTCCTTGTAGTACTTCTCGATGCGGCCTTCCACCATGCGGTCCACGATCTTCTCGGGTTTGCCTTCGTTGATGGCCTGGGCACGGAGAATTTCCTTTTCCTTCTCCAGCTTGGCAGCGTCCACTTCTTCGCGGCGCACAGCCTCGGGCTTGGCGGCGGCAATCTGCAGGGCCAGGTCGTGGGCGAAAACCTTGATCTCGTCGTCCTGCTTGTCGGTGGAAACCTCCACCAGCACGCCTACCTTACCGCCCATGTGGATGTAGGTGGACACCACGCCGGTGGTTTCATAGCGGGCGAAGCGGCGGATGCTGATCTTTTCGCCGATGGCCACGGTAGCCTCGCTTACCAGGTCGGACACGGTCTTGGAAGCGTCGCCCACAAAGGCCTGGGTGAGCAGGGTGTCCACGTCGGCGGGGTTGGCCTTGGCAATGTGCTTGGCCACGTTGTTGCAGAAGTTCACGAAGTTGTCGGTCTTGGCCACGAAGTCGGTTTCGCAGTTGACCTCGACGATAACACCCACGGTGCCGTCCTCGGAGATGTACTGGGCCACCACGCCTTCGGCGGCAATGCGGCTGGCCTTCTTGGCGGCCTGGCTCAGGCCCTTCTCGCGCAGCCACTCAATGGCCTTTTCCATATCCCCGTCGCTCTCGACCAGGGCCTTTTTGCAGTCCATCATGCCAGCGCTGGTGCGCTCGCGCAGTTCCTTAACCATTGCAGAGGTAACAACTGCCATTGGAAAAACCTCCCTCAAAATCTATTGTTTGGATGAAAGAAGGGGGAGCTTTTTCAGGAAAAGCTCCCCCTCCACATGAACTTGTTTCAGGGGATCGGGGCTCAGGCCTCCACGGTCTCCTCAACCTTTTCGGCCTCTTCGGCTGCTGCGGCGCCCTCGTCCATCTGCTCGCCCTGCTTGCCTTCCAGCACAGCATCGGCCATCTTGCCGGCAATCAGCTTCACGGCGCGGATGGCGTCGTCGTTGCCGGGGATCACGTAGTCGATTTCATCGGGGTCGCAGTTGGTGTCCACGATACCCACAATCGGGATGCCCAGGATGCGGGCTTCAGTCACGGCGATGTGCTCCTTGCGGGGGTCCACAACGAACAGCGCGCCGGGCAGCTTCTTCATTTCGCGGATGCCGCC
>USCR01000152.1 GCA_900553295.1 uncultured Eubacteriales bacterium | reverse complement strand
GCACCAGCAGGCCCCCGGCGTAGGCGGTGTCCCCCTCGGCCAGTAGCCGCACAGGCAGCTGCTTTTTCAGCGCCCGCCAGGTGGCCTCGGCCCGGGCCTTGGTTTTCTCAATCACCGCCACGGTGTGATAGCCTTCCTCCTGCCACTGCTTGGCCAGTGCGGCAATGCGCTGGATGCGTTCCTTTTCATCCCGGCAAGGGTATGCCCGGGGCGCTTCCCCGTGACGCAGCACCGGCCGGGCCTCCAGCTGGGATGGCGGGCGGCTACCCGGCTGGCCAGGGTCATGATCTCCACGGTGTTGCGATAACTGGTTACCAGCTGCCGCAGGGCTGCTTCCCCGTGGAACACCGGCTCCATCCACTCACTGAAGCTGTGGATGCCCTCCTCCTCGTGGACGCCCTGCATCAAATCCCCCACCAGGGTAAAGGACGCCCCGGCGGTAAGCTCCCGCAGCAGCTGCACCTGATAGGGGGAGAAATCCTGACACTCGTCCACCACCACATGGCGAATGGGCAACTGTTTCACCCCGCAGATGAGGCGGCCCAGGGTAACCAGCGCAGGCAGGTCCTCCAGCTGGGCCTGCCCCTTTTCCAGGTAGGGCAGGGTTGCGTCCTGCACGCTTTGCGCCTCGCAGCGGCGCAGATACAGCCCGTACACCGTGGCCAGGGAGACGTCCGGCCACAGCTTGGCGTACTCCTTCAGGTAGGCCGCGGCCCGCTCGTCCACCTCCCGCAGGCGCTGGTCCCGACTCTCCAGCAGCCGGGTGGCCCGGGCGCGGCGCTCCGGCCCGTCGGGCAGGCGCGCCAGCAGGGTATCCAGCCGCTCCTGGGCCATGGCCTCCAGCTTGCGCTTCATCTCATCGGCGGCGGTTTTCAGGCGGCGGCGGAGGTACTTCTTCATTTCGTCCATGCGCGCCTTGAGGGGAAAGGGCGCCAGCTGCTTGAGGAAAATGGCTCTCAGCTCCGCCTGGCTGAACAGGATTACATTGCCGAAGGTCCACCCGGTCTGGGGCAGCATTTCCTCCTGCCACCGGGCCACGAAGTCCTCGATGGATGCCTTGAAGGCCAGGGAACCCTTCCGCCGCAGCACCGCGCCCACCGCCGCCCGTTCCCCGGGGGTGGCCTGGAGCTTGTCCTCCAGCCGGGTCACAGCCCGCACCTTGGGCAGCTGCTTGCCCAGCAGGCCCTGGCACAGGCCCTGGAAGGTGGTTTGCACCACCCGCTCCACGCCCAAGTCCGGCAGCACCTGGGAGATATAGTCCAGGAACAGCGGATTGGGCGCCAGGATCATCAGCTGCTCGGGCCGCAGGGTCTCCCGATGGGCATAGAGCAGCCAGGCAATGCGGTGCAGGGCGATGGTGGTCTTGCCGCTGCCGGCCACGCCCTGCACAATCAGCGGCTGCCGGGCAGGGTGGCGAATCACTAGGTTCTGCTCCGCCTGTATGGTGGTGACGATTTCCCGCAGCTTGTCCGAGGAGACCTGTCCCAGCACGCTTTGCAGATAGGCGTCCTGGCTCACCACCCCGCTGTCGAACAGGCCCAGCAGCTCCCGGTCGCGGACGGTGAGCATGCGCTTGAGGGTCAATTCCCCCGTCACCGTGCCATCCGGCGCGGCATAGGACATGGGGCCGATCTGCCCGGAATAATACAGGTTCGCCACTGGGGAGCGCCAGTCCACCACCACCGTGTCAAACTCCGGGGTGGTCATCACCCCCCAGCGGCCCAGGTAGTGGGTTTCCGGCTTGCCCCCCGCCGGGATGAAGTCCAGCCGGGCAAAGTACGCCTGATGGGCCGCCAGGCCCAGCTGGTGCAGGGTATCCAGCTTCATGCGGAAAATGTCCAGGGCGACGATCTCGTCCATGGTGGCGTCCTGGGGCACGGACACCACGCGCTTTTCCTCCGCGCCCACGCCGGTTTCCGCCTCCAGCTTGCGGGTTTCCAGGCTGATGACGTCGCAGGTCTGCTGCAGGTGCTGGTATTCTGCCTGGCTCTGGGGATGATCGGGTAACTTGGTCATGGGATATCGCCGCCTTTCCATGGGCGGGGGCCAAAAAAGGCTAAAAAACCCCCGCGTTTTTTGAAACGGTGAAATTTTGCCCGTTTCCTGATCGCAGAGGCTTACGCATATGATGCTGCAAGCATGGGCGGGGCGAGTGCGCCCCAAGGTTTGTCTATTGTAAAAGAAACGCCTTTTTTTGTCAAGCGGCGACGCGGCTTTTCTTGCATTTGTTCACCGGCGGGTATATAATGCTCTCGTATTGAACGAAGGGGAGGATACATTGCATGGGCCTGAGCCGCACGCAGTTTGACCTGATGACCAACCTGGAGGCCGCGGGAAGCCGCACGCCCACCCAGCGGGAGCTGGCCGCCGCCTCGGGGCGGTCCGTGGGCACGGTGAACAAAACCCTTAAGGAATTGCAGGAGCTGGGTTACGTCCAGAAAAACCAGCTGACCCCCCAGGGCCTGGCCGCCCTGGAACCCTACCGGGCCAAGCGGGCGGTATTCGTGGCCGCGGGCTTTGGTTCCCGCATGGTGCCCATTACCCTGAACACCCCCAAGCCCCTGGTGCGCGTCAACGGCACGCGCATGATCGACACCCTGCTGGACGCGGTGGTGGCCGCGGGCATCCAGGAGATTTACATTGTACGGGGATACCTGGCCGAGCAATTCGACCAGCTGCTGTTCAAGTATCCCATGATCAAGTTCATTGAGAACCCCGCCTACAACGAGGCCAAGAACATCGCCTCTCTCATGTGCGCGCGGTATCTGCTGCAAAACGCCTATGTGCTGGAGGCGGACCTGGTGCTGCACAATCCCGGGCTGATTACCAAGTACCAGTATTGCAGCAATTACCTGGGCGTACCCGTGAGCAAAACGGAGGACTGGTGCTTCCACATGAAAAACGGGTACATTGCCCGGGTGGGCATCGGCGGGGAGAACTGCATGCACATGTTCGGCATCAGCTACTGGACCGCCGCGGACGGCGCCCGGCTGGCCGAGCACCTGAAGGCCGTGTTTGACATGCCCGGAGGAAAGGAACGGGAATGGGACCTGGTGCCCCTGGAGTACTTCATCAACGAGTACAAGGTGGAGGTGCGGGAGTGCACCTTCCAGGACATCTGCGAGATTGACACCTTCCGGGAGCTCAAGGCCATTGACCCCACCTATGACGTAAAGGCCTAAGGAGGGCACGTGTATGGAACGAACCACCACGCGGGAGGGGGAGCTGCTTCCCGGCCGGGAAGCGGAGGCCCTGCGCCGGCTCAGCCGCCTGGAAACCATGATGGAGGATGTGCTGGCCGAGGAGGCCCGCCTTTCCCAGCAGCTCAGCGCCCTGCGCCTGGAGGGCAAGACGAAAACCGCCCGCTTCCGGGAGCTGTTGGGGCAAAAGCTGATCCTCTCCGCCATGACCGGCCGCCTGCGGGGATGCGGCGCGCTGCCCATGAAGGAGCCTGCGGAAAATTCTTGCAATGATTTGAATGGTCTGTAACTTTTGGCCCCGGGGCATGCAGGTACTTGCGCCCGGGGCCGTTTCGTGTCATAATGTTGCTAAGATTTCGCGCACTGAGCGCGGTCAAGAAAGGAAACCGAGCATGAAGAACTTCTCCCGTTTGTTGGCGCTGTTGCTGGCGCTGTGCCTGATGGGCGGTTGCGCCCTGGCTGAACTGCCCGAGCTGCCCGCCTCCGAGGAAGCCGAGGTGGAAAGCGAAAGCGTGGCAGAGGACACCGCCCAGGAGGACACGGTCCTGGCTGTGGTCAATGGTGAAAACCTGATGCAGTCCGACGTGGACAGCTACGCTTACTACCTGCTGTACCTGTACTACTCCCAGGGCTTTGACATCACCAACCCCGAGCTGACCGCGTACATTCAGCAGGCAGCCATCCAGGGCAGCGTGGAGCAGGCCGTGTTCTTCCAGAAGGCAAAGGAGCTGGGCTTTGGCCAGTTCACCGCCGAGGAGGAAACCCAGCTGCAGCAGGATGCCCAGGCAACCCTGGACACCGAAATTGAAAACTGGATCACCAACAACGCCGGCCTGGCCGAGGACGCCACCGACGCGGACAAGGCGACCGCGCGGGTAAACGCTATTGCTGCCCTGGAGGCTCAGGGCTACACCCTGGAGGCGCTGACTGCCTCGCTGCGTCAGGACATGATCTATGAGCGTCTCTACGCGGACATGGTCAAGGACGCCACTGTTACCGACGAGGAAGTGCGCGCCGCCTTTGACGCCCAGGTGGAAGCCGACAAGCAGACCTATGCGGACCCCTCCATGTACGAACAGGCACTGTACTACTTTGGCATGACGCCCTACTACGTGCCCGAAGGATATCGGGGTGTGACCCAGATCCTGCTGCAGGTGGATTCCGAGCTGATGAGCAACTATCAGGGCCTGCAGGCTTCCCTGGAAGAGGCGCAGGATGAGGCGGAGAAGGCCAACGAGGGAGATGCCTCCGCCACCGCGGACGCTTCCGCCGAACCCACCGCCACCCCCGTCACCCAGGCGGACGTGGACGCTGCCTACGCGGCCATCCTGGCCTCCGTGCAGCCCACCGTGGACGAGATCAAGGCCAAGCTGGCCACCGGCACGCCCTTTGCCGACCTGATCGCGGAATACAACACCGACCCCGGCATGACCCAAGAGCCCTACAAGTCCCAGGGATACAGCGTGAGCATGGACAGCATCTACTTTGATCCCGCCTTTGTGCGCGCTGCCTTCTCCGTGGATGAGATCGGCGAGGTATCCGAGCCCTATGTGGGCACCCATGGGGTGTACATCGTGTGCTATGTGCGGGACGTGCCCGGCGGCCCCGTGGAATACACCGACGAGATCAAGAACACCCTGACCCAGAGCCTGATAACGGACAAGGAAAACACCCTGTTTGGTGAAAAGCTCGATGCCTGGGTATCCGAGGCGGAAGTAATCTACACCGACGCCGGCAACGCCTACATGCAGGTGGATCAGGCTCAGGCCACCCAGGCGCCCACCGAAGCGCCCGCCGCGGAGTAAAGTCTAACAGCATTACCCATGCCAAGTGGAGGAGCAGCGCTGGCTCCTCCACTTTGTTTTTTCCCTGGGGACATGGGTTTTACCTTGACAAAACCTGGCTTTGCGCCTATGATACATAGAGTATTGACATGCACATGAGGGAGGAAAACGCAATGGCGGAGCTCACGATGGATAAGCTGGTGGCTCTTTGCAAGAACCGCGGCTTTATTTTTGCGGGCAGCGAGATTTACGGCGGCCTGGCCAACACCTGGGACTACGGCCCCCTGGGTGTGGAGCTGAAAAACAACGTCAAGAAGGCCTGGTGGCAGAAGTTTGTCCAGGAAAGCAAGTACAACACCGGCCTGGACAGCGCCATCCTGATGAACCGGGAGGTGTGGGTAGCCTCCGGCCACGTGGGCGGCTTCAACGACCCGCTGATGGACTGCCGCGCGTGCAAGGCG